>JAFYNS010000178.1 GCA_017556505.1 Bacillota bacterium | reverse complement strand
GATGCACTGCTGTTTCTGGCTGATGCATCAATCTTTACAGACTTTACTCCCGGAGGTACAATGACTTCGTAAGAAGTCTGAGAACTGCTGAAAATAGGAGTCATGGTATATCCGCCGACAGAAAGTGATTCCAGGTAATTATCATTATTCGCACTGGAAACAGGCTTCAGACAGGCTGTCTCCGGCATGTTCTGATAAACAGGGATGATAAAGGTCATGGCCTGATCCAGTACAGTCAGATAACCCTTTCTCAGAGCAGCAGCTTCACTTTCAGCCCCCTGGACATTGGTCATGTACTGGCCTTTCCCCACATTCTCCACTCCGTTCATCACATTGAACTTCTTAAAATAGAGGGTATTTTTATTGTTCTTAACGTAGTTTTCGCTGTAGAAGGAAGCACCGCCCAGAATAGACTGGTAGATGCTGTTCCACGGACGTTCATAGGTTCCGGACTGGCTTGCATACCAGAGACCCCTGGTTACTGCATCCATACCCCCTGCCTGATAAGCACCTACATTGAAGTGATTGTAATAGCCTTCATATCCTTCAACTGTACCGGAGATGCTCTTTCCGATGCCGGAATTTCCCTGTTCCACCAGAATCATGGATGCCAGAACGTAAGGATTTACTTCTGTCCGTGCTCCCACTTCCATCAGCACATCATTATATGTAAGATGTGTCTCTTCCGGGAATTCTCCGCCCATGAAGGTTCCAGTCAGTACACCCTGCAGGCCTTCTGCATTCTGGGTGCGGCTGTCATAGGAATGGGCCATGAACTGGAAGATTCCGCCGTGATTCAGAAAGTTTCTCGGATCCATATAATGCTCAATAATCGTTCTGGATGCGGTTACCCAGTTTCCGCTGTCGTACTGGATGTATTTTCCGCTATCCGGATTATATGCGCCGGGATCGGTAGATTTCCAGGAAGCTGCAGCCGTACCGGTTACCAGAGTAACCCCCGGTTTACTTTCAGCATCCACAGCAGACGTCCAGTCCAGCCCTGTATGAGCAGCCTGAAATACCCAGTGCGGATAGTCAGCATGAATCTGACGAAGATAAGGCTTATAGCTTTCAGGGAAACCCTGAATATCCATTTCCATCTCAAAAACTGCATCATATACATACTCATTGGTACTGTCAATGGCAATATAATCAGAGCTGACATAACCGATGCTGCCATTATAGTAAATCATATACCATGGTGTTCCGGTGTAGTCTTTTTCTGTTCCCAGAATGGTTACCTTTTCGCCCATATAAATCAGTCCCAAAGCCTGATTCAGAGTTCCCGGAGCGGTTCTCACATTCAGTGCATCAATGACAACAGTACCGGTCTTTTCTGCCGCAGAAGCTTCATCTGCCCACAGGCTGCAGCCCAGAAGCAGAGACAGTACCAGGAGACAGATCAGAAGAGCCTGCTTCAGAGATTTTGCCCGGCATGTGCCGTTTGCCCCCATCATTTTGATGGCCCCAGTCTGCCGTCGTTATAGTGCTTTCGGCAAAGGGAAATGTACATGTCGTTTCCTCCTACCACAATCTGTTCCCCCTGCTTTACAATTCTTCCGTCAACCAGACGGGCAACCATGGTCGCCTTGCGTCCGCACCAGCAGATGGTCTTGATTTCTTCAATCTTGTCTGCATAAATCAGCAGATAGTAGGATCCTTCGAACAGCTCATTACGGAAGTCATTTTTCAGACCATAGGCCAGAACAGGCACATCACAGCTGTCCACAATTTCCACAAGTTCCTGGATATGATGCTTTTTCAGGAACTGACATTCATCAATCAGAATGCAGTCAATCTTCTGCTTTTCATTTTCACGCATGTATAATTCCAGAATATTCGTATCGTCTGCAACAACCATTGCTTCTCTCTGGATGCCGATTCTGGATGTAATCAGACCGGTTCCATAACGATTGTCTGTGGCAGGAACCAGTGTGAGTACGTGCTTTCCTCTTTCTTCGTAGTTATAAGCAACTTTAATCAGCTCAATGGACTTGCCTGCGTTCATTGTGCTGTATCTATAATATAACTGTGCCATAATTTCCTCCTGCATTTAGTCATAATTTTTCTATTATATTTTAATTGATTCCTGCCGAAAAATCAACTATACTGTTAGTATTGAGAAAATAAAGGAGTATTTATTTATGGAAGCATTTCTGATTTTAATTGCAAAGTGCCTGCTTCTGGGGATTATCTGGGCAGCACTTCTCATACCTACATTCTGCAAGTCCGGAAGCCCGCTGAAATATGCGCTGACTGTAGTCGTTGTTGCACTCCTGTGCTTCTTCTTCCGCGGCTGGGCCGGCACTATCAACAAAATGACTGTAATCGCACTGATTACTCTGGTTGTAGCATGGATTCTCTCCATGGCTGTCTTCGACCGTCAGGCGAAGATCAAATCTCAGGTCATCTCCTTCTGCTGCGTCCTGTCTGCACTGGCATACCTGATTTCCCAGTGGGTTGACTTCGCTATTCTGTAAATCTGTACTATCAGCAAACAAAAATCCCGGTTTGCCGGGATTTTTTATATTTACTGTTGGTTGATTAAAGGAAATACACTTAAAAACTCTTTTTTAATATTTAAGCGTAAGTCTGTATTTCGCCTGTGCTTATTAAAAATTCTTGTGCCATGCTTCGCAGAATTTATCTGCAATTTCAGGTGCAAGTTCTCCCAATCGTTTTTTTAAAGGTCCATTTATGAAGTCATCGCTGTCCTTTTCAAGTTGTATCAGCAAGGCTTCCATTTCGTCTTTGGAATATTCCAGTTTATATTGTTCCTTTTGTCTGTATTCACGCTCTTCCGGATATTCTTCCAGATTATCAGATATGATGAATATCGAATCTTCAAAAAACTCACATCCGCGAATTGGATCATGACCCAGCCATGGCCGTCTCCCCTGCCGTAAGTGATTCACAGCTTCCCGCCATTGTTCCAGACCGCAGCAGCAGCCTGGCATAATTATTTTATCATCTACTCTGAAAAGCAGACCACCTGTAACAATGCTTTCCTGAGCATCCATTTCTTTCATGAGCAATTCCAGACATTCAGACGGATTGTCTGTTATCGGTATATCATTATAAAATAATGTCTTATAAAGAGCTCCATCAACTTCCGCCTGACTGGACGCTCCACTGATTATAATAATTTCCAGACCCGGATTATTTGTAAGCCAGGATGGACCATTTATAAAAGGCTCTGTTATAACCAGTTTAATTTCTTTCATTCCTATGCTCTTATCCTTCCAGAATCGCTCTTAATTCTTCACTCAGGCTGCCTCCAAATTCACAGATTTCATAGTACTCTGCAGACTTTATATCGGCTGCTTTTTCTTCACCGAACCGTTCAATCAGTTCTTTTTCCACATGGTCACGGTCCCTGTGATCCCCGCGGAGGAAGCGCTGACGCAGTTCTTCAATCTGCTGCTCACGCGGCCATTCCCGCTTTTCCATCCGGTCCGGCCAGTACATCCAGTCGAAATACTGACATTCATGGCAGCAGGCCAGCTGCACCTTCCGCTCTTCGTAACCGTCAATCGGTACAACCACATCTGCTTTGCTCGGATACGGCGTCTGAAAACCGTCAGACCAGTACAGAATCACCGGTTCGTAATCCAGCGGCGGTACATCACTGCAGATATACGGTACCATCAGAAGATAGGACGCATCGGCAACCAGTGTGGCTGCTGCACGGTGGTCCGGATGATAATCTCCCGGGCGGTTGGTAATAATTACATCTGGCCGGTACTGACGGACATATCGGATCATTCTCTCACGATTTTCAAGATTTACAGTCAGCCGTGCATCAGGCAGATCCCAGACATCATAGATACCACCTAGAAGTGCACCGCTGGCGGCAGCTTCCGCTTTTCGTTTTTCTGCCAGAGGTGCTCCGCAGCGGCTGATATCATACATGCCTGCACTTCCATCAGTTACAGAAAGAAGGCGCACTTCCCAGCCCTTATCACGCAGTTTCAGCAGCAGGCCGCCTGCACTGGTATCCGCATCATCGGGATGAGCACCGATACTCAATACTCTGTATTTCTTTTCATTCATATGCCACCTCTTGCAAAATCCTTCATTCCATGCTATGGTTTAAAAAGATTATACCATAAAACTCTCCTTTAGGAAGGATCAAATATGCGAATTTCTGTTTTTGATATCGGTGGAACCTGGATGAAACATGCCCTGTTTGACGGAGAAGCCTTAAGCGAAACTTCATACATTCCGACGGAGGCCAATCTTGGAACTGCCCAGATGCTTGACAAACTGGTTCAGATTCTGCAGGCAGAACTCGAAGAAGGTCCGCTGGATGCGGTGGGAATCAGTACCCGCGGGCAGATTAATCCGGTCAGCGGCACCATCGTGTACGACCCACCGGAAGTATTCCCGGATTATATGGGGACCTGTCTTCCGGAAGTCCTTCAGAAGGCTCTGAAATGCCCTGACCTGCCAGTTATTGCGGAAAATGATGCAAACTGTGCAGCTATCGCGGAGTCTGTCTTCGGCTCGGCAAAACGTTTCAAAAGCAGCATCACCCTGACCTTTGGCACAGGCATTGGCGGCGGAATTGTACTGGACGGAAAGATTCTGCACGGTGACCGATATTCTGCCGGCGAATTCGGCATGATGTACATGCCCGATGAAAGCGGAATACCGGTGCACTGGGAGCAGCTGGCGTCCAATCAGGTTCTTGCCGATAATCCTGAGCTGTGGCAGCACCGCATCGCCATGGGAATTGCCTCTGTAATTCATGTGTTTAATCCGCCATGTGTGGTTCTGGGCGGCGGACTCATGGAAGACCAGGAAAGGTTCTTCAACCTTTGCAGAGAAATATATACGCTTCTGGCACCTGGTTTTGAACATCTGACTATCGCTTCTGCAGAACTGAAAAACCGTGCCGGCATGTTGGGGGCCGGATATCTGGCCATGAAAAAACTTAAGGAGAAAGGATACAGCCAATTGTGAAAATCATCTGTACCAAAGATTATGAAGACCTGAGCCGGAAGGCTGCTGAACTGATTGCAGAGCAGATTCTCCTGAAGCCGGACAGTGTCCTGGGGCTGGCAACCGGCGGTACGCCTCTTGGTATTTACCGCTGTCTGACACAACTGTACCGTAATGATCAGATTGACTTTTCTTCAGTTACCACGCTGAATCTGGACGAATACGTTGGTATGGCACCGGACAATCCCGGAAGCTATGCTTATTTCATGGAGCAGAATCTGTTCTCTCACGTTAATATCAGTCCGGAACGCTGCCACATCCCTTCCGGCCTGGCAAAATCCGCCGATGCAGAGTGCAGACGTTACGACCAGCTGATTTCAGTTCTTGGCGGTATCGACCTGCAGCTTCTGGGCCTAGGAAACAACGGTCACATCGGTTTCAATGAACCATCAGACACTTTCACCGCTGCAACCCACTGTGTTGCGCTCAGCGAAAGCACCCGATCAGCCAATGCCCGCTTCTTTTCTTCACTGGAGGAGGTTCCTACGCAGGCCATTACCATGGGGATGAACGGTATTATGAACGCAAAACAGATTCTTCTATGCGTCAGTGAAACATCGAAATCAGAGATTTTGCGAGAGGTTCTTTTCGGCCCTGTGACACCATCCGTTCCTGGTTCTGTTCTGCAGTACCACCCCAATCTGACTGTCATTGCAGATGCAGATGCCTGCAGCTGCCTACCGTCCGAATACCGCTATTAAGTATATAAAAACCTGCAGCCTGGTTTTTTCCCAAACTGCAGGTTTGTTTTTTATTTATCTCGCCTTACCTCTGCCCACTACAGGAATCCTGTCAATCACGGTATCACCGTCCAGCAGATACATCTCATCATAAAGGTTCACAGTAGAACAGCAATGACCCGGTACTACCTTTACCATATCCCCCACCTTCAGGCTGTGAGGACCGTAGAAAGCAGTATGTTCTTCACTCAGACTTACTGATTCGAATTCAATACCGTCCAGTCCCGGATTTCCCTGATCCGGACAGATGCTCTTCACACCGGCATCGATGACGAAATGATCCGGTCCTGCTGAGATAACTGTAGCAAGAACGTACAGAGAATTCTTAAACGCAGTTTTCATGCCGCGGTATGCCATGTCCAGGAAAATATAAGAACCCGGCTGCAGCTCAGTATATACGCTGCTGTATTTTTTCATGTAAACACTGCCTGTGCTGCATCCGCTGACTTCACGGTTTTTAATACCCCGCTGATCCAGATAAGCAATCAGCTGACGGAGACGTTCTTCATTGGCTTCGATAGCAGCTTCTCTTTTATCCACATCATATTCATGAGCAAGGTTTCCTGCATAGGCCTGAATGCCGTCATAGGACACACCCGGAAGTTCTTCCAGCAAGGCTGCAAGCTGATAAAACTCTTCAAAAGTATTCACGCCGCAGCGCTTCATTCCGATATCCAGTTCTACATAGCAATGAATTACGGAACCAGCCAGGCATGCCGCTGCAGACAGATCCCGGATGTTTTGCTCAGAGTCTACGCAGACAGTCATATGGCACATGCCGGCCAGGGATGCCAGACGGGCAATCTTGGACTTCTGAACCACCTGATTGGCGATGAGAATGTCGTAAATTCCAGCCTTCACCAGGTCTTCTGCCTCGCTCAGCTTGGAACAGGTGATTCCTTTCGCCCCTTTTTCAATCTGCAGCCAGGCCAGGTCCGGGGATTTGTGCGTCTTATAATGGGGACGCAGCTGAATCCGCGTATCCTCCAGCATGGCCATCATATGGTCCATGTTCTCTTCCATAACAAGCTCGTCGATAATCAGAGCCGGTGTTTCCAGATCCTTCAGTTTCATCCGTCGTCCTCCCTGTTTCCTTTTATTCTCCGCCGGTCAGTCCGGACAGGAGAACCATACGCTGCTGCCCCATGTTGGCCATGCCGTAAAGCACCAGCACCCTGTCATAGTCTTTTGCAAGCTGGGAAATGTCTTCCCTGTAAAAACGTGTATCCACCATGGTAATATACCCGAAATCGTCCAGCAGATACGGAACAAAGGAGTTGGCGAAGGAGTCTTTGATAATCAGAAGATCTTCACTGCCACGGGAATTTTCCATGGATATATCTACTTTAGCATAGTTTCCGCCGAAATACACGGCATATTTATCTTTTTTATCAAGAAAATCGCGGAAAAACAGGCTTCCGTGCATTTCCCCGTCCATCATGACAGTGTATTCCGCATCCAGAGCATCCGCCGGAATCTGAATCATATCCGGGGTCAGCGAAGGCAGAAGAACTTTGGAATAGAGGGTTCCATAGAATTCTTCCGTAAGAGTTTCCGGCCGGCAGTCCTCCCAGGTCAGCTTTGCTTCCCCAAGACGCTCTCTATAGGCGTTATAACCCAAGAATGTTCCATATCCTGTCCAGTGGTGGTCAGTCCGGAAAAACATTTTCTCTGCACCTTCCCCTGTCATCTGCGGCCGCAGATCTATCATGCTGTCCCCAAGCAGAACTTCCGCCTGCGTAAAGGCCTTGTCCTCATCAAACCGCACTGCATGTTCCGGCAAAACATCCCTGCATACATATGCTGCTGTAGGAACCATCATCACATCCACCGGAATATTATCTTTATTCAGTTCTTCCGTCAGCAGAGAAATCTGCTGCAGATTCCGCTTGTACTGACGCCAGTTGTATTCCGCATCCGTAATACGTTCCACCAGACGGCCGTCTTCACAGAGATAAACTCCGTTCATATCCTGGATTCCCATGGCACGTTCCATCAGGTTCTTTCCTGCAACCCAAGCCTCACGGAATACAATCTGATCGGTCAGATAGCCTTCCGCATCCTCCGCAAAATCTCCGCTCAGAACTTTATCGAAAGTCAAACGCGGCATTCCCTGCAGATAGCGGTTTTCATTCTCAGAAAAATCCCTGTCCGGACAAATCAGAGTTCCAATACTCAGAAGGCACAGAAAGGCAGCTGCACCAATAATTAAAATTAAATTTCTTATTTTCATTCTGCCACCCCCCTAGAATCTGAAATACAGGAACGGATTGTAGGATCCGCTCACAAGGAACGCCACAGAAACAGTCATGACAGCCAGCAGAAAACCGGTTTCTGCAAGCCCTGCAATGACAGGATACTCATCCAGTTTCCCCATAATCCATCGGCCGAATGCAGCCGGCAGCGGTGTAGAACCGATCATACATGCTGTCATCAAAATCCAGCGTGTCTGCAGGAAGTAGAAAAATCCATCATCGACAGCAGCTCCGCATGAACCGAACATCATTCCGATATACTCAGCAACCTGTCCCAGATCATCGATAGCAAAAATAACCCAGCCAACTACAATCAGAATCAGGCTGTAAATGTGGCCTGCAGCCTTCGGAAGGTCTTCCAGCCTCCGGAGCAGCCACAGCTTTTCAACAATCAGAATCAGGCCGAAATATACACCCCAGGCCACAAAGTTCCAGCTTGCTCCATGCCAGAGACCGGTCAGGGACCAAACCACAGCAATATTGAAAATCTGCCGTTTCAGACCCTTTCGGTTACCACCCAGCGGCACATAAACATACTCTTTGAACCAGGAACTTAAAGACATATGCCAGCGGCGCCAGAATTCCGTGATGCTTCGGGATATATAAGGATAGTT
This sequence comes from Bacillota bacterium, assembly GCA_017556505.1. Lineage (GTDB taxonomy): Bacteria > Bacillota > Clostridia > Peptostreptococcales > Anaerovoracaceae > RGIG7179. The sequence goes on along the minus strand of JAFYNS010000178.1, from coordinate 1,152 downwards.
GAAGTTTTCCAGATAGTCAAAACCGAGGATTTTACCAAGACCGATGGCCATGTCACTGTAGCCGCTGAAGTCAAAGTAAATCTGGAATGTAAAAGCAATGGCACCAAGCCATGCCGAGGCTGCAGACAGTTCTTCCATTGCCGAAAGTTCTTTCCAGATGACAAAAACCTGATTTGCCAGAAGAACCTTTTTGCCAAAACCTATAATAAACCGGCGGATTCCATCGGAAATCTGATCAGCAGAGCTGCTGCGTGCGGTCAGCTGAAGTTCCACATCGGAGTAACGGACAATCGGACCGGCTATCAGCTGAGGAAACAGTGTAACATAGGATGCAAAGGATAGAAGATCTTTCTGTACCTTCACCTTGCCTCTGTAAACATCAATTACGTAGGACATGGTCTGGAATGTATAGAAGGAAATACCGATTGGGAGAGCGATATTAAGCGGGCTCAGTCCACCGCCCAGTACACCGTTAACCGTATCAATCAGAAAATCCGTGTACTTGAAAAATCCAAGAATCCCAAGGTTGCCGGCAACCGAAAGAACCAGCAGGAGAGAACGCTGGAAAACGGATTTTGCCAGAATTAATGCGAGGAAATAGTTAAAAAGAACAGACCCAAGCATAACGAGAATATACTTCGGTTCCCCCCAGCCGTAGAAGAACAGGCTGGCAGTAAGGAGCACCGCATTTCGTGCTTTTACGAACTTCTGCGGAATGAGAAAATAAAATAAGAGCGTTACCGGAAGGAACGCCATAAGAAATACATTACTGCTGAATACCATAATACACACCTTTCAAGTATTTAATACACTGCTAAAAAGTGTACTATTTTCAGGCAGAAAAATCAAGATGAAATATAATAAAAAAAACGGACAAAGTCCGTTTTCATCCATGGTCGGGGTGGCAGGATTTGACCGCGGGTTTCACCCGCTGCCTCCTCGGCTCCCTAACAGTCGCCTTCGGATCGTGTCCTGTTCGAAAGTACACCGTACTTTCTCTCTGACGGCCACGCCCAAGGGGTTCAAATCTGCCACCTCAAAAACGAAAAAAACGGACAAAGTCCGTTTTCATCCATGGTCGGGGTGGCAGGATTTGAACCCGCGGCCCACTGGTCCCAAACCAGTTGCGCTACCAAACTGCGCTACACCCCG
>JAFYNS010000177.1 GCA_017556505.1 Bacillota bacterium | reverse complement strand
GCTGTCAGCCAACTTCCTCACCATCGTTTCCTCCTTCCTGCTTTCTGCAGGTGTAGTGAACTCCGGTGTGGCAAAGAAACTGGCAAACGACTTCCTCAACCGGTTCTGCAGCAATCTGACACACCTGGTAATTGCAGCCTGTCTGCTGAACGCACTGCTGGCAGCCGTGATTCCCCAGCCGGTTCCCCGCATTACCCTGCTTGGTTCCATCTACTTCGTCCTGCTGCGTGATCAAAACGTAACCGCTGAACAGAAAAAAGCAGTTCTCTTCAGTGTCTTTGTGACAGCAACCACTACAGCCATGATTCTGAAAAACGGTGACGTGGTACTGAATGCGGCGGCACTTTCCATTAATAACGTGGACATGACCCAGACGCAGTGGCTCCGTTACATGACAATCCCAACCATCGCAGCATCCGTACTGCTGGTTGCAGTCTACATATTCTATCAGAGAAAGCACCTGAACGCCAAGCTGGTGATGGACCGCTCCAAGTCCGAACCAATGACCCGCCAGGGCCGCATCACCTGCGTGCTCATGCTGGTGATTGTAGCACTGTGGGTAACAGAAAGTGTACACGGCATTTCCCAGGCATACGTCTCCCTGGCTGGTGTAATTATCATGTTCCTTCTGGGCATACTGAAAACACCGGATCTGAAGTCGGTGAAAATCGGACTCCTGCTGTTCCTGACCGCCGAATTCGCCCTTGGAAACGTACTGGCCGACAGCGGCATCGCAGCCTCTATCTCAGAGATTTTGCTGAGAATCATGCCGGCATCCGATAACGTATATCTGCCGCTTCTTCTGCTGACACTGAGCATTTACGTACTTCACACACTCTTTGGAGGTGCCATGGGTGCCCTGGCAGTATCCCTGCCGATTGTAAATGCCCTCTGGGTCGGCGTGCTGGGACCTGAAGTCATCTCCCTGACTGCCCTGGTTCTGGTAACCTGCCACTACGTATTCCCATATAACCAGATGACCATTCTTGTTGGATACGGTCAGAAATACTACGAATTCCGCGATGTTATGCGGTTTGCAGTGGTACTCACGGTTGTTGTAACGATTATGATCTTCGGAATCTACCTGCCATGGTGGAAACTGACCGGATTTATTTAAACTTTGCTGGAGGTAAATTATACGATTCTGTTTTTTGAACGGCGTATTACATCCTGGACATCCCAGTTCAATGTATACAAAGAAGACGGCAATGTGTTTTGCCAGATTTGCGGAAAGCTCTCTGCTGCAGGCAAATTCCTGGTTCTGGATGAAGACGGCAATCAGATTGGTGAAGTCAGCGAAACTCTCCTGTCTGTTCCCAGCCGCTTCCGTCTGATTAAAGACGGGAAAGTACATGCCACCGTAAAGAAAGGCGGATTTCTCCGCTCCAGCTATACAGCCGACAATGGCTGGTCAGTGGAAGACAAAACAAAAGAGTGGAACTGGACCATCCGAAAAGAGGACGGGTCCGAAGCAGCACGTCTGTCCCGTGTTCTCCCTGATGCATCCGGGCTTAACGCAGTGGTAATCGCAGATGATGCAGATCCCCTGCTTGCCGTTATGATGATTGTGGCGGTTGACGCTCAGCGCTGCGAAAAACTTTCTGCCAAAATACGCAGAGACTAAGGAGGTACCTGAATGAAACTGGTTTTAAAAGAAAAAATCGTAAGCTGGTTCGACAGCTTTAATATCTATGATGAGTCCGGCGATATTTACTTCAAGGTAAGAGGCAAACTGGCCTGGGGCCACAAGTTTGTCATTTATGATGCTGCCGGTAATGAAGTCGGCAAGGTCCGTGAACGGATCATCGATCTGATGCCCCATTTCGACCTGTACAAGGGCGGCGACAAAGTTGGAACCATCAGCAAGAAGATTACCCTTCTCAAGCCGAAATTCAAAGTCGATTTCAATGGCTGGGACGTAAATGGTGATGTAATGGCCTGGAACTACTCCATTCACGATAAGACCGGCCGTGAAACTGCTAAAGTCTACAAGAAGCTGCTGCGTCTTCTGGAAACCTACGTCATCGATGTGGCAGATGAAGATGATGCTCTGGATGCAGCTATGGTTGTCCTTGCCATCGCCGCCGAAAAATGTTCTCAGCAGCATAAAGAAGAAAAACGGGAAGAAAAAGCCCTGTAGGCGAAAACCAAGGCCTCCCAGATGAAATAAACGACACCGGCAATCCATCTATGTATGCCCTCCCATGCGGAGGGCTTTTTTCATATTTTGAAGTGCTACAGAGTGAGGTGACACTCGCAGCATTCAAAATCGCTGTCGATATAGTGTGCGATAAACCGGACTCTGAAGTTCCTGTCATTGCAGATGCATCCGCAGTCACCGTCCGGATCCAGGTCTTCCGGCAGTACAAACCGGATGCACCTTAGGGTCATATCGTGACATTCACTACGGTCGTGTGCAGGCACCGTTATTATTTTCATGCCGCGTCGATGCTCCTGCCCCTGGTCACCTACTTCATTGAGAATCACAGCCATGGCAACCCGTCTGTTGGGACATACATTTTTCAAAGTTACATCCAGCTGCAGAATTCTGCCCAGAGATTCCAGTCCCAGATCACCTGCATTAAATTCCAGTGTATCTTCACAGCCTCCTATCGTGATGCTGACAGGCTCCGGACAGCCTTCCGGACAGATAATCAGCCCACAGTCCACCTGAATCTGCGGATCAGGAAAGCTAACTGCATTATCCTGGTCATCTTCATAAGTTATTTCCTCATTGACTGTAACTCTGCCGGAACACGGCCCCAGATGCTCAACCGTAAATTCCAGTACAGCACCTTCACTCTGGGTTACCCCCAGCTGATCGATAGTCCATCGCACGGTCTGACTGTTCACCAGACTGGCACTTCCCTTTGTCGGACTGTTTACCGACAAAATCCTGAAGCAGTCCGACACCTCATCGGTCAGAATAATGTTGGTTGCTCCTGGTTTTGAAATATTTTCCGCCAGGTCTTCAAAGAGATCCTCCAGTTCCGCATCATCCGGAGTAATGGCCACATGGGTCGAATCCGGGTCAGAAGCCCACAGATTCAGCGCGTTCACATCCAGACCACCGCTTCCATTAAGACCGATGCAGTAAATGACCACACCCTGAGATTTTGCCAGGGCTGCCACCGGTGCCGGATCCGGCCCGGTTGTAGTCACACCATCGGTAAACATAACCATAACCTTTGCATTGGTGCTGGACGGATTATAGAGATCCAGTGCCTCAGTGAAAGCATCTCCGTGATTGGTTCTGCCTCCTGCAGTCATCTCATCCACAGCCGCATTCAACGCTGCAACCGACGTAATCAGCTGCGTATCCTGCACTGCTGTGTCACTAAAGCTGACGATACCGATATGGCTTCCTCCCCCAATCTGGCCAGGATTTCCTCCGGTGGACTGGTCGATGATTTCAATAAATTTTCTTGCACCGTTTTTCAGGTTTGCCATGGGACTGCCGGCCATACTGCCGGAACGGTCCAAAATCAATACGATATCGACCGGATTGCTGGTAATGTCCGGTTCTGCCGTCAGGGACAGACGTACACGGAAAGTTCCGCCGCAGTCGATGGTCTGCATGCTGAGTTCTTTGTTAGAATTGGTAATACCCATAATCTTGATTCCTTTCTCAGCTTCCTTCTCCGAACCGGGAAGCTCCCTACAATATACGCCAATCCTCGTGAAAACGTGAAAAGAGCCGGCACCAGGCCAGCTCTCATTCCGTCTTATTTTAAGTTAAAGAACTCCAGTATTTCATTCACCGAAACCGGATAAAAATTGTTGGCGTCCACCCCCACATCGAAGCGAAGCACTCCATCTTTCCGGTTCTGCAGATTGTATTCCGGGCCGCGGCTGTGAATATGTCCGTGAACCTGAATGCTACCGTTTTCCTTCTTGGGCCAGGACAGCATCGGATAATGCATCATGACGAAATACTTCTCGTTCAGCCGTGCAATCATGCCGTTTGCTTCTTCTGTCTTCAGACGATGGCAAACATCCCCCAGGAAATACACCGTATCCCCATGCCCGACCCTGGAATTGAAATTCTCGATAAGCACACGGTTCATCTCGTTCACATCACGAAATGGGCGTCCCGTTAACTCAATAATCTTTTCATGGCCCAGATGCAGGTCACTCGTAAAAAACACCATTGCCATACTACGCCTTTGCCAGCGTGCAGACTTCCGCCATGCAGCCCACCAATGCTTCTGCTTTCTGAGCAAAATCTCCTTCATCGCACTCTACCAGCAGCTCCCGGTCTTCGGT
>JAFYNS010000020.1 GCA_017556505.1 Bacillota bacterium | reverse complement strand
TCTGGGTTTCCCAGAGGTAACTGAGAAGAACACCCAGGGATATGACTGCATATGGTCTGAAATCCAGTCCCAGGCCGGTCAGTGAAATGGAACCGAACTGAGCTTTGATAGCATCCTCACAGGCGCGCTGTGAGAAATAGGCATCGCTCTGCACATTAAGAAACGCCTCTGTGATAAGGCGAATTTCATCCACATCGTAGTTTTCAGAGAAGTTCTGGCACACGATGATTTCTCTGGCTTTAATTTTTACCAGTTCGTTGAGGAGTGTTTCGTAGATGCCCTCCCCTTTATATTCTGTTACATTCAGCTCACCGGTACTGATGTCGCAGTAAGCGACGGAAAGTCCTTCTGCATCCATATGCACGGCAGCCAGATAGTTGTTTTCTTTTTCATTAAGCTGAGACTGGGAGGTAATGGTACCTGGAGTTACGATTTTAATGACTTCTCTTTTTACGATACCTTTCGCGGCTTTAGGGTCTTCCACCTGTTCACAGATGGCAACCTTATATCCTTTTTCAACCAGTCTGGCAATATAGGTTTCTGCGGAATGGAAAGGGACTCCGCACATGGGAGCCCTTTCTTCAAGTCCGCATTGTTTTCCGGTTAATGTTAATTCCAATTCCCGCGAAGTGGTCTTCGCGTCTTCGAAGAACATTTCGTAGAAGTCACCAAGCCGGAAAAAGAGAATACAATCCTGATATTCCGCCTTAATGTCCAGATATTGCTGCATCATTGGTGATAACTTCATACTTGCCCTTCCTTTTTCTTGATATTAACTTTCTAATTCGAATTCCTTGATTTAGAATCTCCGGCCGGTCAGCTTCTGCGGACCAGGCGGAAACCGCCGGCTGGGGAGATTTTGCTGTTTGATATAAAAATGAAACTATCTTGCGTTATACCGGTTCCCGCGATTGCCTTTACGGCGTTGCCGCAAGGTTGGAACCGGTGAAACGCACTAGCGTGCGTTATAAGCTTTAATACCTTCCTTGATGATGTTGATACCAGCTCTCATGTCATCTGCGTTCAGAACATAAGCAATTCTCATGTCGGACTTACCTACGCCTGGAGTGCTGAAGAAACCGCCAGCAGGTGCGAACATACAAGTTTCACCGTTAACGTCGAATTCAGTCAGCAGGAAGATCAGGAACTTTTCAGCGTCATCAACTGGCAGCTGAGCTGTGATGTAGAATGCACCTTCTGGTACACCGAACTTGATGCCTTCGATTTCCTTCAGAGCTTCTACGGATACGTTTCTTCTGTATTCGTATTCCTTCTTGATGTCATCGAAGTAGGATGGATCCAGGTTGTACAGAGCTGCAGCACCCATCATGTCCAGAGTTGGGCAGCACAGTCTAGCCTGGCACAGCTTCATCAGGTTACCCATCAGTTCTTCATTCTTGGAAGCGATGGAACCGATTCTTGCACCGCATGCGGAGAATCTCTTGGATACAGAGTCAACGATGATAACGTGCTGTTCAGCTTCCTTGAAGGAACCGAAAGTGGACATTTCCTTACCGTCGTAAGTGAATTCTCTGTAAACTTCGTCAGCGATCAGCCACAGGTCGTGTTCCAGACAAATGTCAACGATCAGCTTCATTTCTTCCTGAGTCAGAACCTTACCGGTTGGGTTGCCAGGGTTAATGATGCAGATTGCCTTAGTCTTATCAGTGATAACGCCTTCAATCTTTTCTCTTACTGCATACTGATAGCCATCTTCTGCAGTAGTTGGGATTGCTACCATCTTACCGCCAGCCTGACCTACGAAAGTCTTGTAGTTGGTGTAGAATGGTTCAGCCATGATAACTTCATCATCGTTGTCCAGAATTGCTGTCATCAGCATGTTGATTGCTTCAGAACCACCGTTGGTAACCAGCAGATCCTTCTTTTCGAAGTTCAGGCCGATTCTCTTGTAGTAACCTACCAGAGCTTCCAGCAGGCTTGCTTCACCCTGGGAGTTCGCATATGCTAAAACTTCCTGGCTGAAGTTCTGTACAGTGTCAAAGAAAGCCTTAGGAGTCTTGATGTCAGGCTGACCCAGATTCAGTCTGTAAACCTTCTTGCCAGCTGCTACTGCTGCGTCTGCATAAGGAACGAACTTTCTGATTGGGGATAACTGCATTTCCTGAATTTTCTGAGATAATTTCATGTCTTTTTTCTCCTTACAACATAAACTTTTTTAATTTTTCGGAAAGGTTACCGGAAGGAGCCCTTCCTGAGAATTAACATTTATTCAAGCTCCTCGTGGGAGGCATTGACTGTTTTTAAAATGATTTCCGGATCAATTGGGAACTGATCTTTCACAAAATCTTCCGGTTCACGCTTGGACAAATGCATCAGGTATTCGATGTTGCCCTTGGCTCCCGTAACCGGAGAATAAGTCAGGCCTACAGGATAAAGACCATTTTCAATGGCGTACCCTGCAACCTTTTCGATAACCTCGATATGTACCTTGCGTTCGCGGACGATTCCCTTCTTTCCTACCTGTTCACGGCCGGCTTCAAACTGCGGCTTTACCAGGCAGACCAGATGTCCGTTTTCTGTCAGCAGTCTGGATGCAACCGGGAATACCAGTTTCAGAGAGATAAAGGATACATCGATGCTGATGAAGTCAATCGGATCCGGAATATCGTCATTTTCCACATAACGGATATTGCACTTCTCCATGTTTACCACACGTTCATCGATTCTCAGCTTATAGTCCAGCTGACCGTAGCCTACATCTACTGCATAAACCTTTCTGGCACCTTTCTGCAGCATGCAGTCGGTAAAACCGCCTGTAGATGCGCCGATATCCATGCATACAGTATCATCCAGCGGGAAGTTCCAAAGGTTCATGGCTTTTTCCAGCTTGAGGCCGCCACGGCTTACATATGGACAGATATTTTCCTTTACGGTAATTTCCGCATTTTCGTCAACCATGTTCCCGGCTTTATCACTCTTCTGGCCGTCTACATAGACGATTCCGGCCATGATGGATGCCTTGGCACGTTCACGTGATTGATAAAAACCCTTTTTTACCAGTAAAACGTCGAGTCTTTCCTTCAATTTCCTCACAAATCCTTTCTGCTATTTTTTCTGGGGTCAGTCCGTATTTATCCTGAAGCTGACCGACGGAACCATGTTCTACAAACATGTCAGGCCAGCCGAAGCTGAGAACCTGCGGACGTTCCTGTTTGTCCGGAAGTTTCATGGACGCGATTTCTGCAGACAGACGCTGACCGAAACCACCTTCCAGAACATTATCTTCTATTGTTATAATCAGACGGCTGTCCGGTGATACAGACAGATCCATCGGTTTCACTGTGGTTACATTAACCAGACCCGTCTGGAATCCTCTGGACTTCAGTATTTCACTGACTTTCCGTCCGCATTCCAGCATGCTGCCTACAGCCCAGATATCAATGGCGCCAGCCTGTTCTTCCCTGAGATTTCTGCCAAGGTAGATTGATGTAATATCATTATCGTAAACTGTAGTTCCTCTTGGATAACGGATGGCACAAGGCGTACCCAGTGATACAGCATATTCCATCATAGCCTGAAGCTGATTTCCATCCTTCGGTGTCAGAACCGTCATGCCAGGAATGTGGCTCAAGAAGGATAAATCGAAAACACCATGATGGGTTTCGCCGTCTGCACCTACACAGCCTGCACGGTCCACAAGAAATACTACCGGCAGATTCTGCAAACAGATATCCTCCACCAGCTGGTCATAACCTCGCTGCAGGAAGGATGAATAAATTGCGACCAGAGGCTTCATACCGGATTTTGCAAGGCCCGCGGCGAATGTGAGTGCATGTTCCTCGGCAATTCCCACGTCGAAGAACCGCTTAGGGAACTGCTGTGCGAATGGTCCAAGACCCGTTGCATCACCCATGGCTGCTGTAATTGCTACAATATCCGGATTTTCCTCTGCCAGTCTGCATGCAAACTGACCGGCCAGTTTGGACCAGGATGGATTCGTACTCTGTGATTTCAGAGCACCTGTCGTCTTATCGAATGGTGCAATACCGTGGAATTTATCCGGATGTTTCTCAGCATTGATATAACCTTTGCCTTTAATGGTCTTTACATGAACCAGAACAGGCTCATCGAGGCTCTTTGCCCGCTGCAGAACATCCTGCAGATCTTCCAGATTATGTCCGTCCACAGGACCAAAATACGTAAAGCCCAGCTCTTCAAAGAAAGCACCCCCGTGATTGTTATGATCCATCATGGAATACTTCACATCATTTTTGAATGTAGCCAGTCCTTTTGCAATGGAATAACCTACGTTAGGAATGGATGCCACACGTTCCTTTATGAATTTCTTGGTACCAAGGTATCCCTTCGAAGTACGCAGACGTCCCAGATACTGGGACACACTGCCGATGTTGGGGGAAATGGACATTCCGTTATCATTTAAAATAACGATAACCTTGGAACGGGTTTCTCCGATATTGTTCAGGCCTTCAAATGCAAGGCCTCCTGTCAGGGAACCATCACCGATAATTGCGATAACCTCATGGTCTTCCTCTTTCAGATCGCGAGCAGCGGCCATACCTGCAGCAACAGAAATTGATACGCTGCTGTGACCGGTGTCATAGGCATCATGTTCACTTTCATGAGCCTTCGGGAAACCACTCAAACCTCCGAACTGACGAAGAGAATCAAACTGGTCAGCACGTCCGGTCAGTATTTTGTGTACGTAGGATTGATGGCCCACGTCCCATATAAATTTATCCTTCGGACTGTCGAATACCTGATGGAGAGCAAGTGTCAGCTCCACCACACCCAGGTTGGAAGCCACATGACCGCCGGTTTCTGATATTTTGTCAATCAGAAAACTGCGTATGGAAGATGAAAGCAGTTCCATTTCATGAATTGACATACCTTTCAGATCCTCAGGAAAATTGTATTCCAGTAAATCTTTCATAATCCCAAATGTCCTTTTTTATTTTTTGCGGTTTGCAAGTTCCATAACAAGGTCACGGAAAAATTCTGCATTGTCATAGTATGGTGCAATAGCATCGACTGCACTATTCGTCAGCTGAGCCAGACGCTTCCTGGAAGCTTCCAGACCGTTGATGGATGTGTAAGTATTTTTATTTTTCTTTTCGTCGGAGCCGGTTTCTTTTCCAAGTTCCTCCGTAGTACCAATTACATCGAGAATATCGTCCGCAATCTGGAAAGCAAGTCCAAGATTTTCTGCGTAACGTTCCATGTTATTTACCATATCACTGTCAGGCTTACCCAGGAACAGTCCTGCGCGGACTGCAGCTTTAATCAGTGCACCGGTCTTATTGATATGGATATATTCCAGCATTTCATTGGAATACTGTACATTTTCCCCTTCGATATCGGATACCTGACCTGCAACCATGCCGCGTACACCTGCACCTTTGGCAATTTCATAAGATGCTTTAATTCGCTGTGTCATTTTTTCAGCAGAATCGAAGTACAGCATCATATCTTTATTAATTGCTTCAAAGGCGGAAGTCAGCAAGCCGTCTCCTGCCAGAATTGCCAGCGCCTCGCCGTAAACCTTATGGTTTGTAGGCAGCCCTCTGCGCAGATCATCGTTATCCATGGCAGGAAGATCGTCGTGAATAAGAGAATAAGTATGGATGTACTCAATGGCACAGGCATATGGAATGGCATCATAAATATTTCCCCCTGCAAACTCGCAGGCTGCAAGAAGCAATACAGGACGCAGGCGTTTACCGCCGGCAGTCAGGCTGTATTTCATGGATTCATAAAGAGAGATGCTCTTATTATCCACATTCGGAAGGAAATCCAGCAGATGCTCGTCCACCAGTTTCTTATAATCGTCAAACTTTCTGTCCATGGTTCTTACCTCGAAAATACTTCAATCTTCTGTTCTGCGTTTTTCAGAATTTCACTGCAGGCTTCGTAACAGCGGATTCCTTCTTCATAACAGGCAACGGCTTCTTCCAGTGTGGTGCTGCTGTCCTTGATTTTTGCAGACATTTCTTCCAGTTTCTTTAATGATTCTTCAAAGCTCATGGGCTCCACCTTCTTCCTTTACAATCCCGTCCATGGTAAAGGTTACACTTCCGTCCTTCATTCGGATGCGGTAACGTGTGCCCGATTTCAGACAGGATACTGAAGTGATCACCTGGCCGTCTTCCGTTTCCATCATGGCGTAGCCCTTGTCCAAAATCTTTTCCGGGCGGTTTTCCTCCAGAATCAAACGGAATCGTTCCAGTTTATATTTTTCCTCAGCCAGCCGTCTTTCCAGCAAAACATCCAGTTCCTGGCGGTACTGCAGAGCCCGCAGTTTGCGGCCTGCAACTCTGTTTTCCAGATGGACAAGCAGGCTGTCTTTTAGCATATTTATTTTTTCTGTCAACTCCATGTCGGAAGGAACTGCCATTTCTGCTGCTGCCGTCGGTGTTTCAGCACGGCGGTCTGCAGCAAAATCTGCAATGGTGAAGTCAATTTCATGACCCACCGCTGAAATTACGGGAATGCGGCTTCTGTAAATGGCTCTTGCCACAATTTCTTCATTGAATGCCCACAGGTCTTCCATGGATCCGCCGCCTCTGCCGACAATCAGAGTATCGATATCAGAGAAATTGTCATTAATATAATCAATCATGCCTGCAATATCCGTTGCAGCGCCGTCTCCCTGTACCAGAACAGGAAACACAGTAACGTCAACCATACTGGTTCGGCTCTGAATGATTTTAAGAATATCACGGACAGCTGCCCCTGTTTCTGAAGTAACGACACCGATTTTTTTCGGATACTGCGGAATTCTTTTTTTATGTTCTGCTGCAAACAGGCCTTCTTTATCCAGACGTTCTTTTAAAAGCTGGAATGCCTGGGCCAGGCTTCCATCCCCGGAAACTTCAATGCTTCTGACAAAGAGTGTGTATGTGCCGCCCTTTTTAAACACGTTAATGTACCCGCGGACTACAATTTCCATGCCATCACCGAGCTGCCATGGAAGTCCGGCTGCGGTGGATGCAGGAAGGAAACAGTTTATTTTGCTGTTTTCATCGATTAAAGAAAAATACACATGGCCGCTGCTGTGGTATTTCAGATTGGAGATTTCACCAATGGCTGAAATATTTCCCAGCAAAGGATCCGTCTGGAGCACACGCCCGATATATTCATTCAGTTGTGTGACCGTAACGGGTCTTAAAGCCATATCTTTTTTCCTCCCAGAAGAGCTACGCCGATTGCATTATCGGAAGAAAGCTCATTTTTGCCGAATGCGATGTTCAGATCACGATAAAGATGCTCGGAAAGGAACTGACGCATATAGCGGCTGCAGGATACACCGCCTGCATAGATAAAGTTATGAATATCGTATTTTGAGGAGAGCTGCAGCGTCATTTCCATGATGGACTCTGATACAGTCTCAAAAAGATCATCCAGAAGTTCCATCTGCGGATATTCTCTGAGCAGTCTCTGCCCCTGTGTTTCAATACCGGACAGGTTTACATAGCCGTCTTTCACCTTAATCTTAGTGAAAATCTGACGATGTCCCTGGCTGGACATTGCAATCTTGTCCATGGCATCCCCCGCAGGAAATTCCAGCCCCAGAGCCACTCCGATACGGTCCAGAACCTGGCCGTAAGCCAGGTCTTTGGATCCGCCTACAATTTCAGAATAATCACCGTCTACCAGAATTGCCTCTGTAGTTCCACCGGAAAAATGGAAACAGATCAGTGGGTTTACATCCCGAAGTTCTGAATAATGACGGATTGCTTCAATATGCCCTTCCTGATGAGAAAATTCATACAGGGGTACACCAAGTCCGGCAGCCAGTGCACGGGCATATCCGTGACCTGCTGTAAAGACCGGCATATAGGATCCTTCCACGGGACGAGGACGTGTCGATACGGAAACCGCTCCTATATGATCACGAATCAGTCCGCTTCCGTCAGGCATTTCTGTCTTAAAAAGCTCCTCAAAAACAGACGGCAGATTCTGAACATGCTGAAAGAGAGCTTCCGATTGTCTCAGCCCTCTCTCACCTTTTTTTACTTTCAGAAGCTGCTGATGATTAAACAGGAGTTCTCCCTTTTCATCCACAACGGCCGCCGATGTTTTGTAGTTGCTGGTATCAATACCAACAGACAGAATTTTTTTCATTAAAATTTCCCCAGTACAGCGTTTACAAACTTGGCAGACTGGTCAGTCCCATAAATCTTAGCCAGGTTTACTGCTTCATTAATAGCCACTGCTTTTGGCATATGCTGGTCATATAATAATTCCGCAGCTGCTACACGGATGATCGCCAGATCCATTTTCGCCATTCTGCGGTGAGGCCAGCCCTCACTGCAGCTGTCAATCTTTGTATTGATGTCTTCGATATTTGCAGAAACGGATTTCAGCAGATTTTCAACATATCCCTTCTGATCACCAAGATCTGCTCTGGAAATGTATTTTTCAATATCCGGAGCTTCAAAATCCTGCTGAGCTTCCATCTGAAATACGCACTGCATTACGAATTCTCTTGCTTCTTTTCTGTTCATGTCGCTTCCTTATCCTGTCGTCAATTATAAAATCTAATCTTCCAGCGGTACATTTTTCGGAAGATTCACACCTTCTACATGGATGTTTACCATCTGCACCTTGAGGCCTGTTACCGATTCTACCGCTTCTTTTACTGAACTCTGCACCTCCCAGGCCAGATCCGGGATTTTCGCACCAAACTCCACATTCAAGTAGATATCGATGCCCAGTCCTTCTTCTTCCTTGGATATGCTGATTCCACGGGCGATATTGTCTCTTCCCAGAAATTTCCGGGTTACTTTATCCGCAAATTCACCGCTGAGACGGCTGACACCGGGAACCCGGAGAGCCGCTTTGGCAGCAATCATGCTGACAACTTCTTCGGATACTTTTACGGTCTGTTTGTCATTGTTCAATCCTGCCATAATATCACCTCGAGCCTATAATCTCAGCATCTATTATAACAGAAACAGTGTACATATTCAATGATTATTCGTATTATCAATACATACTCTGAATGATAATACGGTCTGCACTTTTTCCTGTTTCACGCATGACGATGTCACATATTTTAGCTACCGTATTTGTATCAAGTTCCTGTTTATCGACTGTTACATTGACGCTGCTCTCTGTAATCATGACAAAAGAATCCGGGAGATTTTTCGTTTCTATTAAACTTTCTACCGCAATCTCTGTTTCCATTGCATTCATAATCCGTTCTTTTTCAGAAGATGCCTTCTTCTTTTCTGCATCGTTGTCACTGCTGCTGATGGTGGAATCCAGCGATGAAATCAGTTTATTCCGTTCCAGCTCCAGTGCGGCACGACGTTCTTCGAAAGTGCCCTCTTTTTCTGAACCGGAAGTACCGGCTTCAGAAATATTCAGACTGTCAACAAGTACGTCTCCGTCATGCACCGGTATCTCTGTCTGCCAGGATGATGTAACTGCAAGTCCTGTACCAAACATTACAATCAGTGCAAGTGCAGCTGCTTTTCTGCTTTTGTACAGAATGTCCTTATAGCTGAAATGCTTTCTTTTACTTTCCAAACCAATTCCTCCTTATGAATGATTTTCATCATACTTTTTTTCGAATACAATAACGCTGGAAACCGGTATGCTGTACAGTGTTGCAACCCCGTTGGTCAGATTATTTCTGACTATGGAACTGGATGCACCTTCAGCAAGTATGATGGCACCTGTAACTTTGCTTCGGCTGTCATATTCCAGCATGACCTCTACCTGACCGGCTCCCTCAATGGATGACAGAACGTTGCAAAGCTGCTCTTCACGGCCTCCGTCGCCATCCACAATCTGCCGCCGCCCATCATTGTCCGAAGTAAATATGCTCAGTACCATGATGGCAGCCGACAATGCCAGCAGTACACCAATCAGTTTTATCCAGGTTTCTTTGCCACCTTTTTCAAACATATTGCTCACTCCTATTTATATGACCATATCCTGAAATTATAACCCGTTCAGAATCTGAATTACCGGTTCCAGAATTACAGACAGAATTACCAGACTGAAAATATAGCGCAGATATTTTGCCATGGAAGAGTCCGGAAGCAGAATCTGAAAGAAACTGAGTGATAAAATGATAATCAGTATATCCCTGACCCAGATAAACAATTCACTCATGAGGCTCCTCCGATTCCCAGAATTACAGATATGAAAATAATAAAAAGCAGCGATGTAAAGAACAGAATGGATGCCATTGCAATCATACAGCTTCCCATATCATTGATTCCGTCAGCAATTTTTGAATCAGTCACAGGCTCAGAAAGTGCCGACGTAAGCTTATATACTGCACCAATCAGAACTACTTTCAACAGAGGAACTGCCATCATCAGTATCAGTGTCAGAATCCCGAATACACCGATTACACTTTTTATGGATCCCATACACCTGAGAAAAAGTTCAACAGTATCCGAAGCAAAACCACCCACAATCGGTATAAAGCTGCTGATGGAATATTTTGCAGTACTGATCAGAATACCGTCTGCAGTCTCAGTCAGAAGTCCCTGTAAGGTAATGATACCGGTTAAAACCGTAAGAATCAGTCCGGTCAGAAAGACAGCGGAAGAACGAAGCAGTTTGGCAAGTTTGTTTACATAATCCTTTTCCGTTAAACAATTGATCATACTTAATGCGCCGGAAAGAAACAGTGCGGGAAGAACCAGATTTTTCATAATCACAGCAAAACCGGCTGCAGCACCGATAATCAAAGGACTCAGTATGGTTCCGGAAGCTGCCGCACCGGTCGCAAGAAGAATTCCAATCAGGACAGGAAGCAGAATTTCCATGGTGTAAACCATTGCAGATACGGTATCCATCACCAGCTGATAGGACAGTTTAAAACTGTTCAGACTGATTCCCATGATAACCATAACGCATACCATTACCGTAAGCTGGGCTGCACCTTTGGTTTTAAAACTTTCAGCAAGGCTTTTCATCAGCCCCATTATGATACAGATACTGATAATTTCTGCAGCTGCTGTCAATGCATTCTGAAATTCATAGAGCATTAGATCTGAAAACGTATCGATCATCTGCCTGCCGTTAAATATACTTTCTCCCTGCAGTGTTGAATTGAGAATATTCTCCAGCGTAAATGGGTCAGACAGACCTTCCGAAAGACGGTATGCTTCATCAGTTACTGTTCCGAAGTCTTCCCCTTCCAGAACATGATTCATCTGTTCTTTCACAATTGCTTCATAATCCATTGTATTTCCTCAGCATCTCTTCAGAGTTTCAGAGCAGATGGTTCAGCATCTCAATCAGGGATGAAAAAACAGGTAAAGCAATAAAAAAAACAGCTAATTTACCTGCCAGTTCCACTTTACCCGCAATTGATTTTTCGCCGGCATCCTCACACAGTGCTGCTGTAAATTCGGTCAGATATGCAACCCCAAGACATTTCACGATAATCGGAAAATATGTTTTACCCGCTGCAATATTCTGGTAGAGAACATTCAGACTTTCGAAACTGTACTGTATACTTCCGATGATATAAAACAGCAGAATCAGACTTGATGCCAGCACTGCTTCCACTGTCAGTTCCGGTTTATAAATTTTTATGAGGGATATCATCACGACGGCTGTAACTGCCAGTGCGCAGATTTTTAGAATTACCATGTCACAAAGGTCCTGATTGTCTCAAAAAATTCCGTCAGCATATTTATTATTATAGCAAGTACAATAATCACCCCTGCCAGGCTGACCATCATGGCCTGCTCCTCCCTGCCTGCTTTCACCAGAATCTGATTCAGCAGCGCAATTGCAATCCCGATAGCTGCAATTTTAAAGAGTATTTCCACATCAAAACTCATATGTACCCTCCTGATTCATCTTATTAAAGAACGATCAATGCTGCAGCAGCACCACCGATAAAACCGATTTTTCGGTACATGGGGCTTTTCTGCCTGTCTGTTTCCCGTGCCTGCTGAATCTGCTGGCGAAGCCGTTCTTCTGTGCATTCAAATTGTATCTGATGTCCCGCAAAATCTGTCTGTCCCAGGTATGTGCCAATCTGAGCGATTATTTCCAGATCTTCTTGTGTAAGTGAAGTCCTTTTATAGATTCGAACCGTGTTTTCAGCCCAAATTTGCCCTATATCGCCGTTTTTATCGCAGAGTTCGAGTGCACATGCGTTCAGCAGTAAAAAGGCTCTGGAATCAGCTGTTTTGGACAGTTTTTCCAGCAGAATCTGAAGTGGTTCGCGAAAATAAAACATCTGACTTTTCAGATTAAGAAGCATATACTGAATATCTTCCAGCAGTCTGATTCTGGATTTTAGTTCCTCGGCTTTCAATATTCCGGCAAGTCCCAGGGCAGCAATCATACAGACCAGTCCAAATCCTTTAACCATAATGAATCACCTCCTTTACCGTTCCAGGGCCTCCCTGGCTAGTAAGGTAAATCAGCGTCTGAAATATTCCCTGTTCAGCCAGGTTTCCTATAGAAGAACGCTGTACATCCTGAAAAGAAGATCCGTGAATCGATGTTATCAGCGATACTCCGGAGGCCATACACTGCATGACAGCCGGAACATCAGAGGATTTTCCGATTTCATCTGTGATTATGACCTGTGGCGCCATGGAACGGATCAGCATGGGTATTCCCCAGGCTTTATCACAGCCATCCAGTACATCACAGCATGGTCCAAGATGAAAACCACTTTTCCCCTGATACATACCTGCTATTTCTGACCGTTCATCACATACAGCGGTCTGGAATCCGTTTTCGGAAAGTACCCTGGCTATGTCCCTCAGCAATGTGGTTTTGCCGCATCCGGGAGGTGAAATAATCAACGTGCTGCATATTTTATTACCGTGAAGAATTTCAGGCATTACCTTTCTGCTGCAGCCTGGAATTTCCTTCGCGAACCTGATGTTCAGCGAACTGATTTCTTTCATCATTGCAGGCTGCCCATTTTTAACTACTGTACGTCCGCAGATTCCAATCCGGTGTCCTCCTTCAATTGTAACAAATCCTCTTGAAAGATCTTCCTCATATGCATAAAAGGAATATTGTATCAGGTTGTTCAAAATCTGCTGCAGATCTTTATTTGTAACGATATAATCGATTTTTTTCATGATGCTTCCGCACCGTATAAGTATCATCTGCCCTGTTCGGAATCTGATTTCTTCTGTTTTTTCAACATCTTTTTCCGTCAGCTGTTTCAGTACTGCTTCTATGGGAGACGGCATTCTGCAGGTAATCTGATAAAAGGTATTCATGTCCTCACCCTTTTCTTTTTCATCTGATATCTAATTCTATGAAGTGGACAAGGTTTTATGACAATAAAAAATCTGCTTTCTGCAGGATTGCTCCCGCAGAAAGCAGATTCGTCTGTTTATGAAAGTTACAGATAGTTGGCATTAACTTATGCGCCGCAAGCTGTAAAAATAAAGCATACTGCAGCAATTAATAAAATAGGTACTAAGTTTTTCATCTCGAAATCCTCCTCTTGACACATCATCATTTCACTTTATGTTATTTGGCTTTATGTTAATTTTATTATTTCTTTCGTTCGAACTTTCTGTAATATAATCAATTTTCAAGCCCAAAAGGTTACATGATTTCGAAATTTTTTTAAAATTATTTTTTTATAATTTAGAATCTTCTGTCAAAGAATTCTCCGGCTGCATCAGAAATAACCTGCCGCATATCCATGACTTCCACCATGGAACTGCAGGCATATTCGACCGTCATAGGACCTGTGCGGCGGATGTCCTTTACACGCATGGTTCCGTCGGCCATACAGGTCTGCTGGAATGTGATTTCGAGAACCGGAGAAGCCGGTACGTCCACACATTTCCGTTCACTGGCTGTGGAGACTGCTTTTCTGGCTGTTTCCGTCAGCAGACGGCGGCAATCCGCCTTCGGCAGACATTTTGCGCAGTAACGTCCCTCTGCTTTCTTTACAACCGCAACTTCCACATCGGAACAGAAAGCCTTCGCCTCACGCTCCAGTGCATCATCACCGGATGTCATAATTACAGGAACGCCTTTTTCAGCTGCCACAAGACTGTTCAGGCCGAATTCGCCCAGTGCAGTTCCGTTCACCTTCAGCTCACGGATCATGTACTGGTCATATGTATGATCCAGCACTGCATTCTGTGTACCGAACATGGCATGGTGTCCCAGCAAAATCAGACCGTCATAGGTGCTGTCAATGCTGTGGACCATAGATCCGTCACGGGTGCATCCGCTGATCAGATGTACTCTTTCATCCAGCAGGTCATAGCGCAGATTCTGTGAAATTTCATGGGAATCACATACTGTAATTTCAGTTGCTCCACCCTGGAAACAGCCTTCCACTACGGCATTCACTTCCTCAGTCATAAGAATTCGGGATGCCTCATAACCCGGCTCGCCCGGAATAATGTCCCCTGGTGAAACTACACCGTTTACCCCTTCCAGATCTGCAGAAATAAAGATTTTCATAATATAACTCCTCGTTTATTCACCTGCAGGTGCATCAGAATCTGTGCTGTCAGCAGGTTTATCCAGGACATAAATTTTTACACGTTCAATTCGGCGGTCCTGAACAGCCATAATCTTAAGCTCGTAGTTTTTGTATGTCACAATTCTGCCTACGTCAGATTCATCCGGAATTTCACCAAGCATATCGATGATAAAACCGCCTATGGTTTCACTGGTTTCAGACTCCAGGTTAACACCCTGTTCTTCATTCAGGTCATCCAGGTTTACGTCACCGTCTACCAGATAAATATTTTCATCGACCTTGTCAATAATTTCTTCTTCTTCGTCGTATTCGTCGTCAATATCACCCATTACCTGTTCGATAATATCTTCCATGGTAACGATGCCGCTGAAACCGCCGTATTCATCAATCAGAATCGCAATCTGCTGCTTCAGTTTCTGCAGTTCAAAGAAGAGTGAGTCAATATTTTTAGTTTCCGGAACAAAATACGCCTTTCTCAGGATAGGTTCAATTTCAACCGTTTCGAAGCTGTCTTCCCTAGCCTGACGGAAATAGTCTTTCACATTGAGAATACCGATAATGTTATCGCTGTCATCACGGTAAACCGGAATTCTGGAATAGCGAAGCGCCATCAGGTCATCCAGATATTCTTCAATCGGGTCATCAATGTCAATCATGAACACGTCAGTACGCGGTGTCATACATTCATACGCCAGTTTATCGTCAAATGCAAAGATACTGTTGATCATCTTACGGCCTTCTTCTTTCAGAACGCCGCTTTCCTGGCCCACTTCAAGCATGGACATGACTTCTTCTTCAGAGAAGGAACCGTCCACTACCTGAGTCTGCTGACGGAATAATTTCAGCAGAATATTTGCAGCCAGCATAAGAAGGAATGTAACAGGACGCACCACGGTCGCCACAGTATTCAATATGGTTTCTGTTGCATCAGCAATCGTTTCATCATGCTGCAGTCCCAGCTTACGCGGGAAAAACTGTCCGATGCTGAGCAGGACAACCATATACACAGCCATTCCCCACCACTCCACAGAGGAATAAAATGCACCAAGACAGGCGGAAACCATCTGCATCAGCTTACAGGCTGTCTGGTACTTTTCCGTATTTCTTCCGGAAGAACCGAAAGCCGTGTTAATAGCAGTAAACAAACCATAAACGATAATACATGCAGCGATAACACCTATCTGACTGGGGCCGCTGCCAAGATCATTAGACATAATTTTCTCCTTTTTTATTTCTTCTTACATAACATGAAGTAAGTATCCACAGGACGGTCCATCTTGATTTTCAGAATCTGCTGCGGATGTGGAGCGGATTCAATCGGCTCCCCTTCTTCATTATACATTTCTGTTAAAGTCTGTGTGAAATATTCCACGCAAGGTCCCAGAACTTCAATTTCATCACCGATTACCATCTTGTTTCTCTGTTCTACAATGGCGTATCCGGTTTCAGGATCATAGGACTTTACCAGGCCGGTGAAGGAATAATCTCTGGTATAGGCACTGGTCTGATAGTTCTGGTCTTTATTGGTCGGCTGGTGGAAATAGAAGCCGGTTGTAAATTCTCTGTGGCTTGCTCTGGTCATCTCAGCCATACATTCAGGATTGAAATGATAATTTTCAGGATCTGCATAGTAAGCATCAATCGCCTTTCTGTAAGCGGAAACCAGGCTGGCCACATAGAAAATGCTCTTCATGCGACCCTCAATTTTCGCGGATACAATTCCAGCTTCTGCAAGCTGCGGAATGTGCTCAATCATACACAGGTCGCGGGAATTAAGGATATAGGTTCCTCTGCTGTCTTCCTCTACAGGATAATATTCACCTGGTCTCTGTTCTTCCACCAGAGCGTATTTCCAGCGGCAAGGATGTGCACATGCACCTCTGTTGGCATCACGTTCAATCATGAAGTTGCTTAACAGGCAGCGGCCTGAGTAGGAAATGCACATTGCACCATGTACAAAGGATTCCAGTTCCATATCTTCCGGAATCTTATCACGGATTTCATGTATTTCTTCGAAGGTCATTTCACGTGCCAGAACGATACGTTTAACGCCCATCTTGTACCAGAAGTTTGCTGTTCTGTAGTTGGTCATGTTTGCCTGAGTACTCAGGTGAATTTCCGCATCCGGAATAATTTCCTGAATCAGGTCGATAATGCCCGGATCGCTTACAATAAAAGCATCCAGCGCCATATCTTTAATCTTATGCAGATATTCAGTCAAAGGCTGAATATCCTCGTTGTGAGCGAAAATATTGATGGTAAGATAACACTTTACCCCTCTTTCATGGGCGAATTCAATGCCTTCCTTCATTTCTTCGATGGTCATGTTGCCTGCTCCTGCACGGAGGCTGAACATTTCACCGCCGAAATATACCGCATCAGCACCGTAGACAACTGCAATTTTCAGTTTTTCCAGGTCACCTGCAGGTGCCAGCAGTTCCATTTTCTTCATTGGTTTCATTGTATTAAATCTCCTTTACCACACTGATGGTCAGACCGTCGCCGCATGCAGCAAGGCTGGTTTCCAGTGCAGGGTGGTCATACACATATTCGATAAATTCCCGCAGTCTGCGGATATTTGTTTTATGCTTTCCTGATGGATCGTATTCATCAGATACTGTCTTAGCCTGGAACAGAACGTTGTCTGCCACGATTACAGTTCCCGGATGGCTCAGCTTCAGTGCGGCGTCCAGAAAACGTTTGTAATGGCTCTTTGCTGCGTCGATAAATACCAGGTCAAAGGCTTCTTCACCGGCCTCCATCAGCTTCAAGGTTTCTTCTTCGCCGTCACCGCAGTACAGACGAACCTGGCCGGAAAGACCGAGTTCTTCGATGTTGGATTTTGCTGTGAGATGAACGTCCTCGCCCTTCTCAATCGTCACAACCGCTGCACCGCTCTTCACAGCAAAATATGCTGCGGAATAGCCTACTGCAGTTCCGATTTCCAGAATCCGCTTTGGCTTAACCATAGCAAGAAGTGTATTCAGATAATCTTCGGTTTCCTTCAGGATAATCGGTACATCGTCGGTTTCAGCCTGTCTGCGAAGTTCATCAAGCTCAGGACTTGCAGCCTTATAAAAACCGTTCATGTATTCGGTCACCTGCGGATTGGTTATATGTCTGGTCTTATTCATGTAAGCTCCTTAATACCATAAATTCTGGGAAACGACTGTATTGTGTTCAGCCAGTGTTTTGCTGTAAAGAACATCGCCGTCCTTCGTTGCGAAGAAGAAGTAATAATCGTGCTTTTCATAATTTGCACATGCATCCAGAATCGCATTCTGAACACAGCATACCGGACCTACAGGAAGTCCTGCATACTTATATGTGTTGTATCTGGACTCTACTTCCAGGTCCGCATAAGTAACATCCACCCTTTTTTCCTGCAGCGCGTACAGAACGGTAATATCACTCTGCAGCGGCATACCGGTTTCCAGACGGTTGTGGAATACACCTGCGATGGTCTTATAGTCTTCTTCAAAGAGGCTCTCCGCCTGAACCACAGATGCCAGTGTGATGAATTCATGGGTGGACATTCCAAGCTGACTGATCTGCTCTTTATAAGGTGACAGACGCTCATTCATAAGGTCAAGGCAAAGATGGGTAATAGATTCGATACTTGGTTCCTGTTCCACTACGAAATAGGTTTCCGGATACAGATATCCTTCCAGCGGGAACATAATATCACTGTCCAGGATCGATTCATCCAGGAACCAGTATTCACCAATCAGTTCCTTAAGGAATGCAGTATCTGCCCATTTTTTCAGTACTTCGGATGTTTCAAACCCCAATGCTTCAGAAATACCTGCAGCAGCTTCGGGAATGGTTGCACCTTCAATAATGGTAAATTTCGTTTTCAGCAAATGCTGGAAATCACCTGTACTGATTATATTCAGCATGGTTTCAAGGTCCATGTTCTTATTCAGAACATAGGTATTTGCCTGCAGATTGTCAGGTGCAAACACCTTCACGTAAACCTTGGCCATAGTTTTATTCTTAATTAAGCCAGCCTGATCCAGGGTTTCAATAATCTGATAGTAGCCGCTTCCGTTTTCGATGGTTACGACAACTTCTTCACTTTCTCCGGATACAGCCTTTACCCCTGAGCTGAACATTGCATACCCTCCTGCCAGCGCGGCAATCAGAATAACTGCAATCACAGCAATAATCCCCGTAATTAATTTTTTATTTCCTTTTGTTTCCATAATAACTCCATTGATTTCTGCGTATAGGCTGCTTTTACATTTAAACAAAGGGACGCAAGTTTTTACGTCCCTTTGAATTCAGCATAATTTCAGTTATTACTTAGCTCTGCCCAGGTATTCGCCGGATCTGGTATCGATCTGAATCTTTTCACCAGCTTCGATGAAGATAGGAACCTGAACAACTGCACCAGTTTCAACAGTTGCAGCCTTAGTTACGTTAGTAGCAGTGTTGCCCTTTACACCTGGTTCTGTTTCGATAACAGTCAGGTTTACGAAGTTTTCAGCTTCTACGATGAATGCCTTGCCCTGGAAGAACTTAACCATAGCTTCGTCATTTTCTCTCATGAATTTGATAGCATCTTCTACCAGGTCGAAGGACAGAGGAACCTGATCGTAAGTTTCCGGGTCCATGAAGTAGTACAGTTCACCGTCATTGTACAGGTACTGCATCTTTCTGGTTTCGATGTGTGCCTTAGGGAACTTATCATCTGGGTTGAACGCTTCTTCTCTGGTAGCACCAGACAGAATGTTCTTATACTTGGTTCTTACGAACGCTGCACCCTTACCAGGCTTTACGTGCTGGAAATCCAGAACTACGTGTGGTTCACCGTTAATTTCGAAAGTAATACCTTTTCTAAAATCGCTTGCGTAAATCATTTTCTTTAACTCTCCTGTCGTCAATAATATATCATTGCGCGCAGACTTCCGGAACAGACTGTCCCGTTCCGAAAATCACTTTTAACTATTCTTTAACTATTATAGTATAACAGAACTTTTTTACTTTTCAAGTACTTATTTTCAGTTACTTGCCCATCATACCGGACATATCACCCATTCCGGATGCTTCTCCGATGATTTTAAACACGTCATTCATCATGATGGAAAAACGCATCTGTGCCTGCATATACTGCATCGCAAGCGGATCTCTCATCATAATTGCTGCCAGCTGCTGCATTTTAGCCATAGCTTCACTGTCAACCTGTTCTCCCATCATCTGTTTTGCCTGCAGTTCAAACTGCTGGCGCTGTACATCCTGAATCATCTGAGAAAGCTGCGGATTTGCGTCCACCTGCTGCTTCAGAGCATCATACTCTTTGAATTCGCCGGAGGCCTTGATTGCCTGGGCCAGTCCATGAGCCTGATCATATACATTCATCTTATTTCCTCCCAAGACTATACTTCCAGGAAAATCGGCAGGATAATCGGAGATCTCTTGGTGGTTTCATAGATGTAACCGTTAAGAGCATCTCTTACCTGAGATTTCATGGTGTTCCAGTCTTTAATATTCTTATCCTGGCATTTTTCAAGGGCCGCCATGGCCACATTTCTGGCTTCATCAATCAGATGTTCGTTTTCTCTCACATAAACAAAACCTCTGGAGATGATATCCGGACCGGAAACAACCAGACGGCTTTCCCTGTCGATTGCCGCAACTACGATAATCAGACCGGATTCCGACAGGAGTTTTCTGTCGCGGAGTACGATATTACCTACGTCACCGATTCCAAGACCGTCAACCAGAATTGCTTCCGCAGGAATACGTGTTCCTTCTTTGGCAGCACCTTTGCTGTTCAGAGAAAGAACCTCCCCATTTTCCATAACGAAAATATTCTCCGGATCCATACCCAGATTTTCAGCCAGTTTAGCGTGCTGAATCAGATGACGATATTCACCGTGCACCGGCATGAAGTACTTCGGCTTAATCAGAGAATGAATCAGCTTCAGTTCTTCCTGACATGCATGGCCGGAAACGTGAATGTCTGCAATATCAGAATAAATTACTTCAGCTCCCTTTTCAAAGAGCTTATTTACAACGTTGGATACTGTCTTTTCATTACCCGGAATCGGTGTGGAAGAAAGAATAACAGTATCTCCCGGTTTTAACTTTACACTTCTGTGTTCACCGCTTGCAATTCTGCTCAGAGCCGACATCGGTTCGCCCTGGCTTCCGGTTGTGATAATAACCAGCTTATCATCCGGAATATTCTTAGTCATCTTCAGGTCAACCAGAGTTCCTGCCGGAATATCCAGATATCCCAGTTCAATGGCAAGCGCAACTACATTTTCCATGCTTCTGCCGGAAACTGCAACTTTTCTGCCAACTTTGATGGCACTTTCGATAATCTTCTGCACACGGTGTACATTGGATGAGAATGTTGCAATAATAATTCTGGTACTGCACTTTCTGAAAATGGATTCGATGGTCTGTCCAACCACCTGCTCGGAGGAAGTATATCCGCCGCGCACCGCGTTGGTACTGTCACAAAGCATCAGAGAAACACCCTGCTTCCCCAGACTTGCAAGTTTTGCCAGGTCAATCGGCTCTCCATCCAGCGGCGTATAGTCGATTTTAAAGTCACCGGAATGGAACACCAGTCCCGCCGGCGTATCGATGGCAAGGCAGATAGAATCAGCCACAGAGTGTGTGGTCCGGATTGCTTCCACATTAAAGTGTCCAAGCTGCACCTTGTCCCCTGCAAAGATTGTACGTAAATCTCCGTGAAGATTGTGTTCTTTCAGTTTGTTTTCAACCAGTCCCAGAGTAAGGCGAGTACCGTAAACCGGTACGTTAATATACTTGAGCAGATAAGGAACCGCACCGATATGGTCCTCATGTCCGTGAGTCAGCACCATGCCGACAATCTTATCCTGGTTGTTGATCAGGTAAGTGAAATCCGGGATGACGATATCAATACCGTACATTTCATCCCCCGGGAAGGACATGCCGCAGTCAATAATCAGGATTTCATCCCGATATTCCAGCAGGGTCAGATTCTTTCCGATTTCGTTCAGCCCACCTACCGGAATGACCTTTAAAGGTGATTCCTTTCTTGGTCTCATTGGTTTTCTTCTCATAAAATTTTTCCGTCCTTTTCGTATTTATGAAAAGATAGCAAAGCATTTTGTTCAGTTGTCTTCATAAGCGGGCGGAGCAGTGTTTAAACGTCCCGCTGCTCCTGCCCGATAAGAAATTCTTATTTTACTACGATGTTTAACAGACGGTTTGGTACAGAAATTACCTTAACCACTGTCTTTCCTTCTAATAATGCCTGGATTTTTTCATTTTCCATTACTATCTTTTCCAGATCTTCCTGGCTTGCATTATTTGCAACCATCATTTTATCTTTTAATTTACCGTTCACCTGAACTACAATCAGTACTTCGTCTTTTACCAGGGCATCTTCATCAAATTCCGGCCATGCCATAGTAGTCAGGGAACCAGTCTGTCCGATGTGTTCCCACATTTCTTCACAGATATGCGGTGTGAATGGAGACAGAATGATAATCAGTTCTTTCACCGCCTTGCCCAGCAGACCTACATTCAGGTCTTCCAGTTCCTTATAGCGGTACATTTCGTTAACCAGTTCCATGATGGAGCTGATTGCAGTGTTGAAGCTGAAACGTCCGCCAACGTCTTCGCTTACCTTCTTGATGGTAGAGTTCAGAACGTAGTTCAGGGACTTGTCAGCTGCAGTCTTTGCTTCGAAGGTTTCAGGAACAGAACCGTACTTTTCAACAAATTCGTATACCAGTCTGTATACACGGCTCAGGAAACGATAGGATCCTTCTACACCGGTATCGGACCAGTCAAGTTCTCTTTCAGGTGGTGCTGCGAACAGAATGAAAAGTCTTGCAGTATCCGCACCGTACTTTTCAATGATTTCTTCAGGGCTTACTACGTTGCCGATGGACTTACTCATCTTCTTGCCATCCTTGTTTACCATACCCTGAGTCAGCAGGTTTTCGAACGGTTCTTCGCAGGATGCCAGGCCCATATCATAGAGAGCCATCTGGAAGAATCTTGCATACATCAGGTGCAGGATTGCATGTTCTACACCGCCGATGTACTGGTCTACACCGTTCTTGCCGAACCAGTACGCAGCCTTTGCAGGATCGAATGGAGCTTCTGCATTCTTAGGGTCAGCATATCTCAGGAAGTACCAGGAAGAATCCAGGAAGGTATCCATGGTATCCATTTCTCTTCTTGCAGGCTTGCCGCAGCATGGACATACAGTGTCGCCGAAGGTTGCGGAAGTAGTCAGAGGAGATTCTCCCTTACCGGTAAATTCTACGTCAGTTGGCAGCAGTACCGGCAGGTTTTCTTCCTTTTCAGGAACCCAGCCGCACTCTTCACAGTAAATCATAGGAATTGGAGTACCCCAGTATCTCTGTCTGGAAATCAGCCAGTCACGCAGTCTGTAGTTTACAGTCTTTTCACCGATACCCTTTTCCTTCAGGTAGTCTGCTACCTTTTCGATAGCGTCACGGTTGTTCATACCGTTAAATTCACCGGAGTTGATCATTGTACCTTCTGCTACGAATGCTTCCTTCAGGTCATACAGATCAATTTCAGGATTCTGAGGATCAACTACAGGAATAATTTCCAGACCGAAAGTCTTTGCGAAATCGAAGTCTCTCTGGTCGTGTGCAGGTACTGCCATGATAGCACCGGTACCATAACCCATCAGTACGTAGTCAGAAATGAAGATTGGAACTTCCTTGCCGTTCAGAGGATTTACTGCATATCTGCCGATGAATACACCGGTCTTTTCGTTAGCAGTGGAGGTTCTTTCGATGTCAGTCATCTTCTGAACCTTTTCCTGGTATTCCTTCACTGCAGCTTCGTATTCAGTACCTTCAACCAGGCTGTTTACATAAGGATGTTCAGGAGACATTACCATGTAGGTAACACCGAAGAGTGTATCGCATCTTGTAGTGAAGATTCTCAGCTTGCGGTCATCATCCTTGATGCCGAAGTCAACTTCTGCACCGTAGGAACGGCCAATCCAGTTCTTCTGCATCATTTTAACCTTGTTTGGCCATCCTTCCAGAGTGTCCAGGTTGTCCAGCAGTCTGTCAGCATAGTCCGTAATCTTCAGGTACCACTGAGACAGGTTCTTCTTACCTACTACTGCCTTACATCTTTCGCAGCAGCCGTCAACTACCTGTTCATTAGCCAGTACAGTCTGGCAGTCAGGACACCAGTTTACAGGGTTTTCCTTCTTGTAAGCCAGGCCTCTCTTGTAGAACTGAATGAAGATCCACTGCATCCACTTATAGTAGTCTTCGTGGCAGGTTGCAACTTCACGGTTCCAGTCATAAGACAGACCCAGTTCCTTCAGCTGTTCGCGCATTTCTGCGATGTTTTCCCAAGTCCACTTAGCAGGGTGAATGCCGTGCTTGATTGCTGCATTTTCAGCAGGCAGACCGAAGGAGTCCCAGCCCATTGGATGCAGTACATTGTAGCCGTCCATCTTCTTGAAACGAGCCACGATGTCACCGATGGAGTAGTTTCTTACATGACCCATGTGCAGCTTGCCGGATGGGTATGGGAACATTTCCAGTACATAGTATTTTTCTTTGCTGTCATCTTCTACTGTTTCGAAGCAGTTGTTTTCTTCCCAGTATTTCTGCCATTTTGCTTCGATTTCTTTATGATTATATCTTTCGTTCATTTTATGCTTATTCCTCCACTTCGATGAATTCACAATCGCCCCAGACTTTTTCGATATTGTAACGTTCTCTCATTTCCTTGGTAAATACGTTTACAATGATATCGCCGAAGTCCATTAAAATCCAGCCGGAACCCTGGCGTCCTTCGATGGACTTAACCAGCAGGCCTTCCTTGGCAAATGCATCTTCCACGTCGTCAGCCAGGCTCTGTACCTGACGTTCGGAACCGCCGGAGCAGATAACGAAGTAGTCTGCAAACGTAGCCTTGCCCTGAATATCCACGATCACGATATCCTGAGCTTTTTTGTCGGAAAGTGTCTTTCCTGCCAGCAATGCATATTCTTTGATGGTCATGTTTTATTCTCCTTTTTCTTTTATCTTCTTTTCAAAGTACTCTTGTGCAAGTACTGTATCCTCATCCAGGAATTTTTTTTCGCTGCGGACATAGTTGATGGTATTTGTAAGAGACTGAAGCACTGCACGGTCCAGATCGTCTTCAAGAATCTGTCTGAGATTCTGCACCCCCGGATAGCTCCGGTTTGGTTCCACCGCATCCGCAATGTATATAATCTTTTCCAGAAGTGACATCTCAGGCCGGCCTGTCGTATGATAAGACACGGCATTGATGATATCCTGGTCTTTTTCATCAAAATCTCTCTGAATTACGATCGCTGCAATCTTGCCGTGTGCCAGATTGGCGTTGTCTTTATACCGTTTTTCGTCCAGATCAAGATGCTTTACATAATAGTTTAATACGTCAACCGGTACACCGCGGTACATATCATGGTAAAGTGCAGCAAGTTCAGCTTTTTCAACCAGATTATGGTTTCCTTCGCCAAACTTTTCTGCCAGCTTCATAGCCGTCTGACGTACCCCTTCCGTATGAATTTTTCTCTTCTCGGAAAAGTTTTTTTCAATATATTCACAAATAGAGGCTGTGTTCATTGATATACCTTTCTACGGACTCAGGAAGCAAATCGCTTATGGAAAGTCCCTGATCCCGTCGGGCTTTGATACTTGTGGATGAAACATCCGGCATTTCATGAAGAAGACGAATCACTTCAGTTCCGTAAACACCTTCATAATAACGGATTCTCTCATCCAGTTCTTTTTCCTTGTATCCCGGCCGTACACTTACGATAAAGCCATAGGTCTGCAGCAGATCCCTGCCTTTTCTCCAGTCTTCGATTGCCAGGACGGACTCGGTTCCGGTTATAAAATACAGTTTACTTCCCGGAATGGTTTTTTTTAAATAAGCCAGCGTATCAAAGGTATAGGAAATATCCGTATGTGCCATTTCATAATCGGAAACTTCCGCCTTGTCCACATCAGCAAAAGCCATTCTGCACATTTCCAGCCGGTGATGGTCATCAGCAAATTCCCTGCCGATTTTGAAAGGCTGCACATGTGCCGGCATAATAATCAGTTTGTCCAGTCCCGCCTCTTTGACTGCCGCAGCACCCAGAGTAACGTGACCGTTATGTACCGGATCGAAAGTCCCGCCCAGTACACCTATTCTAATTCTATTCATGGGAATCATCCCCTTCTGCAAATTTATACTTTTAAATTTTTTCAGGATATTCCAGTGATTCCAACGGAACTCCTTCCGTTTCAAACTGCGGATACATATCCCTGAACTTAATCCAAAAGTCATTTACAAAATCTTCTTCCGCACCCCAGCTGAGATTCAGAAGTCCATCACCGCCTCCGGAAGAACAAGATATTACGGTGGAAATACCGTTGTAATTTACCAGCGTTATTGTAAGACTGGCGTAACTTCCGTTCCTGAAAAAATACTGCTCAAACGCAAATGTAGAAACTTTTGTATTTCCGGTATTAATAACAGGAGGATTACTGATTACTTCATCACAGGTGAGTTCTTTTCCAACAGTTCTGACAGCTTCATAACTTTCTTCAAAGTCCGCTGCAAAACGCTTTATGGCATAATTTGTATAGTTTGTTTCAGTTTTATTTGCTGCAATCTGCTGAAATTCATCCCAGAGATACTGCTTTATATCTGAGTTTAAACCGGAAGATTCCAGCGCAGACTGAAACTCAGCTTTGACTTTTTTGTAATTACTTGAATCAGAGAGCATTCTGACATCATTCAGAAGTTCATCTGGAAGCTTTCTGCATTTTTCACAGAAGGAAACCTTTGTGTGCGAAAGCGTACTGGAATATTCAAATATCCCAATTTTGGCTCCGCAGTTTATACATATCTTTGCCATAACTTCTCTCCTAAATCCCCTTATTTCAAATTAAACCCAGAGAACAGATCTTGCAGTAAATGATAAGATTGTTGCCTTGCAGAAATGCTATCTGAATAATTTCGAAGGCACTTTGCGTACCGGGGACTAAATGCGGACAGCATTTCTGCAGGCACAATATATCGGATTATTTAGTGGAAATACCCAGTTCTTCCAGCTGGTCTTCCGCTACAGGACCAGGAGCGCTTGTTACCAGGCACTGTGCCTGCTGGTTCTTAGGGAATGCCATTACTTCACGGATGGAAGATTCACCAGCCAGCAGCATTACCAGTCTGTCCAGACCGTATGCCAGACCGCCGTGAGGTGGTACGCCGTACTTAAATGCTTCAATCAGGAAGCCGAACTTTTCGTCACATTCTTCCTTTGTCAGGCCCAGAACTTCAAACATCTTCGCCTGCAGGTCCTTATCGTGGATTCTGATGGAGCCGCCGCCCAGTTCCACACCGTTTAATACAATATCATAAGCAACTGCCAGTACTTCTTCCGGATTGGTATCCAGCATTGGAATCTGGTCCAGTCTAGGCTGAGTGAACGGATGATGCATGGACTTCAGTTCGCCGGTTTCGTCGTCTTTTTCGAACAGAGGGAAGTCAGTAACCCACAGCAGCTTGAAATCTCTGTCATCCAGCAGACCCAGACGCTTTGCGATGTCTCTTCTCAGGAAGCCCAGAGCGTCGAATACAACCTTCTTCTTGTCGGAGATAATGAAAATCAGATCGCCGGCCTTAGCGTCGAATTCAGCTGCCCATTCCTTCAGCTCTTCCTGAGTGAAGAACTTGTTTACAGAGGAGTTGATTTCATCTTCGCCAACACGCATCCAAACCATACCCTTTGCACCGTAATCCTTTACGGAAGCAGTCAGCTTGTCGATATCCTTACGGCTGAACTTATCGGAACCGCCGTCGATGCAGATGCCGCGAACATCGCCGCCTGCAGCCAGAGCATCGGTGAATACCTTGAACTGGCACTTTTCAGCCAGGTGGTTCAGGCAGTGCAGTTCAAAGCCGAATCTTACGTCTGGCTTATCGGAACCGTAACGTTCCATCGCTTCGTGCCATGTCAGACGAGGCAGAGGCAGCTGAATATCCACGCCCATAACATCGTGGAATACCTTCTTCAGGAAGCCTTCGTTCATAGCCATAACGTCTTCTTCATCAACGAAGGACATTTCAAGGTCAATCTGAGTAAATTCAGGCTGACGGTCGGCTCTCAGGTCTTCGTCACGGAAACACTTTACAATCTGCATGTAACGGTCAGTACCGCTTACCATCAGCATCTGCTTGAACAGCTGCGGAGACTGAGGCAGTGCGTAGAAGGAACCAGGATGTACACGGCTTGGTACCAGGTAGTCTCTTGCACCTTCCGGAGTGGACTTAATCAGCATTGGAGTTTCTACTTCAGTGAAACCGTTTTCGTCGAAGTAGTCTCTTGTGCACTTTACAATCTGATGACGGAAGGTCAGATTTCTCTGCATCTTTGGCTTACGCAGATCCAGGTAACGGTACTTCAGTCTCAGGTTTTCATCTACATTGTCGTCATCCTTAATGTAAATCGGAGGAGTTTCCGCTTCGGAGTACAGAACCAGGTCGGTTGCAAATACTTCGATTTCACCGGTAGGGATATTCATATTCTTGGCAGATCTTTCCTTTACGATACCCTTTACACCAATTACATATTCACTTCTCAGAGAGTCAGCCTTTTCGAAGACTTCTGCAGGAATCTTATCGTCGAAAGTTACCTGCACGATACCGGTCTTGTCTCTCAGGTCTACGAAGATCAGGCCGCCCAGGTTTCTTCTCTTAGCAACCCAGCCGTTCAGCATAACTTCCTGATCAACATTTTCAATATTTAATTTGCCGCACATGTGTGTGCGCTTGAATAATTCACTCATTCTATATTTCTCCTTGCAGAATCTATTTACTTAATACTTCGTATAAGTCTTCAAACTTCACGTTGGTCTGTTCCTGCTTTTCCATATCCTTTACAGCAGCCACACCTTCTGCCAGTTCATTTTCACCGATTACTACAGTGTACTTGGCATTCAGTCTGTTTGCATATTTGAACTGACCCTTGATGTTTCTGGCCAGTGTATCCATTTCTACAGACAATCCTTTTGCTCTCAGTTCTCTGCAAAGCTTCAGACCGTAAGCCTTGGCTGCATCACCCATTACTGCAACGAAAACATCCAGCTTATCCGCTTCAGGGAATTCAGCTTCGTTGGCTTCCATCAGCAGCAGCAGTCTTTCAATACCCAGACCAAAACCTACGCCAGGGATTGGAGGTCCGCCAACTTCTTCAATCAGGTGGTCATAGCGTCCGCCGCCGCACACAGTTCCCTGTGCACCGATTTTGGTGGTTACGAACTCGAACGCAGTCTTAGTGTAGTAATCCAGGCCTCTTACGATACCAGGGTCAACTTCAAATGGGATTTCCATTGCAGTCAGATTCGCCTTCAGTTCTTCAAAGGATTCCTTACAGTCATCGCACAGATAGTCGATCATCATCGGTGCTCCCTGTACCAGTTCCTGACATACAGGGGACTTGCAGTCCAGAATTCTCATTGGGTTCTTATCAAAACGTGTCTTGCAGGTGTCGCACAGCTGATCATACTTCGGTGTCAGGAATTCACGAAGTGCTGCCCTGTGCTTCTTTCTGCATTCCGGACAACCTACGCTGTTAATGCGCAGTGCAATTTCAGTAATGCCCAGGGAAGTCAGGAATTCATAACCCAGACAGATTACTTCTGCATCTGCCATCATATTCGGAGTACCGAATACTTCGATACCGAACTGATGGAATTCTCTCAGACGGCCGGACTGCGGCTTTTCATAACGGTAGCATGGTGTGATGTAGTGATACTTGGTAGGCTGTACTTCGGCATACTGCTTGTGTTCGATAAATGCACGAACTGCAGGAGAAGTACCTTCCGGCTTCAGCGTGATGCTTCTGCCGCCGTGGTCTTCAAAGGTATACATTTCCTTTTGTACTACGTCAGTAGTATCACCGATACCTCTTGTGAATAATTCTGTATGTTCGAATACAGGGGTACGTACTTCCTTGAAGCCGTATCTTCTGCAGATGTCTTTCCACTGCTCTTCAACATAGTGCCATTTGTGAATCTGATCAGGTAAAATATCCTTGGTTCCCTTAGGCGCGTTTGTTAACATGTTGTAACCTCCTTGAATAAGTTGTTTTCTTTTCGGTCCAGCATCTCATCAAGACGTTCGATATAAATCTCGTAGTTGGATACATTCGGCACACGTTCCAGCCGGTTTTCTTCCGGGAAGTAAACCTTGCTGATGCCGCCGGCACCCAGTGCAATGATGGTCTGCTGTTCCTCCATGATTCTTATGTTATAAATGCAAGGGGTGTCGCCCTTACAATAACCTACATTTTCAAAAGATCCAGCCATATGTTTCTGACGGTACAGATAGTATGGACGGTAGCCGGCTTCTTCCAGCAGCTTAACGCCCTCTTTCAGCATATCTGCCACCAGCTCACCCTGACGGTAAGCATAATCAGGATCTTCTTCAATCAGTCTGGAAGCTCTCTTTACAGCCAGAGTATGGACTGTAATATTGGTTGCATCCAGCTTAATGAGCCGCTCCATGGTGTCTCTGAAATCTTCTACGGTTTCTTCCTGCAGACCCGCGATAACGTCTGCATTTACCATTGGAATCTCGCACCAGGAAGCTTTCTGGAAGGCCTGAACAATATCGCCAGGCTTATGAGAACGGCCAATCAGCTCCAGCGTCCGTTCTTTCATGGACTGCGGATTAATACTGATTCGGTCCACACCGTGTTTCTTAATCACTTCCAGCTTTTCGTAAGTGATGGTGTCCGGGCGGCCTGCTTCCACAGTAAATTCCTTGCATCTGGACAGATCCATATGCGCTTTCACTTCTGTCAGCAGTGCATCCAGCTGATGCTCGTCCAGGGTTGTCGGTGTACCGCCGCCGATATAGATGGACTCAGGCCAGAGTCCTGTTTCTTTCATTCGAAGTCCACAATAACGGATTTCGGTAAACAAGGCTTCCAGATACCGCTGAATCTCCTCCGGCCCCTTCTGGTTGGAGGTGAAGGAGCAGTAGAGACAGCGTGTCGGACAGAACGGAATGCCAATGTAAACGCCTACGCCTCCATCCGGCGGCGGTCCCAGCACTTTCTGCTGGTAGTTCCAGGTGTCCAAAAGCAGCTGTGTCTTCTCTTCATTTACGAAGTAGAACCCTCTCAGTTCTTTTCTGACAGCTTCTTCGCTGCCCAGTCTGCCGAAGAGTTCACCGGTCAGCTTCACCGGACGAACCCCCGTCAAAATCCCCCATGCCGGCGGATTTTGATCCGTCAGAGGAAGGAGTTTCTGGAAAATTTCACGTTTAATCGGATTCTTCTCGCTGAAACCGTCTTCATTGATGATAATAAGTTCTGCGTCATCCCTGGTTTCTTTTTCAGCAAACTCAGCTTCCGTGAAGCTTTCGAACTGATCAGGACGTAAGAATACCTTAATCAGCTCATTATACTCGTATTTATTTTCTACGTTTTTAATTACTATATTATACAAATGGATTGCCCCTCTTCTCTTCAGCAATTGTGGTAGGTCCCATATGACCTGGAAGCACCACTGTATCATCCGGCAGATAGAACAGTACATCCTTGATGGAATTAATCAGTGTACGGAAATCACCGCCGTAAAAATCACTTCTGCCGATGGAACGGCGGAACAGTGTATCCCCGCTGAAGCAGTATCCTGGTGTTCCCGGTACATAAATGGAAATACCGCCTTTGGAGTGACCTGGTGTATGGAAGAAAGTAAGTTCCAGATTTCCTACCTTCAGGGTTTCACGGTGACGTACGGTCTGATCTGCATCGGTGGTATACGGCCATCCTCTGAAGTCCAGAGAACTGTTCAGTGCACCGCTTTTCAGCATTTCACGTTCTTCACTGTGGCAGATTACCTTTATATTCGGGAAGTCTTTCTTAAATGCTTCTACGCCCTCGATATGGTCAAAGTGTCCGTGAGTCAGAATGATATACTGCAGATCAATGCCCAGTTCCTTAATCTTATCCGTAATTTCAGGAACATAAACCGCAGGGTCAATCATAAATCCGGCCATAGTTTCTTCATCATAAGCCACATAGGTATTGGTCGGCATAGGACCAATCTCGTAATGGAGAACTTTCATCATATCCTTACCTCTCTAGAATAATTTATTACTGTCCAGCAGAATGGTTACAGGGCCATCGTTATGAATGCGAACCAGCATATGCGCCTGGAATACACCTTCACCAACATGTACTCCCTGTGCCTTTACTTTTTCCACGAAATGTTCATACAGTTTTCTGGCCATTTCAGGACGGGCTGCCTTCACAAAATTCGGACGTCTGCCCTTTCTTGCATCTGCCAACAGGGTGAACTGGGAAATAACCAGCATTTCGCCGCCCACATCCTGCAGAGACAGGTTCATTTTATCTTCTGAATCTTCAAATACGCGAAGACCGACAATCTTATCAGCCAGGTATTCTGCATCCTTTTCTGTATCGGTATCCTCTACACCCAGCAGGACCACAAACCCGTTTCCGATGGATCCGGTTACCTGGTTTTCTACGGTTACATCACCTTCGGTGACTCTCTGTACGACTGCTCTCATATTAAATATCCTTTATTTCTATTATATTAAGACTTGGCTCTGTAAACCTGTACCACGCCGTCGATAAGACGGATGTTTCTCTGTACCTTCTGCATTTCAGCGGTACTGGAGATGGACAGGGAAATTACCATATTAACCATACCATCCTTGCTTGACTTGGCATTTACACCGGTTAAATGAATGTCCATGTCTTCGCAGACCTTGGAGATGTCGGAAAGAATACCCTTTCTGTCATAGCAAAGGATGCAGATATCAGCATTATAGGATTTGCCTTCCTTCAGATCTTCCCATTCTACTTCGATGCAGCGCTGTTTTTCTGCCTCAGGAAGTGAAACAATATTGGTACAGTCTTTACGATGGACGGAAATGCCGCGGCCCTTGGTAATGAAACCAATGATATCATCCCCAGGTACAGGATTGCAGCAGCGGGACACTCTGATCATAAGGTTATCTATATCATCAGCTCCGAGAACTACAATTCCGGCACCGTTATCGCTTACCTGTCTCTTTTTCTGCTGTTTGGCAGCCTTCTGCTTCCGTTCTTCCGCTGCCTTAATGCTTTCAATAACTTCTTCGTTGGATTTAACTTCAGTCAGTTTATTGTCTTCATTATAGGCACTTACAAGCAGGTTGCAGAATTTGCTCATCAGTGTTCCGCCGTTGGAAAGCTGTACGTAAGCTTCATCCGGTGTAGCAAAACGCATGGTTTTCATGGCTTTGTTCAGATACATGGACTTGGCGTAAACATGTGGGTCATAGCCTTTCTTGCGAAGTGCCTTATCCAGCAGATCTTTACCCTTGTCTACTGCATCGGATTTATTTTCTTTTTTCAGCCAGTTACGGATCTTGTTTCTGGCGTGTGAACTTTTTGCAATTTTCAGCCAGTCCACACTTGGACCGCTGGAGTTTGAACTTGTTACGATTTCAACAATATCACCGTTCTGCAGCGTATAGTCAATCGTAACCATTTTTCCGTTGATTCGTGCCCCTACACACTTGCAGCCTACGGCAGAGTGGATTTTGAAGGCGAAGTCAAGCGGCGTGGAACCAGCAGGCAGTTCGATTACGTCACCCTTCGGAGTAAATACGAATACCTGGGTTGCAAACAGGTCCATCTTCATAGTTTCCAGGAATTCCTTAGGGTCCTTCAGGTCCTTATTCCATTCCAGAGACTGACGGAGCCATGCCAGCTTCACATCATCGGAATTGGTTTCCGCAGAAAGCTTGCCTTCTTTATATTTCCAGTGAGCCGCGATACCGTATTCAGCGACTTCATGCATTTCATGAGTTCTGATCTGAATTTCAAAGATTTCACCCTGTTCACCGATAACTGTTGTATGCAGCGACTGATACATGTTAGGCTTCGGCATGGCAATATAGTCCTTGAAACGGCCAGGAATCGGTTTCCACATGGTGTGAACCAGACCCAGTACCGCATAGCAGTCACGGACATTTTCTACAATGATGCGCACGGCAATCAGGTCGAAGATTTCATCAATCTGCTTGTTCTGGTACTTCATTTTACGGTAGATACTGTAATAGTGCTTCGCACGGCCGTAAATTTCATACCGGAGCTTCATGTCATCCAGAACTTCTTTCAGTTCGTCGATTACCTGGTTAATGGTTTCAACACGCTGTATTTTACGGTTTTCAACCTTTTCCACCAGATCTTTATACTCTTCCGGCTGCAGATATTTCAGCGCAAGGTCTTCCATTTCAAACTTTACAGCTGCGATACCCAGACGGCTGGCCAGCGGAGCATAAATTTCCAGAGTTTCTCTGGATTTTTCAATCTGCTTATGCGGCTTCATATGCTGCATGGTCCGCATGTTATGCAGTCTGTCGGCCAGCTTGATAATCAGAACCCGAATGTCCTTGGACATGGCCAGGAACATTTTGCGGAAGTTTTCCGCCTGCAGTTCTTCCTTAGACTCAAACTTGATGGAACCCAGCTTGGTTACGCCATCAACCAGTACTGCAATATCTTCGCTGAAATCCTTAACAAGCTGCTCTCTGGTATACTCGGTGTCTTCTACAACGTCATGCAAAAGCCCGCCTATAATAGCTTCATCATCCATCCCAAGCTGTGCCAGAATAATAGCTACTTCAATTGGATGAATGAAATAAGGCTCACCGCTTTTTCGAAGCTGTCCGTCATGAAGGGTTCTTCCAATGTCATACGCCCTTCCGATGGTTTCCAGATCATAATTCGAATTGTATTTTTTTATTTCATCTAAAAATTCGGCTTTTGATAACATAGCAGATAAACTCCCGTTTATTTTCTCTTTTTCATATTCTTAACATACTTGGATTCTTCGCTGCTTCTGTTCATGTCATAGTACAGCGGGCTGCAGACAAAAATGGAAGACAGGCAGCCTACGATTACACCAATCATCAGAGGAATGATGAATTCGCGGATGCTTTCTGATACCATGATGCACAACGGAACCATAACAACCAAAGTTGTCAGGGAAGTCATAATTGTTCTGTTCAGTGTCTGGTTCAGAGATTTGTCAATATTGGCTTCAGAACCATTCTTAGGGAACAGTTTCTGATTTTCTCTGATTCGGTCAAAGATTACGATTGTATCGTTGATGGAGTAACCTACCAGAGTCAGAATTGCTGCAATAAATGGATTGTTAACAGTAAATCCGAAAATTGCGTAGAATGCAATTACCATCAGGACGTCATGTACAACCCCCAGAATGGATGCCGCACCGAACTTCCAGGATTTGAAACGGAAGATGATGTAGATCAGCATACCGATGGATGCGATAACCACTGCAACGATAGCATTCTTCTTCAGCTCATCGCCTACAGAAGGACCGAACTGTTCAGATGCAAGAACATCATCTTCTGTGATTCCGAAAGTCTCACCC
>JAFYNS010000176.1 GCA_017556505.1 Bacillota bacterium | reverse complement strand
TGGTAGGCAGTACACAGTCGAACATGTCCACACCACGTTCCACACCTTCGAACAGATAGTCAGGACTGCCAACACCCATCAGGTATCTTGGCTTATTTTCAGGCAGATAATCTACACAGTCATCCAGTACATCCAGCATGACTTCCTTCGGCTCCCCTACGGACAGACCGCCGATGGAATAGCCAGGCAGATCCATGTCTACAATGGCTTCTGCACTCTGCTTACGCAGATCCTTATACATACCGCCCTGCATGATGCCGAAGAGAGACTGTCTTTCCCAGTCCTGATGGTAGTCCTTGCAGCGCTGCAGCCAGCGGTTGGTGCGTTCCAGAGAGTTCTTTGCGTACTTCCAGTCTGCCGGATATGGTGTACATTCGTCGAAAGCCATCATGATGTCAGAACCCAGATAATTCTGAATTTCCATGGACTTTTCCGGTGTAATCATGTGGCTGGAACCGTCGATGTGGGAGCGGAACTTTACACCTTCTTCAGTGATCTTACGCATCTGGCCCAGGGAAAATACCTGGAATCCACCGGAGTCGGTCAGAATTGCTCTGTCCCAGTTCATAAATTTATGGAGACCGCCTGCCTCTTTTACGATGTCGTGGCCCGGTCTCAGATATAAATGATAGGTATTGGACAGGATGATTTCAGCACCCAGTTCCTTTACCTGTTCCGGACGCATCCCCTTTACCGTTGCCTGAGTTCCTACCGGCATGAATACCGGAGTCTGGATATCACCGTGCGGTGTATGAACTACACCACGGCGGGCACGGGTTCTGCTGTCCTTTTTAATTAATTCATAAGTTACTGCATGTTTCATACTACTAATGCGCCGCTGAATCCTGCGGCACCCTCCTTTTCATTATGACACATTGACTAAGTGTGTCCCCCGTGGACACACCAATACATACATTTTAGTTTTTCCGCCAGTCTTTAGGCTTCTTTCGGCTTCATGGATTCTTCGCTGCATGCGATGGATCCGATGCACTGCTGGAGAATGTCATACATCTGTTCAATCTTATCCAGAGACATGTATTCATTAGCCTGGTGGCACATATCCACTTCGCCCGGGAAGATTGGACCAAAACTTACCATATTCGGCATAGCCTTGCAGTAGGATGCGCCGTAGTCAATTACAAATTCCGCTTCTGTTCCGGTTACATTTTCATAAGCCTTTGCCAGTTCCTTGATGTACGGAGCTTCTCGGCTTACAAATACTGCAGGCAGGAAGTCTTCACCAACAATTTCACCGCCGTAGGTTCCGCACATCTTTTCGAAGGCAGTGCGGATTTCTTCCTTGGTGGTAGTATAAGCAAAACGTCCGTTTACAACCACTTCCACGCCATCTTCAGTGGTCTTGATCACAGATGGTGTGTACATATTCTTATGGATGTATTCGCCCAGATAGTATTCTTCCTTTGGAGCAAGTCCCAGTTTGGCACCTACGAAGTCGCTGAAGTAATCATACAGCATATCGATTACCTTCTTGCAGGTGTTGTCAGCCAGCTTATATTCTGCATCCAGCTTTTCCTTCATCTTAAACAGTGCATTCACACCCTTGTCAGGCAGACAGGTGTGCGCTGCCATACCGTCTGCAGTCACGATTTCACCATTACTCAGGATTACAGTACAGTGTTCCGGAACGATATTGGAAGCCACACCACATTCGATAGCCACAATCTTTGGCAGGTCTGCAGAAGGCTGCACATCAGCTTCATTAAAAGCAAAATTCATTACCAGGTCATAATAACCTTTCTCTACGTTGCCGATTGGGAAGTGGCCGTCCGGAGTGAATGCATAGTCCGGCAGGTCATATTTTGCCACGTACTCGTACATATCAACCCATTCCACTTCTTCCTGAGTACCGATAATCATACGGATTTTTTTATGTAATGGCTTGCCGCTGTCCATCACTGCCTTCATCGCATAGAGAGACATGATGGCAGAACCCTTATCGTCCAGCACGCCGCGGCCGTAAACCTTGCCGTCTTTTACAGTTACATCGTATGGAGGTACGAACCACTGGCTTTCGTCACCGATATCAACCACATCCAGATGTACCAGAATGCCGCAGACTTCATCGCCCTCACCCATTTCTACGATGCCAATCTGACCATCTACCAGCTTTTCGGTATGGAATCCCATGCCGGCTGCGATTTCCAGGAAGCAGTCCAGTGCTTTTTCTACATTTA
The DNA here is from genome assembly GCA_017556505.1 of Bacillota bacterium. Classification (GTDB taxonomy): domain Bacteria; phylum Bacillota; class Clostridia; order Peptostreptococcales; family Anaerovoracaceae; genus RGIG7179. Next base: position 2,880 of record JAFYNS010000176.1, on the reverse strand, counting down.
CCTTATCAGAAGATACGCTTGGGATCTGAACGACCTTTCTCATATCCTCCAGCATCTGATCTCTCAAAATCTGTTCCATAAATTTTTCTCCTTTATATTATCTGCAGAAATCTCCCATGATTTCCGTATAAATCTTAAAATATTTTTCGAGTGCGGATATTGCTATGATTTCACTGCTGGAATGTGCATATTCCATTTCACCCGGGCCAAGAACCACTACCGGTATATGACCGTAATGTGCCAGAAGTCCGGCATCGGTCCAGCAAGGACAAGCCATAAATTCCGGCTCAGTACCGCTGATCCGTTCCGTACATGCAGCGGCGCACTTTACCAGCGGATCTTCCGAATTCTGAATAAATCCCTGATGAACATAGCCTTCCTGCATCACGCTCACATCCAGAACTTTGATTGTAGCATTGAAGTTTTCTTCAGATGCATTCAGTTCATCCACAACTGCCTGCAGCTCGCCACAGCAGTCTTCATAGGATTCCACACCCGGCAGGAACCTTCTGTCCAGCTGAATATAACAGTCTCCAGCAACGGTTGAACACTGGGTACCGCCCTGAATTACCCCAATGTTGATGGTGCTTTCTCCAACACCCTCCAGGTAACGGGACCGGATTTCCGGCACCAGAGTGTCCTGCATTTTATTATAATACTTTACAGCCATTTCAATGGCATCGATTCCCTTCCGGTACTGTCCGCCGTGAACCGTTCTGCCGTGAAAATCAACCTGATACCATTCCAGACCCTTCTGGGAAATTGCGATGGCGTTATCACCCATAGGCTCGCCCACGATGGCTGCATCTGCAAGGATTCCGTCTTCCAGAACTGCGATTGTGCCGATGCTGGCCTCCTCTTCGTCCGCCACCCCGCAAAATATCACATCACCCGGCAGAATCTCACCGCTGCGTTTCCAGGCAATCAAGGCACCCATCATGGCTGCAATCGGCCCCTTCATGTCGGTAGTACCGCGGCCATGGATATTTTGGTCATCATCAATCCATGGAGTATAGGCATCCTCCATTCCATAAGCCGGAACCGTATCCATATGTCCATTATACATGAGAGACTTGCCGCCTCCGCTGCCCTTCAGGGTTGCATACACATTGCACCGTCCGTTTTTCAGAGGTCTAATCGTGCATGGAATATCTTCATTATCAAAAACATTTTTAATATAAGCTGCAACTTCAGCTTCCTGGTTTGGAAGGCCGCTGTAGGATGGAATCGCTACCATATCCATGGTCCACTTTATCAGTTCATCCCGGCTTACATATTTAAAGATATCAGTTCTCATGTGTAAAGTCCTTTCTCACAAGTGTTTACGCCTGTGCTGTCAGCTGATCCAGCTGCGCCTGTATTTCCCGGATTTCCACATTCACAGCTTCCTGCATATCCTGCAGTTTGCTTATAGCCATGGCAATCTGATTCCATGTATTCTGTATCTGTGTCTCCGATTTATGAATGTGGTCCAGAGCCATCCAATCGAAAATAATTCCATCCAGGAACCAGTCTCCAAAGGATGTAAATCCATCCATCTGAAAATCAAGGTCATCGTCAATCTTTACGTCAGCCAATTCTGTGCGGAAACGGCGAAGTGCATTCTGCAGATTTCCGATTTCCTGCTGTGCATCATTCATATGGCTGTGTTTAATAATATCTGTAAGAAGTCCCCCTCCAAACAGATCCCAGGTAGCCCATCCGCTGGCACTGCTCAGACTTCCGGATATACTCTTTACGATATCCATGGCATCACTGCCCGCTTCATAAGCCTCATCCAGTTCTGCCTTCTGTGCATTGAGCCAGGCAATTCTCTGTTCCAGATCCAGGATTTCTTTGGCAGTCTCATCCCCTCCGTCAGCAAGAGCCTGACGTTTTTCCTTGAGAACCTGTTTATATTCTGATTCCACAGATTCAAGTCCGTGCAGCTCGTTTGCCAGAGCACGGATATCGGCCTGAATATTTTCCAGTTCTCTGCGGGCAGACTCATATCTGGCTGCCGCAGCAAAGGCTTCTTTCTTTTCTCTATTCAGTTTTTCGTCCAGATTTCCTGCAATTCGTGCAAGAATAGAAGCAAAACTGAGACTCTCCAGCTCAGTCACATCATACTGCTCGCTGTTGGCAGCTTCCTGAAGCTGCTGAACTTTACGCTTCTGTTCTTCCAGCTGCATACCCAGACTTTCCATCTGTGCGGTAAGCTGGGTTCTGCGGCTCATCTGCTGCTGCAGCTGCTGTAATCTCTCGTCAAACTGTTTCATCCTGAACCCCCCTCTCACATTCAAAACTAAAGTTACTCTATAAACATGGCATCCCCGTAACTGAAGAAACGATACTGTTCCTTTACGGCAATGTCATATACTCTGAGAATATCTTCCCTGTTATACAGTGCAGAAATCAGCATCAGCAGTGTGGATTTCGGCAGATGGAAGTTGGTAATCAGAGACTTGATAATCTTGAATTCATACCCCGGATAAATGAAAATGCCGGTAGAACCGGATCCAGCCTGCACCAGATACTTGCCGCTTGCTTCATCGAAAGCTGCAGCACTTTCCACAGTTCTGGTGGAAGTAGTTCCCACGGATACAATCCGACCCCCTGCCAGAATTGTGTCATTAATAGTCTTCACCGCTTCTTCCTCCACAAAATATTCTTCGAAGTGCATGTGGTGGTCTTCGATCTTTTCTACCTTTACCGGACGGAATGTACCGATACCTACATGCAGGGTTACATAAGCAATCTTAACGCCCTTATCACGAGCTTTCTGCAGCAGCTGCGGGGTAAAGTGAAGTCCTGCAGTCGGAGCCGCCACAGATCCTTCGTTCTTGCAGTAAACGGTCTGATAGCGATCCTTGTCTTCACTGTTGTTTCTGCGGTCAATGT
>JAFYNS010000175.1 GCA_017556505.1 Bacillota bacterium | reverse complement strand
GAATTTAATCTTCACGGCAGTGTTTGTAATCATTCTGATGCTGCTTCATGGCTTTGGATTTCCACTGAAACAGTCAGCTTTCTCTGAACTGGAGAAAGGGGGGAATCATTCATCTCAGACTATGACCGGAAAAGTTATGAAAATGAAAGAGGCGGAGTCGGGGGGATTCCGCATGGAAGTCAGAGTGACGGAGACAGACGGGAAAAGAATATGGCCGGGTGAAAAGATTTTGCTTGTATATGACGGGCAGCTGAAACGTCCATGGTCTCTGTACCGCAGAACTGTAAGTTTTGAGAGTATTCTGGAAATGCCGCAGGGACGAAGGAATCCGGGATGTTTTGATTATGCGCTGTATCTGAAAAGTCAGGGAATCTTTTTTCAATGCAGTGCGGACGAACTGGAAATTGCAGTAGAATATGCGAATCTATACGACCGTGTTTCTGCCTGGCTGGTTGAGAAACGGTACGGGTTTACGGAACAGCTGAATCCTGCATCAAAAGGGCTGATTTCCGGAGTTTTGTTTGGTGATACTTCAGCACTCAGTGAGGATATATACGATGACTTTCGGAAAAACGGAACAGCCCACGTTCTGGCTGTCAGCGGTCTCCATGTGGGGATTTTGTACAGTCTGTACCGCAAAATTTTCGGGAACAGCAGAAGCCCTGCAGCGGCTTGCTGTCTTTTGATGCTTCTTGCCGCATATGGTACCATATCTATGTGGACACCATCTGTAATTCGGGCAGGCCTGATGATCTGCCTGCATACGGCAGCTCAGCTTCTGGATCTTCGTTATGACATGGCCACAGGTCTGAGCACAGTGGCATTGCTTCTGATTCTTATAAATCCGTATGTTATATTCGGTACAGGCTTTCAGATGTCTTTTCTGGCGGTATCCTCCATATGTTTTATTACGCCGGTTCTTTCCGAAAAACTTCCGGATGGAACCGCAACTGCGCTTGCGGTAAATCTTGGTCTTCTGTTTTATCAGATGTATCAGTTCAATTATATTTCTCTGGTTTCGCTGCTTGCAAATATTCCGGTTATTTATCTGGCCGGCATACTGGTACCGGCTGCTCTGGCGGCATTTTTCCTGTTTGCTTTCGTTTCATATGTTCCGGAAATACTTCATATAGTTCTGGACAGCCTCTGTTTCTTTACGGTCAAGCTGAATGAATTATCCACCCTGGGTGGTTATGGCAGCTGTGATGTGGTCAGTCCTCCGCTGTGGCTGCTGTTTTCAGCTTATTTTCTGCTGTTCTTTTTATTATCTGAGCAAAATCTTGTGTTCTGTCATCGCAGGCGTTTGGGACTTATTGCAGCAGCCTTGGTTCTTGGCTTGATTGGGTCGTTTTTTATGTCGGATTTATATGGAAGTCCTGTTTCGAAAGCAGATCTTGTTTTCGTGGATGTGGGGCAGGGGGACTGTATTCATATAAGGGATGGCAGCCGGGATGTGCTAATAGATGGAGGCGGATCCTGGAGCTATAATATCGGAAAGGAAACACTGAAGCCTTATTTGCTGAAAAATGGTGCGTGGAATGTGGATATGGCAATCGCGACCCATCTGCATATGGACCATTTTAAAGGTCTGGAAGAACTTACAGATGTTTATCCTGTGAAGCAGACCAGAACAGGGCTTACGGCTGGGGATGTGATCCCCGTATCGGAACGGGTGTGGATTGAAACCCTCTGGCCTCTGGAAATAGATCCCACCGAGGGACAGGAGTCAAATGAAGCCTGTTCTGTATTTATGATTCATTATGATGACTGGAAGATTCTGATTACAGGAGATCTGGATGAGGCCGGTGAACTGAAAATGGTAGAATATTATGAAAGAAAGGGGCTGAAAAAGCGGCTGCAAGCTCATATTCTGAAGGTAGGCCACCATGGAAGTGCAACCAGTACCAGTGATGTTTTTCTTGATGCGGTGAATCCGCAGATTGCTGTTTTTCAGGTGGGAGAACACAACAATTATGGACACCCCAGTGATATAACCGTTGAAAAAATTCAGAAACGCGGTATAATAATTAAAAGAAATGATTATAATGGGGCGGTTGGGTTTTCTTTTCAGAAAGACCGGATTCAGGCCTGTTCTGTCATTGAATCTTGATATCAGGGTGATAAGTTTTGTTTAAAAAAGAACGGAAAGAACACGCATTTAAAGCATTCAGCAAAGATATAAAGGAAAAAGATATGCCATCAGTACTCTTTCTCTATGGTGAGGAGGGGTACCTGATTAACTGGGCTGTGGAAAGCCTGCTGAAGCGGTATGTAAATCCGGCACTGGTTTCACTTGATTACGTGAAATTCCAGGATGAGGGTGAGTCTCTTGCGGAGATTCTGGATGCATGTAATACCTTTTCAATGATGTCGGAACGGAGAATTGTGTGGGCCAGTGAATTTCCTGCACTCCGAAGTTCCAATGCAAAAGGTTTCACAGCAGCAGATCTGGAACTGGCGGAAGCCTATCTGAAAGAGCCAAATCAGGGGACTTTGCTGGTCTTCAGCACCATAAATCCGGAAGGGAAAAGTGAACTGGTAAAGCTGCTGAAAAGCAGGGCAGAATGCTATGAATTCAGTCAGCTTGACTACAGCAGTCTCAGCGGATTTATTTCCAAACGGTTCACAGCAGCCGGTGTACCGGCAGACCGGGAACTGGTAAAACTGATAATCGATCAGTCCGGATATTTCAATAAAGAAACAGAATACCGCATCTTTAATCTTGTCAATGATATCGAGAAGATGATTGCATACAGTTATGGCGGCCAGATTACAGAAGAAGCCGTGTCGCAGGTTCTGAACGGGGATATGGACACCTTTATCTTTAATCTGCTGGATGCTGTCAGCGGAGGTCAGAAGGACCGTGCTTTCGGACTTCTTTATAATATTCTCAGCTCCGGAAGGGATGTTTTCGGCATCGTATCCATGCTGGTGAATCAGTTTGAACTGATGCTGGAAGTGGCTGAATTTAAGGAAGAAGGAAAAAATCTTCCTCAGATTGCTGAAATCATGAAAGGCAGTGAATTTCGAATTAAAAAGGCAATGGGATACACGGAAAAGTTTACGGTAAACAAACTTAGAAGTGTGCTCAGTCAGCTTTATGAAGTGGACCGCAATATAAAATCAGGTCTTCTGGAACCGGAACTGGCTCTCGAAATTCTGATTGGGCGGATTTAGGTGTATGATTAGGAGGAATACATATGAAAAATAAACAGCTGCAGGCAGATATGATGCTGATCCTGGTAACATTGTGCTGGGGGATTTCATATTACCTTATGGATGTGGCACTGGGAGACATGGATCCTTTTACTCTGAATGCCCATCGTTTCCTGGGCGCATTTGCGGTTGCAGGGCTTCTGTCCTGGAAAAAGCTTCTAAATGTAAATAAAACCACACTGAAGTACAGTGTTCTGGTTGGTGTGGCTCTGGTGTTTGTATATATCGGTGCGACTTTCGGAGTTAAGTATACCACTTTATCAAACTCCGGATTCCTGTGTGCGCTCACCGTAATTTTCACTCCGATTATCGGATTTATTTTCCTGAAACAGCGTCTGTCCCGCAAAATGCTGATTTCCGTACTCATGTGCTTCGTGGGGATTGCTTTCCTGACACTCAAGGATGATTTCTCTATTAATATGGCGAATCTGAAAGGTGACCTTCTGTGCACCATGTGCGGTGTAGCATATGCCATTGACCTGCTGCTGACAGAAAAGGCAGTGGAACATGAGGAGGTTGACGCTTATCAGCTGGGGGTATTCCAGCTTGGTGTTACTGGCGTGTGCAACCTGATTCTTGCATTTATTACAGAAACTCCCCATCTGCCGACGGAACCAAATATCTGGGCTGCAGTTGCATTCCTTTCTATCTTCTGTACCGGCGTTGCGTTCGTAGTTCAGCCGATTGCACAGCAGTATACCAGTGCATCCCATGTAGGGGTGATTCTCGCACTGGAGCCTGTATTTGCAGGAATTGT
>JAFYNS010000174.1 GCA_017556505.1 Bacillota bacterium | reverse complement strand
TACATCGTAAGGACGCGGAATCATATTGACTACTGTGGATTTGCCGGAGCCGGACGGACCCACGATGGCATACATTTTGCCGCCTGGAACGGTAAAGTTCACATCGGTCAGCAGCGGCTTGGACGGATCGTAGCTGAAGGCCACATGCTTATATTCGATGGGCTGCATCACCACATCCGGCTTCTGGCCGTCTTCCGGAGAAACGATGGTGTTTTCACGGTCGAAGTAATCGAAAATACGTGTAAACAGAGCCAGAGAACGGGTGAAGTCCACCTGCAGATTCAGCAGGGATTCCACCGGACGGTAGAGGCGGTTGATCAGGGAAACGGTGGCAGTGACAGTCCCAACGGTAAGGGCTGGATCCAGCTTGTTGATAATGAGATACCCGCCGACGAAGTAAATCAGCAGAGGGCCAAGCTGGCTGAACATACCCATGACAACCATGAACCATTTGCCGCTGCGGCGCTCTTTCAAGGCGATGGCGGTAGCTTCTTCATTTACTTTTACGAACTTTTCGTATTCCTGCTCTTCACGGGTAAAAATCTTCACCAGCATGGAACCGCTGACGGACAGGGTTTCGTTGATGACCTGGTTCAGCTCGTCGTTCCTTTCCTGGCTCTGACTGAGGAGGAGCCAGCGGGTTTTGCCGGCACTCTTCGTCGGCAGAATCAGCAGCGGAATGATGGCGATGCCCACCAGGGCCAGCTGCCAGCTCATGGAGAACAGAGCAACCAGTGTGGTGACAACGGTGGCCACATTGCTGACGATACTGGAAAGGGTTCCGCTGATCACGGTACTTACTCCGCTGATGTCCGTATTCATGCGGGTGATGATGTCTCCCTGTTTTTCTGTGGTGAAGAAAGAATGTGGCATGTACTGCAGATGATGGTACATCTGGTTTTTCATGTCGAAAATAATCCGCTGGGAAATCCAGGAGTTAATGTAGCTTTCCAAAACACCAATCAGCTGGCTGACACCGATGGCGCAGAAGGCCATGATCAGCAGCTGAACCAGCAGCATCAAATCTTCACCCACCAGCGCCTGATCTACGATTTTGCCGGTAATGATGGAAGGAAGGAGTCCTACCGTCGCAGACAGCAGGATTGCGATAAACACAAACATGAACTGCAGCCAGTAAGGTTTCAGGTATGAAAGGATCCGAGCTAAAAGCGCCTTCGTCACCTTGGGCATATTCTTTTTTTCTTCTTCTGTCAAAAAACCTCTCGGTCCGAGTCCGCCTCTGCCTCCTGCCATATGAACTACCTCCTGACTGTGTTTACGAATGAATTCTAGTTGTAATGATAAAGATATTTTAACACCAGGAAAAGCTAGTGTAAAGAAATGCAGTCCATTTTTTCATGGGATGTCAGGATGGTCTGTGGTATAATGGACTAGACTGAAAAAAATTTTATGTTTTTTTCGAAACCGTGTCCAAAATTCGCCTTTTTTCGGGTTTATATATACAAAGGGTATTTCAAACCGATGAATGAAAAGGAGGATGAGCAAATGAACATGAAACGAAAACTGACTGCAGTCTGTATGACGGTAGTATTGCTGGTGATTACAGCAGTACCTGCATATGCAGCATTGCCAGATGATGAAATCGGCTTAATGGCTGAGTATTATATGTCAGCACGAGCCTCATTGTCGATTTCGTCCAGTGGTATAGCCGAAGCGACAGGCAGAATCACAGGTAAAGCAGGAACTACTACTAAAACCACGGTTCATCTGTATCTGCAGAGATACGAAGACGGAGAATGGGTGGATGTGGACGACTGGATCCTCTCTCAAAACACAGTAAGCACCACCCTCACAGAAACCAAATCTGTGGACAGAGGCTATAAGTACCGTGCGAAGGCTTCCTGCTACGCCTACAGCGGAAGCGACTATGAAAGAGTGATAAAATACAGTTCGGAAATGACTTACTGAAATAAGTGTAAGTATACTTTACTGGGAGCCAAGGAAACATTATAATTGGAGGTGACGAAATGAAGAAATTGTTTGCAATTGCCGTAGTTGTTGCAATTGTTGTGTTAAACTGTACAGCTGCTTTGGCAGTAAATAGCAATACATATTACTCAATGGGAGAAATAAGCGAATTACTCCAGCCTTACCTGATTGAAGAAAATGTGGGAGAAGGTGATTATGAAGGATTGTACCTATTGGCAATAGACGTTCTTATAGGTGAATCTGAACATTCCGTTGAAACATCCAATTCGTATGATTTAATAAAGGAGTTTCTTGTTCAATTTAAGCTTGCATACGAGGATTATTTATATTGCAACACAGCACTGGAGTATGGCGAATCCGGTAAATCCTTAATTGTTGATATCGTAAAAACTAATAATTGTGTCAAATTCGATGAATTGAGTGGCAAACTATCTTTTGACTTGTCTGATGATTTTATGCAGATGACCATCCAAGATATCATCGATGCGAATAGAGAAAAAGAATTATTTGTCGCTCAAACTCGGAATAGTACCAGGGCAGTATCCTCTTCATATTCTGGAAGTGCAGCAGCTAGTTATGCTATACGATATGGCGTAAATTATAATTCGGCAGCATATCCATTTTATTCGGCACTTGAAGGTGGTGACTGCACGAATTTTGTTTCTCAGTGTCTCTTTGCTGGAGGTATTCCTAAGGTAGGAAGTAAGAGTGCCGAGGGAATCTACAATAGTACTACACAATGGTATTGTATATGCACTTATGATCCGGGATATCAAAGTGGAAATGGTAGGGAATATGCGTTAAGTACTTCTTGGATACGTGCAACAGATTTTAACACTTATATGACATCAATTGCCAATTCAAAAACTGTTAAGACCAGCACAACGTCATTATATAACAGTTGTTCAGTGGGGGACGTTGTTCAGCTTCTAAGTTCTGCAGGAAGCCCATACCATACAGTAATTATTTCTGAAAAAACGTCATCAGGTGCTTCCTATTGCGGCCATACCAATGATACGGATGGAAGCCCAATCAGTAAACTCTTTGAAAATGCCAGTCAGGTTGCATTCTTTGACTTTACTTGAAAGAGAACTTTTTAATTAATGTAAATTTGATTTGCTGCCATGAAAGGAAAAAAACATGTATAATGCAAAAGTATTTAAAATACTGGTCTTTATTCAAATTCTTTTTTCTATTTTACCGTGGTTTGATATGGGTAATATTACACCTGCATATTGGGGTATTGGAAAAATAGAATACATGGGAATACCTTTTGTATTTATAATCCATCTGCTTTGGAGTGATAGGGAGAATAAAAAACTATATCATTTGATGATTGGCGAAATGTCTTTTATGCTGATTATGGCGATTCAAATCAATGCATTTATTCACTGCAGGAAGTTGATGTGGGTAGATGAGTTAACAGACTGGAATTCCTGTGTGGATGTGACTCTCCCAACGTTCTGGATTTGTTTACTTTTGTCTATCGTCAACTTAACCATTTTTCCATTTGTTTATTTTAATTACATGAAGAAATAAACGTAATTTCGCCGGGCGGCTTTGCTGCCCGGTATTTTCAGTATGACGGGCATAATCCGAATCGCCAGGCCGTAATGGAACACTTGAGACAGCGATGACACTGAGCGAAAATATTTTGCCGGAAAACAATTTTCCGAAAACCCCTTGTGTTTCGAAAACAGCAGGCGTATAATATTTGCATAATTTTTATCCAATGTAATGAATACCATCACTGATGGTAAATATATTGACGAAAAGAGGGATTCCAATGGACAAGAAGAATATTGACTGGGCTAACCTGGGATTTGGTTATGTAGAAACTGACAAGCGTTACGTTTGCGAATTTAAAGACGGCGCATGGGACGAAGGCGGCCTGGTTGACAATGGAATGATTACAATGAGCGAATGTGCCTGCGTACTGCAGTATGCACAGACCTGCTTTGAAGGCCTGAAGGCTTATACTACCGAAGACGGTAAGATTGTTACTTTCAGACCTGATATGAATGCACTGAGACTGCAGGACTCTGCAAGAGGGCTCTGCATGCCTGAACTGCCAGTAGAAAAGTTCCTGGAAGCAGTTGACCAGGTAGTAGCAGCAAACGCTGCATATGTGCCTCCTTATGGCAGCGGTGCAAGCCTGTACCTCCGTCCGTTCCTGTATGGCAAGAATGCTGTTATCGGCGTGAAGCCGGCAACTGAATATGAGTTCAGAGTGTTCTGTACTCCTGTAGGCCCTTACTTTAAGGGCGGCGTAAAGCCTCTGACAATCCGCGTTTCTGACGTGGACAGAGCAGCTCCTCACGGTACCGGTCATATCAAGGCTGGTCTGAACTACGCTATGAGTTTAAAGAATATCGTAGATGCACACGATGCAGGTTACGATGAAAATATGTACGTTGATCCGCAGACAAGAACCAAGGTAGAAGAAACCGGTGGTGCAAACTTTATCTTCGTAACCAAGGACGGTAAGCTGGTAACTCCGAAGTCCGGTTCCATCCTGCCATCCATCACAAGAAGATCCCTGATGTATGTTGCAGAACATTATCTGGGCCTGGAAGTGGAAGAAAGAGAAGTTTACCTTGATGAACTGAAGGATATGGCAGAAGCTGGCCTGTGCGGTACAGCTGCAGTTATTTCCCCAGTTGGCAAGATTGTAAACCACGGCGAAGAAATCTGTCTGCCATCCGGTATGGAAGCTATGGGTCCTGTGACTCAGAAACTGTACGATACACTGACCGGTATCCAGATGGGCAGAATCGAAGCACCAGAAGGCTGGGTTCGTGTGATCGTAGACAACAAGTAATAACATCATACACATACACTGAAGGAGCAGCCCCATGCGGACTGCTCTTTTCGTAAACAGAGGGAAATGGAATAATTATGAGAGATCCTGAATTTGCAAGAGATTTTGAAGATATCCGCGCCTATGCACTGCAGCACCCGCAGCGGCTGAATGCTTTGCTGGACCTGAAAATGCTGGACGGCAGCCGTGCAGAAATGTGGGCGGAATATGAGTTTGAAGCCAAAGAGTGGTGCAGAAACCCTTACGGCGGTGTTCACGGCGGCATTATCGCCAGCATTATTGACACCGGCATGGGTATGACCTGCGCCGCCTATTCCAATAAATATGTGTCGACGACAGACCTGTCCGTCAGCTATCTGAAGCCGATGATGAATGTCCATTATAAAATCCGAGTGGAACTGACCCAGACCGGCAGCCGTATGATCCGCTGCATTGCCAAGGTGTTTGACGCGGAAAGCAGCATGCTCTGTGCTACAGGCATGGGCAGCTTCATTCTGGGCGGCGACCGTGAAAAGGGCGCAAGAGTTTAGGCGGAGAAAGGAGCGGGAGATGCTGGATGTTTTGCTGGCAAACGGAGCCGTAATTACCGTAGATGGAGAGAACCGGGTGTTCGAACGCGGTTATGTGGCTGTGAAGGACGGCCTGATTGCGGGTGTGGGTTCCATGGAGGAACTGGAGTCTGACGGAATGCCCGAGGCAAAGCGGGTGATGGACATGAACGGACATGCCGTGCTGCCGGGCCTTGTGGATGCTCACGGCCATGGCGGTCACTGCCTGCTCAAAACCCTGGGCGAGCATTATGATGACGAGTGGAACGAGATGGCGGTTCATGCGTATTACCGCTGTACCGATACGGACTTCTGGTATAATGAGGGGGCTCTGGCGGCAGCGGAGCGTATTAAATTCGGCACGACCACTGCGGTTTCCATGGTGGGAAGTGACCCGAAGATTGACTCTGTGGCTGCGGTGGATGCCAATCTGGCTGCATCCTCTGCGGTGGGAATCCGCCAGTTCAGCGGTATCGGTTTCCCTGACGGACCGTGGCCGAAGACGGCGGTACAGTACGATGAAGAGGGTGGTGCACATACGCTGACCCTGTCTCAGACTGACGCTCTGCAAAATATCGAAACCTGCCTCCGCACGCTGAACGGCAAGTATCCCCGTGCCACCTGTATCGTGGCTCCCGGTCGCATGGGACGCCGTTCCAATGTGAGCGAAGAAGACACCATCTGGCAGAATAAGGAGATGGCAAGACTGGCGGAAGAGTACGATGTGCCTCTTCACACTCACGCTTACAGCGGAGATGTGAAGTTCATGTATGAGACCAGTCCGGAGGCTTTGTCCCCGCGTATTTCTCTGACGCACAGCACCGGTTACTCCGATGAGGAGCTGGAGATTTTGAAAGAAACAGGTGCCTGGGTACTCCATGGGCCGACCACCTATTCCAATGCCATGTGGCACTGCCGTGTTATGGACATGCTGGAAAAGGGCATCAATTTCGCCATTGTTACCGATGGCACTGCACCGGACCGGAGCTATGACCTGTGGCGTGACATGAAGAATATACAGGTGGTTCAGCGGTATGTTCATCAGAATTACGGACTGATGCCGTGCGGCACCGTGCTGCGCCTTGCTACCATCGAACCTGCCCGTGCACTGGGTATCGACCATCTGGTTGGTTCTCTGGAAGTAGGCAAGAAGGCGGACATCATTACCGTAAATGTGATGCAGCCGCACCTGGCACCATTCAGAGTCATGCCGATTCAGCGTCTGGTTTCCCACGCCATGGGACAGGACGTGGACAATGTGATCGTGGAAGGTGAAGTGGTTATGGAAAACCGCCGCCTCACCCGTGTGGATGAGGCAGAGATCCTGCAGAAGGCAGCAGAATCCTTCGAAAAGATGCTGGCACGTCTTGACCGGACCGATATCCTGGAAAATCCGAATTTATATGGGCTGAATCAGTATGTGTAGCTGAATTGTACTCCTTTTTGGCATTTTGAAAGAAAAAGGCGTACAGAGTAATCATATTTATCGAATAAAACAAGAAAAAAACACGGTTTTCGAGCTGAGAAGAACGAAAACTGTGTTTTTTTGTTTGTTTTTTAGAGAATTTAACGGGCAAATGATGCAATTTATAGTAGAAAAATACTCCTTTTTGGTCCCGAAATCCCAAAAGGAGTATTTTTACCGAATTACATCAGAACTAGCCGTACCACGCTTCCAGCAGCTGCTGAATCCGTCCGTCCAGTTCGCCCAGCGGCACCTGATTATAGTAGAAAATCAGGGTGTGGGTGCGCTGTGTGCTGCCCGCGGCAGAAGTCTTTTCCGGCTCGGAAACCCGGGAAAGGGGGATTACCTGCAGGCGCAGGGATTTTGCGGCGGCGGACAGTTCTTCGGCACTTTTCTGTGAGCGGACACGGATGCTCAGATTGATGCCCGACTGGGTATCAACAGGAGTCACAAAACCGCCGGCACCGTACCGGGTAAATGCGGCGATGGCCGTCTGCAGCTTCTGGGCATAGAGGCTTCGCATTTTTTTAATACCGGTATAATAATATCCGTCTTCCATGAAAAAGGCCAGGGTCAGCTGTTCCGCCTTGGAACAGGTCTGGGTGTACTGGTCTTTTATTTTGTCGAAAATTGCCGAAAGCTGCGGCGGCAGTACCATGTAGGAAATCTTTACTGCCGGAAACAGGGTGGAGGAGAAGGACCCCAGGTATACTACGCGTCCGGCTTCGTCCAGACTTTGCAGGGCGGGTACAGGGCGGCCGAAGTAGCGGAGCTCGCTGTCGTAGTCGTCTTCGATGATGATGCTCTGGTTGGAGCGGGCCCATTCCAGCAGCTCATAGCGGCGGCCCACCGGCATGACCGTTCCTGTCGGGAACTGGTTGGATGGGCTCACGTACACCGCGGACGGAATATTTACCGGCAGGCGCTGGATTTCGATGCCGTCATTGCCGACCGGTATGTGGCTGATGTTGAACCCTGCGTCGGAAAACTGACGCTGTACCGGCAGATAGCCCGGTGTTTCCAGGGCTACATGATGAATTCCCAGCTTGGATAGAATTCGTGAAAGCTGGCTGGTAATCTGCTGGGTACCGGCACCGATAACGATCTGGTCCGGACTTGCACATACGCCGCGGGAATGGTAGATGTACTTGGCAATCTCAAAGCGCAGGGCAGATTCGCCCTGGGGATTGCTCTCAAAAAGCAGCATGTGGGAGTATTCGTTGAATACTTTGGCTGCACATTTTTTCCACTTGTTGAAATCGAAGCAGGACAGATCGTAGAGGTACGGACTGCCTTCCAGCGGATAATCCCGTATATCGTAAATAACCGATTCGGCGGAGCTGGCGTGGTCTGCCGGGGTGTCAGACGTCGATCTGCTGCTGACAGAGGTTACTTCTGACACGTAATAGCCGGATTGAGGGCGGCTGGTCACATAGCCTTCCACCAGCAGCTGGTTATAGGCCAGCTCGGCCGTGGTGATGCTGACTTTCAGCTCCTTTGACAGGCGGCGGAGCGAAGGCAGTTTTTCGCCGGCAGCTGCCTGACCGCCGAGAATCTGATTCTTTATATCGTCATAAATCTGCAGGTAGAGGGCGCGGCCGCCTTCTTCCCTGGTGCTGAGGGTGATTGGTTTCATGGTATTACATCCCTTCGTTAAAGTTAGAGCAGTCCATATTTATTAATGAATCTTGCGGCTGCGATACAGTCCGGCACGATACGGAGTGCAGTCCGGTGAGTGAAGATGCTGTCAGCACCTTTTTCTTTCAGGTTTTCGGAAATGGCCAGGGTCAGCAGTTTTTTATTGGCCACATTTTTCAGTTCACGGATCGCATCCATACCGCTGCACTCATGAAGCATCAGACAATCCAGAGATTTGTCCAGCGCTTCATCGCAGGTTTCCATGGCATTCCGAAGGCTGCGGAGGAAATGGTCTTTTGTATAAATCAGGCACGGATCCAGTTCGAACAGCTTCGCTGCTGCATCGGCACACTTCAAAGTTGTTTTATCGAAGGTTCCGCGGGCGAAGGTATAATAGTCCCCATCGAAAACTTCGTAAACTTTCATAGTATCCAGATATCCAAGGCGCATGATGCGGCGGGCGTGCTGCGTATCGAAAATCAGGGTCGCACCCAGGTCCCAGCGGGATTCGATGAGGGTCAGGTTGGATATTTTGGACAGTGATTTCCGGTCGACGAGACCCAGTGCGTTCAGGTACACGGCGATGACTTCATCGGCACCCCGGTCCAGAGCCATTTTGACAGGCATCACGTCTGCATAGCCGCCGTCGATGTATTCCACGCCGTCGATTTCGTAGCTGTGAACGGCAGGAAAGATGGATGCGCTGGCCATGACGTAGTCGATGAGCTGGCCTGGTTTCATCTGGTCTTTAAAGACGTAATGGGGCTTCAAAGTATCCTTTTCCACCACGACTACGCCGAAGTCTACGGGTGATTTGCGGATACGCTCTTCGTCGTAGTACTTTTCCATCAGCTTCTTCAGGCCGGTGGTGCTGGCACCTTTGTTCTTTACGAATTCCTTGGCGTAATCCTGCATTTTGAAACCTTCCGGTACATCGAAGATCATGTGAGTTTCAATTTCCTTCCAGAGCTTCACCGTGTTTTCCAGATCCTGCTGGGCTACCATGGCGCCGTTGATAGCACCTACGGAGGTGCCTGTTACCAGGTCTATTTCAATCCCCAGTTCGGTCAGAGCCTGCCATGCACCTGCTTCATAGGCACCGCGGCTGCCGCCTCCGGACAGTACCAGGGCTGTCTTTTTCGCGATTTTCTTCATGATGAATTCCCCCTTTTTGCTACCAAAATTGTATCATAAGTGGTATACTGTTACCAGCGGATTTTCGTGATGATTCCGTGATGAAATTTTATCCGGGAGGTATACTTATGGATGAAAGACTGAAAAAGATTATAGACGAAAGCAACAGTATCGTGTTCTTCGGCGGTGCCGGTGTGTCCACCGAGAGCAATATCCCTGACTTCCGCTCCGAGAAGGGCCTGTACCAGGCCCAGCAGGAGTACGGCAGATCTCCGGAGGAAATGCTCAGCCACACCTTCTTTATCCGCCACATGAAGACCTTCTACGATTATTATAAAAAGAATCTGATTTATCCGGATGCGGAGCCCAATAAGGCTCACCGCGCCCTTGCGAAGCTGGAAGCAGAGGGCAAGCTGAAGGCCATTGTGACACAGAATATCGACGGGCTTCATCAGAAGGCCGGCAGTAAGAATGTGTACGAGCTTCACGGTTCCGTGCTGCGCAATTACTGCATGAAGTGCCATGAGTTCCACTCTCTGGAGGAGATCATGGACCCGGCAAAATCTGATGAAGAGGGTGTCCCACGCTGTAAGAAATGCGGCGGTATCGTCAAGCCGGATGTGGTGCTCTATGAAGAGGGACTGGATGAAGACTGCATTAATGGTGCAGTGGAAGCCATCGCCCATGCGGATACCCTGGTTATCGGCGGCACCTCTCTGGTAGTATACCCGGCAGCCGGTTTAATCCGGTACTTCCGGGGCAAAAATCTGGTGCTGATTAATAAATCCGTGACACCGTATGACAGCCATGCGGATCTGGTAATCAATGACGCAATCGGAAAGGTAATGGATTTGGACGAATGAATATATTAATTTCAAATGATGATGGAATTCAGGCGGAAGGCATCCGCCGTCTGGCTCAGGTACTGAGTGAAAAAGGCGATGTATATGTGGTGGCACCGGACGGTCAGCGAAGTGCCAGCAGCCACTGCCTCAGCCTCCATGATGACCTGGTGCTGACCCAGGTGGAAGATTTTCCGGCAGCGAAAAAAGCCTGGAAACTTTCCGGAACTCCGGCTGACTGCGTGAAAGTTGGATACGATATTCTGCGGAAGCAGGGAATTCATGTAGACATTGTATATGCAGGAATCAACCATGGCGCCAACCTGGCCACCGACACCATGTACTCCGGTACCGTGTCTGCTGCAGCGGAGGGAATCTTCCTGGGACTTCCGGCAGTAGCCGTTTCTGTATGTGACCACCATCCGCAGTATTTTGAAGGGGCATGCGACCTGGCCGCGGCAGTCTTTGAACGGGCCCTGGAAACCCGGGGCAAAGGCACAGTGGTCAGCCTCAACGCACCGAATATCCCGAGAAGTGAGCTGAAGGGCGTGAAAACCGCCCGCCTGGGAACTCTGACATACCATGACTGGTTCGAAGAAAAAGCACCGGGAGTTCTGCGCTACTCTGCAGCACCGGTCTTTGACGGATGCAATGAGCCGGACAGCGATGTTTACCTGACGAAGAGCGGCTGGGCTACCATCGCCATGGTGAAATATGATCTTAACGATTACGAAGGCCTGAAAATGGCAGAAGAATGGAGAATTACAATATGATTAAGAGACTGAAAAAAGACGATGCAATCCTGGTAGTAATTGATTTTCAGGAAAAACTGATGCCTGCCATGTATGACCGTGATGACGTGGAAGACAAGACTGCCCGTCTGATCCGAGGCTGTAAGGAACTGGGAGTTCCTGTGATTGTGACACAGCAGTACACCAGAGGCCTGGGCCAGACTGTGCCTGTGGTAGCGGAAGCTCTGGGCGAGTTCGAACCGATCGACAAGGTAACCTTCAGCTGCTGCGGAAATATCCAGTTCAACGACGCACTGGAAGAAGCTGCAGGTGAAAACGACAGAACTTCTGTGATTATCGCAGGATGTGAAACCCACATCTGCGTGGAACAGACTGCTCTGGACCTGATGGAAATCGGCTTTAAGGTGTTCCTGCCTGCAGATACCGTTCAGTCCCGCAGCAGAGAGCACAAGGAAGTTTCCCTGCGCCGCATGGAAGCTGCCGGTGCAGTGATTACAAACTACGAAAGCGTGCTGTACGAAATGCTGGGAAGTGCCAAGGCACCGGAATTCAAGGCGATTTCCGCCATCGTGAAATAAGGTACAGCTGAAGGGGTACTATGTTTTTTAAGAATAGTTTTGATAATTTGACTCCGGAAGACAAGAAGCTTCTGGAAAAATACTTCTGCGGTTATAATTATGAAGCGTCCAGCCACACATTCATAGCCAACTATATCTGGAAGGATACTCATCATATCACGTGGGAAGTCATCGGGAAATATCTCTGCCTGCTGGGTATGGGCACCCTGGAAACAGAAGAAAAGGAATATTTCATGTCCTTCCCTCTGACCAGATGGGGTACTTATGATCTGGAAGAACTCCGTTATACCATTGACACCGCCCGCGCAAAATTCGCTGAAGCCGGCGTGCCTTTTGAAATTTCCATGATTCCGGAATCTCTGGCGCCGCTGCTGACGGAAATCTATGGCAATGATGTGATTCTGACCCATGACAGGGATGATGACGACTACATTTACCTGCGCGAAGAACTGGCCGAACTGAAGGGAAGAAAGTTCCACCAGAAGAAGAACCATCTGAATTATTTCCTCCGTACCTACGACTGGTCCTATGAGGAAATTACACCGGAAAACCTGGAAGAAGTCCGGGCGTTTCTGGTGCGTATCAATGGGGACAAGCTGGAAGAACTGCCGGAAGAATGGAAAACCATTCTCAGACTGGAAAGCCAGGCAATCGATGTTTTGCTGGGCTTCGTGGGAACAGAAGAACTGTTTACCGGTCTGATCCGTGTGGACGGAAAGGTGGAGGCGGTAACTCTGGGGGAATATTCCTGTCCAATCTCCAAAGAAGCAGTTCTGGTTCACGTGGAAAAGGCCAATCCGGAAATCCGCGGGCTCTATCAGGCCATCAACCGGGAATTCTGCAGACACCTGCCTGACCATGTCATTTACGTAAACCGTGAAGAGGATATGGGCATGGAAAACCTGCGTCAGACGAAACTTTCCTATAAGCCGGTGCGGCTGGCGGAAAAATATTCAGCGGTCTGGAAAACTTC
>JAFYNS010000173.1 GCA_017556505.1 Bacillota bacterium | reverse complement strand
GCCTGTTCCGATAACGCCCAGAGTCTTTCCGTTGATTTCCACGTGCTCTACCTGCATGCATCTGGTGAAATTGGTACGGTCCTTATCATGCAGCATGTTCATCTGCTTTCTCATGGAAGAGCTCAGATTCATAATCATCATGATGGCAGTATGGGCCACGCGCTCGGTGCTGTAGGCAGGTACGTTGCATAAAGTAAGACCTTTTTCGCGGATTGCCTCCAGGTCATGGTTGTTATATCCGGTGCCTGCTTCCACGATCAGCTTCACTTCGTCTGGAAACTGGCGGATAATATCACCGGGAACCGGGATTTCTTTCGTCACCACGATATCGAATCCCTGAATTCTCTCCAAAATCTGCTCCGGCTCTGTTTCTTCGTAAACCTTCACTTCGTCAGAAAGAACAGAAAAATCAAGACGATGGTCATAATTCATGCGGTCTCCGTTTAATACGACAGTCTTTATACTCATGGTAAAACTCCCTTCATAAGCACTTTTTTTATATTTTCAGTATACAGGATTGAAAAAGCAGGTACAAGAAAAAGTTTCATTTGTCCGGATACCGGATTCTAGGAATTTTCTGTCGAAATCCGGTATAAATCGATGCCCCAATCAAAAAACAGCTCATAATTTCGGGAAAACCTCGAAACCACAAGCCGTTTTTTCGTTACACTTTTTGTATTTTATAATAATATAAATACACTGCATGCGCGCGAAGATGTCTTTTTCGCAAATACATCGCCGATTGTTACCGGATTTTGATGATTTTTTGCAGAAATCCGGTAATGTTGAATTTAAACGTTCAGCTTCGCCGCAAATTCTTCGATGTCCTTCAGATAGTCGTGTTCCTTGGTCTGCATGGAAATCTGACCGGCAGACGGACGTCCCAGCAGCTGGTCCATAGCCTTAATCTTTTCCTCATAAGTGCCTTTGCCCATGTGCGTTACAGCATAATATACTTCGCCCTTCAGGCTTTCCTTATACTGACTGATGAAGGCGCGTCCGATTGCACATGGGCCTTCCACCCATACCGGCATGCCGATGATTACACGGTCATAGGAAGCCAGGTCCACATTTTCCTTAATGGCAACCCTGGTCCTTTTCGCAGACACAAAGCAGGCTCCAATGTACCCAAGTACGCCGCTTCTGTCCTTTCCGTCAGTGTATTCAGCCAGATCTGCATCCAGCACCTGTGCCAGCTTTTCCATAGCAGCTTTGGTGCTACCTGTTCTGGTGTAATATAAACAAAGTGTTTTCATAATATCCTCCTATACCCTCTTCAGCAGAGCTACGCATTCGCAGTGTGCGGTGTGAGGGAACATGTCTACAGGGCATGCCTTCACGAATTCATAACCTCTGTGGCTAAGGAACTTGATGTCGCGGGCCAGAGTGGCTGCGTCACAGGATACGTAAACGATTTTTTCAGGCGCCACCTGAACCACGGTTTCCAGCAGAACTTCCTCACAGCCTGCTCTTGGTGGGTCCAGGATGACTACATCAGCCTGGGTAATCTTCAGGGATTCATCCTTCAGATCTTCGCCCTTCACCAGCTTCGGCAGTTCTTCTTCTGCCTTACCGCATACATATCGTGCATTTACGATGCCATTGACAACTGCGTTACGGTTAGCGTCGATAACAGCACCCTTGACGGATTCGATACCCAGAACACGGCCCGGATTGTCAGGATTCTTTGCATTCATTTCTGCAGCACAGAAGAGACCGATGGTACCCACACCGCAGTACAGGTCGAGAACGGTTTCGCCACCCTTCAGGTCTGCATATTCGATGGCCTTGTTATAAAGCTTCACCATCTGCTCTCTGTTTACCTGATAGAAGGACAGAGGAGAAATTTCGAACTGCAGTCCGTCTACTTCTTCCATGATGGTCGGTTTTCCGGCGATGGTGATGCACTCTTCACCCAGGATTTCCGATGTATTCTTCTTGTTGATATTTACAACCACGCTTTCCAGGTTGAATTCCACGCCTGCCAGCGGTCCCTCTTCGTATACCGGCACGTTGTAAATCGCATCGTCCAGCATTTCTACAAGCTTCGACGCATTCGGAATGCCCTTGCCGTTAATCACCAGCACAACCATCACTTCACCGGTTCCTGCCGCAGTACGTACAATCATATGGCGCATGAGTCCCTTTTCCCAGCGGGGATCGTAGGAAGTAATATTGTCCTCCTTCATGAACTGGCGCAGTGCTCTTGCTGCTGCCATGGCAGGCTCCGACTGCAGCAGGCAGTCCTGCACATCGACTACATCGTGGCTCTTTGGCTGATAAAAACCGATTCTCGGTTCATGGACCGGCTTAACGATTCCGCCCTTCAGGGTTACCAGGCCGCCGGTACTTACCGGCATACTTGCCTTGTTCCGGTATCTGTACGGTTCTTCCATTCCGATGATCGGCTCCATATCAGGCTCGGCAATACCGCCCAGACGGGAGATTTTGTCACGAACCTGCTTGGCCTTCAGTTCCAGCTGGGCTTCATAGGAAAGTCTTCCGTAGGTACATCCGCCGCAGGAACTGCAGTGCTCACAGACAGGCTCCACTCTCCATGGGGAGCTTTCCACAATTTCTGTCACTCGTCCGAACCCGTAATTCTTCTTCACCTTGGTCAGTTCTGCTTTCACCACATCACCAACCACGGTGTTCTTCACGAACACGGCAAACCCGTCCGCTTTGCCGATACCGGCACCCTCGCTGCTCATATCTTCTATCTTTAATTCTAAAATCTGTCCTTTTTCCATTTTGCACTCTCCTTATTTCAGGTCAGAATTGATTCTATTATAACACGACTTTGCCACGAAAAAAAGGCAGTTCCCGAAGGAACTGCCCCGATTTTCTGTGATTCTTCCTTAGCCCAGCAGAAGTAAGCTGAATACCAGTGTGAAAAGCGCTACTGTTTCTATGATGCCGACTACAATGAAGTAGTTTGCCGTACCTTTCCCCGTTGCACCTAATGCATCAGCTGCAGCTGCTGCACACTTTCCCTGGAACAGGCCGGATAAGCCGATTGCCAGACCGCCAAAGAGACCAACACCTAAGGCAAGACCTGCATCCGCACCACCTTCTACTGCAGACCGGATAAAGTTCATCAGAAGGAATCCGTAGATAGTCTGTGTAAGAGGGGCACCAGAGAATGCAATCATAATAAATGGTGCCGGTTTTCCGCTCGCATAACATTTTTTCCATGCACCAACGGATGCCATTCCTGCAAAACCTGCGCCGAATGCAGATCCACATGCGGATAAGCCAAGTGCTGCTGCCATTCCAACAAATGCTAAATTCATAATTATCCTCCTCGTAAAAGAATACTATTTTCTAATTTTATCGTTTAATCTAAATGGTTCATATTCAATTCCGGTCCACTCCAGACCTGCCTGGCCGGAAAACTCCAGCACATTCAGTCTGACACCGTGTACGACAACGGAAAGGAAACACATGATAAGATTCAGTCCATGCCCAATCAGTACAACGCATACACCCAGAATCATCAGCGGACCTTCAAATCCGGCTGCAATACCATTAAAACTCTGGGAGATCGCAAGTCCTGCCATACCTACCGCAAACAGACGGATGTAACTCATGACATTACCGAAACAGCTGATTGTATTCAGGAATACGGTGAAAGCATCGGCACATCCGGCTTTCAGCCCCTGTGCAAAGGTCCGGTCTGGTGACATACCGCCGAAAAGTACAACCAGGATATAGGCTGCACCAATCAGCACAAATACCGGTACAACCGGAATGTCTTCTCCGATAACCAGATACAGGGATAATAAATACATCGCCACGATTGCCACAAGCCAGCCCAGATCAGCTACCCAGCTCAGGTTCTTCTCTGCAATCTTACGCCGTACTGCAATCAGACTTCCGATTGCCATCTGCACTGCTCCGATGGAGAAGGAGAACTTCATAATGGCATTCTGCTGCGTAAGAGCCGTCACACCGAAATATTCCGGATAGTTGGCAAAGCTCGGAATGACCATAGCTCTCAACAGAGGTACTTCCATTGCCTTTTCCAGGCCAAACCATGTACCGGTCACTGCACCCCAAAGGATGGTCGCCACAGACAGTACAATCAGTAAGTAGGATCCGTTATTCAGTCCTTTTGTCTTCACTGCATATGCGATCGTCCCAAGCAGAATCAGCACACCGTAGCCGGCATCACCAATAATCATAGCAAAGAACAGCGTAAAGAACAGTAAGAACCACATGGATATATCGGTTTCCCGGTATCCCGGCAGAATCCCCAAAATGTCAAACACCGGCTTTATCAGCCCGGATATCTTTCCATATTTTACTTTGGTCGGAATCTGCGTATCATCTTCCGCCACATCGGTGCAGGCCCATGCCCATTTATGCACGGCAGCCGTCGCCTTAAACTGCGGCAGTTCTGCCTCAGGAAGATATCCCGAAATCCAGACAAAGTCCTCATCAGCCTCGGCAGTTTCTCTTGCAGCGGATAAGGTTTCCTCATTCTGCGTTTTCAGCAGCTGTACCTGAAAGCTGGCATCATACACCGACGCTTTTTTCAGAACCGCTTCACACGCTGCCATCTGCTGACGATAACGTTCCAGTTCTCTTTCCAGTTCACTGATTCCCTTCTCAGGAAGGAGGAATTCAGTCGCCGGAATTTCTGCGGGCAAAGAACCCACCACTGCAACCGTATCCATTTTATCAACAGATGCAAGCCGAATCATCTGAATGTCCGGATCCTGTGCTGCAATCGCATATTCTTTTTTCCCAATGCGGTAAAAATGCAGATCGCAGCCTTCCTGCTTCAGGTTTATAATTTCTGCCGGAGAAAAATCTCCCCAGGCAGAAAGCCGGTCCAGTTCTGCAGCAGCCACACTCTGTTCCTGAACCAGGGCTGCCATTTTATCGGTCGCTTCCAGAACCTCCTGATACATTTCTTCAAACTGCTCATCCGAAAGAAGAGGAACCTCTTTCTGCGCTTTCTTATCCGGCGCATATTCTGCGAGCACAGATGCTGTTTTGGAAAGACTGGTAAATCTTTCCGATATGGCATGTTCCGGACTCTTTTTTTCAGACAGATGCAGAACGCCCAAATTCCGAAGGCCTTCGAGCATCTCATCTTTTCTGGAGGCGGATGACACGACACAGACCATTTTCATTTTCTCTATCATAGCGACGCCTCCGAAAGTTTTTTCTTTGCAATTTTTCCTCGAACAACAGCAGCTGTCTGCTGGTCACCCAGGAATACACCGATGATACGGATGTTTTCCTTGGCTTCAGGAATCTTAACCTTTTCAAAAAGATTTACCCTCTGTGAGGTGGATCGTAATTCATTTTCGAGAAGTGTTACCTGTTTCCGCAGAACAGAGACCAGCGCATCCAGACGTGCAATCTCACAAAGCTTGATTACGGCAGTATCCACCCACAGCGGATAGTCATCCACATCATACTGGATTTCTTTGAAAGTCAGTTCCTCATAAACCGGAATCGTAACGCCCGCAATATTCTCTTTTCCGCAGATTACGGTTTCCGGCTGTACCAGATAATCCAGCTTTTTGCTTTCCTCAAACAGCTTATTTTCGGCGAAAACAGCTACCCAGTCATCCAAATCGCCAATCATCTGCAGACGCTGCTGTTCCATCTGTTCCAGCTCCGCTTTTTTCTTCATAATTACCGATTGCAGCTGCTGTTTCTTCAGCTGCAGGGTTGGAAGGTAGCGCTGATACTGTTTCAGTCGGTCTTTCTGCACTTTCAATTCATTTTTTGTAAGTTTGATAGCCATCAGCGACTCCTTCTAGTTCAATGCATCCTTATCTGGCCATCTTTCTTTCAGAAGACTTGTCTTCAAACCGGTTTCGTTTGGATCAAAGCACTCTGCAAGAATTGTCCAGCCAAGATCAAGTGCATCTTCAAGTGGAATATTTACACTAAGATCCATTAACTTTGTCTCGAAGAGCTCACCATATTTCAAAAGTTTCTCGTCCCATTCACTCATCAGGAACCCCATGGATTTCTTTTCGAGGGCTTCCTTGTACTGTGCATACAGGCGGATCATACCATCCATCAGTGCACGGTGGTCATCTCTCGTCTTTCCGTTAACATTCTGTTTCAGACGTGAAAGGGAACCAAACGGCTCAATATGGCCATTCTTTAAATAATACTGGCCTTCGGTAATATAACCTGTGTTATCGGGAACCGGATGTGTTACGTCATCCCCCGGCATCGTGGTTACACCGAGAATTGTAATGGAACCTGCACCGTCAATGTCCACAGCCTTTTCGTAACGGGCTGCAAGACAGCTGTACAGGTCGCCAGGATAGCCACGGTTGGAAGGCACCTGTTCCATAGTAATAGCCATTTCCTTCTGTGCATCTGCATAGTTGGTCATGTCTGTCAGAAGAACCAATACCTTCTTACCTGCCAGGGCGAACTGTTCTGCTACAGCCAGAGCCATATCCGGCACCAGCGTACATTCTACGATCGGGTCCGCTGCAGTGTGAATGAACATTACGGTATGACTCATCGCGCCGCCCTTTTCCAAAGTGTCACGGAACGTCAGATAATCGTCATATTTCAGGCCCATACCGCCAAGCACAATTACGTCGACTTCGGCCTGCAGCGCAATCCGGGCCAGCAACGCATTGTACGGTTCTCCGGAAATGGAGAAAATCGGCAGCTTCTGGCTTTCTACCAGGGTATTGAACACGTCAATCATCGGAATCCCCGTACGGATCATATTTCTTGGCAAAATACGTTTTGCCGGATTGAAAGACGGCCCGCCGATTGGGATCATGTTTTCCGTCAGTGCCGGACCACGGTCTCTGGGAACCCCAGCACCGTCAAATACACGCCCCAGCAGATGTTCGGAGAAGGAAACCATCATTGGACGTCCAAGAAAACGAACCGCATCGTTTGTGCCAACTCCCTGTGCCCCCGCAAAAACCTGCAGGGATACCAGATTCTTATCCAGTTTAATTACCGTTGCGTAACTGTCGCCAACCAGTGCCAGGTCGCCAAGTCTGACGTTCTCTGCTCTGACGGTAACGACGTTACCAACAATCGATTCTATTTTTGTGTATACTTTCTGCATGTCAGGACCTCCTATTTCATTGCTTTCGACATGTAGAATTCTGTAATTTTCTTCTTCTGTGCATCGAATTCCGGTGTTTCGAATTCGATACCATGCCAATCCAGAAATTCCTGCCGGAGCTGATTGAAGAAACTACGGATTTCTTTCTTATCTTCCAGATCATAGGATGTCATCAGTGCATCATAAATCGTTTCGAATTCCTTCCTCTGTCTTTCAGGTGAACAAGCCGCATCGATTGGGTCGAAGGAGTTCTGCTGCAGATATACGGCATCGAGAAGCTCCCCTTTCTGATAAATGATGTAGTCTTCTGCGGAGGTTCCTTCTTCGCCGATTACCTTCATCATCTGGTTGATTTCATTGCCATGCTTCAAGATGGAACGTGCTTCCTCAACGCGCGTCATATCTACCACACCGGGATATTTAGACCAGGAATCCATCGGATGGATTGCCGGATATTTACGAGCATCGGAACGTTCTCTGCTAAGACCGTGGAATGCACCAACAACCTTCAGCGTTGCCTGGGTTACCGGCTCTTCAAAGTTACCGCCTGCAGGAGATACCGTACCTCCAATGGTGATAGATGCGATTTTGCCGTTCTTCAGTCTGACCTTCCCCGCTCTTTCATAGAACGAAGCAATGGTGGATTCCAGGTAAGCAGGGAATGCTTCTTCACCCGGAATTTCTTCCAGACGTCCGGACATTTCTCGCATTGCCTGCGCCCATCTGCTTGTGGAGTCAGCCAGAAGGAGTACATCCAGCCCCATCTGTCTGTAGTATTCCGCAAGGGTTACTGCAGTATAGCAGGACGCTTCTCTTGCTGCAACCGGCATAGAAGAAGTATTACAGATAATGATGGTTCGCTCCATCAGGGAACGCCCGGTCTTCGGGTCTTCCAGCTCAGGGAACTCTTTCAGAATTTCCACAACTTCCCCTGCACGTTCACCGCAGGCTGCCACAATTACAATATCTGCTTCCCCGTTCTTTGCTTCCATGTGCTGCAGAACGGTTTTTCCTGCTCCGAATGGCCCCGGAACACAGAAAGTGCCTCCCTTTGCCACCGGCAGGAAGGAGTCAATGCAGCGGATTTTCGTCACAAGGGGTTCATCCGGACGAAGCCGCTCCTCGTAGCACTTTACCGCCTGCTTAATCGGCTGTGTAATGACCATACTAAGCTCTTTTATTTCACCTTTTCCATTTTCGATCACGCAAATGGTTTCTCTTACATGGTAGGTACCTTTCTCTTTTATGGATTTCACGGTCCAGTCACGTCCTTTCAGAGTGAATGGTACCATGATTTCGTGGGCAAACAAACCTTCCGGTACGCTTCCGATGCTCTCCCCAGCTTCAACTGCATCCCCGGCTTTCACCATTGGGGTGAATTCCCATTCTCTGTCCGGAATCGGATTCAGATATACGCCCCTTTCAAGGAAAAACCCGCACTGCTCTGCTAAATCCGGAAGCGGGTTCTGCAGTCCGTCGAACACCTGGGTCAAAAGTCCCGGCCCAAGTTCTACGCTCATCTGCTCACCGGTAAATTCTACGGGATCCCCCACTTTGATGCCATTTGACATTTCGTAAATCTGCATGCTGGCAATTCCGTTATTGATTCGGATGACCTCTGCTTTGAGGCGTTTTCCGTCAACGAGAATATATCCAACTTCATTTTTGTGAACTGAGTCATCAAATCTGACATTCGCCAGGTTTCCATTAACGCCAGTTACATATCCTGTTACTGTTTCCATCAATACTCTCCTGTTTATAAGTTGTTTACTCGCTGCTGAATTTGATTAAAAAGCCGCTCGAATTCCATCTGGCCTTTTTTCTGAACGAAACAGCGCTGACGCTCGAGCAGTTTTAGTTTTACCGCATACCCGAACAGATAGACATCATCGAAGGTATGCAGCCCTACCAGCGAATCGAGGTAGTCAAATTCATAATCCAGCAAAATTTTTTCTGCCTCCAGCGGATTCTTTGCACTCAGAGCCGTGCTTGCAGCCTGTGCCAAAACAGAGTCCCTGTCGTAGGAATTCACGTACGGTTTCCCCAGATTTACACTTCGCAGCGTATTGAGTTCCCCCATAAGCTTTTTATAAAAGCTTGCCCATTCCTCCACCAGCGGCCCTTCTTCTGATGACGGTGTCAGATTCTTCAGAAGCAAATATTTTGATTCGCTGACATTGGATTGGCACATATTCAGGAATTCTTCATAAGTCAATGGAATTTCTCCGCTGGTCTTCAGGTCAGGCAGGCTGGATATCAAATAATAATAGGAAGCCATCTGTCCCTCCTGTTAGAAATCAAGATTTCTGAAGTACGGACGCAGCATCTGCAGAATTTCCTCGTCCGAACAGTCAAAATAACCGGATCCATCCTTTGCTGTCAGACGGAATCCTGCATGCACACCTTTGGTCGGTTTAATTTCCAGACCATTTTTAATCTTTTCTGCAAGCTCTGCTTTCAGTGCATCGCTTACCTGTGCAACTTCAACAGAATAATTCTGTACATCCTCATCCGCCACAACTGCATGAATCAGTTTTCCCAGTACTGCGTCGGAAAGGTTCTCCTGGATTTTTACAAAAAGAATCTTCTCAAATTCAGACTTTACTTCTTCCTTAAAGGCAAGCATGGCATCCCGCTTCGCCTGCTGTGCGCTGAGCTCCGCACTTTCCTTCAGAAGTGCAAGTTCCTTTTCTGAAGCTTCCCGAATGCTTTTTACTTCGGCCTTCGCCTCTGCCACCATAGCATCCGCCTTTTTTCTAGCCTCCGAAAGAATTACTTCTGCTTCTGCCTTTGCCGCATCAATTCCTTCTTTACGGATGGAAGAAACCAGGTCCTGTATCTGTAATTCCATAAGTTCACTTCCTTTCATCTTCTTCTACTTTGTTGAATATTAAATACCCCTTCCAGGTATGTCAAAACACGATTTTATTGTTTACTTTTTCACAGTTTCGCCGCCATTTCTTCAATACGGCGGAGTCGGTTGTTAATTCCGGACTTTTTCAGCGGCGGATCACACAGATCCCCAAGCGCTGCAATGGAAATATACGGATTTTCCATCCGCAAAGCAGCGACTTCCCGCAGCTTGTCCGGAAGCCACTCCAGCCCCCGTTCCTCTTCAATCTTATGAATTGCTTCCAGCTGACGCATAGCCGCATCCACAGAACGGTCCAGGTTGGCAGTGTCACAGTTTGCGATACGCTTGGCATCGCTGACCATGCTCTTCTTGATACGGGTCTCTTCCATACTGAAGACCTGACTGGTGGCACCCATAATGGCCAGAGTGTCACGGATGTAGTCAGCCTTTTTCATATATACAATGTGGGAATTTCCGCGTTTGGTCACCTTGGCGGTCAGGTCCACAAAAGAATTAATCAGCTTTTTCAGGTCGTTGGCCATGGTTTCACTGTGACATACAAACTCCAGATGATATCCCTTTTCCGGATCGCTCATGGTGCCTGCACCCATAAAAATCCCTCTCAGATAAGCTTTCTTACAGCACTTGGTTTTAATGATACCGCTGTAGATTCCGTCACTGATGTAGTTATTCCCTTCTTTTATAAGTAAAATACCCGTTTCCCGTAATATCTGCTCACTGAGGTTGTCCGGGTCAATGGTAATGCTGTAGGAGTGGTGCAGATTTCTGGACTTTCCCACTGCTGTACTTTCGCCGATTTCCAGCTTGGTTTCGATACCGAAGTATTCCTGCATGAGTTTCTTATAGTGGCGGGCAACTGCCGGGTTTTCTGTGGTAATTACGATACGGAACCGGCCGCCCCCGGCCAGACGCAG
>JAFYNS010000019.1 GCA_017556505.1 Bacillota bacterium | reverse complement strand
TATTGATTCGGTCCTTCACTTATGTGCCCTCTGGGTACTCAGCTACTATGACCTCTGCTGACTTCTGTACGTTCAGCAGTACCTCACGATACTGGTTACTCTTTCCAGAGCATGCCGTACAGACCTCCCCGGGTACTCACACGTTCTTTCTCTCCATCAATCTGCCACATCTACCCTGCATAATTCCGTGTAGTTATTGGGACTTCGACTTGTTATGCAGTCTTACCCTCATACAGAGCCTAATGTGATTTCTGTACGTCAGACCGGAGATTTGCTTACACCTTCCTTCAGATTCTGCCTCACGGCAGACACCCTTGGTGTTCGGCTATATCCTTCCCACTACCGGGCGGATTAGGGACTTTCACCCATTAGAACGTGCGCCCGCCGGGCGCACATAACGAAAAAATAGGTCAGATTCAAAATCTGACCTATTTTAATTCAACTGAAGATTTATTCCGGCTGAACAGCACGTACGGAATATGTAATCCTTGCAGGGGAATGCGGATATGCCCTGCGATATGCTCCGTTAATGCGCTCACAGACCATACAGCTGTTTTCATAGTTTGCCAGCTGAAGTAAAACTGCAAACTGTGAATTACTGCAGCGGGTGAAGACATCACCTCTCCGCAGACTGGTACGAATCAGCTCCTGGAAATTATCCATGGCAATCTCTCTGCTGCGCTTGTGCAGAGGACCATTCTTCTCATCGGTAAGGCTGAACATACAAATATGAACGACTGCACCTGTGCGGTCCAAAAGCCGTGCGGTAGCATTGTAAATCACCTTGAAAACATCATAATCACAATATAATGCACCATAAAGAGTGTCTTTATCCCTTAGCGTTTCCTGCAAATCATCTACAGAACAATATCTTTCACCGGAATCACGGACAGCCTGATTATACAGACTGCGCAGTTCTTCCGACGGCAGAACACCAAAATCCTCCATAAACAGCTTGCACATCTTATCATAAACAGAAATTACATCCTGCCGATTGCCTGATTCAAGCAGATTTCTCATCAGATACAGATACAGTTCTTCGTCATAGCTTTCAAACTGCAGAGCTGCCCTGCATAATCCGATAATATCCTTAGTACGTTTCTGCATCTGCAGAACTGACAGGATTTCCTTTATAAGAGTAAGGTATTTTTCATGATAGAATACCGCTACCGATCTAGCCCATGCCTCGGAAGAAAGTTTCTCCAAAAACAGTCCTCGATACAGTGCAGCAGCCTGCAGAAAATATTCGGCCCTTTTTTTCCTCATTGTCTGCAGAAATACCGACCTGACATAATTCATTAAACCGTTCAACATCACTCTCCACTTCAAATTCCGGATTAATGCAATATCCACCATCCCGGTAAAGAATTATATCTCCGCATCCACTGTCCAGACTATCCAGCAATGTACGTACACGATGCAAAACCGCCCTGAAGGCATTCTGTGGATTCTCACGATCCTCATCTCCATACAGTACTTTTATCAGTTCAGTCCCGGATACCATACGGTCTCTGCAGTAGAGAAGATAAGCCAAAAGCAGCCATGCCTTATAGGTTCTTCCTTTACTGTCATCAATCACTTTCCCGGAAATTTCCACAGAAAAACTGCCAAGCATATTAACTTTTATCAGATTCTGTTTCATAGTTTCCTCCATTTCCGTGATTTTCTCCCCTCACAAATGAACTATTGCCATTCATTATACATTACAATATGGATTTTGTCCTCACCCTTGGCAAGAAAAAAGGGGTAATTTTCTATTACATTGAATTTTTTTCATACGCACTCTATTCTCCCACACACTTTTTGTATTTCTGCATAAAATAAATCAGTACCCGGAAAAACAGGAGGTAGAGTATGCCACTGGATACAAGAGAACTTTTTGCCCGGCTCATTCAATGTGAAGCCGGCGGCGAGGGCGACAACGGCATGCGGGCTGTCGCCACCGTCATCATGAACCGGGCCACAGTCCCCAACGGAGAATTCAGCAGAATTAACGGAGGCGGCGGTGATGTCCGTGCAGTCATCACACAGCCAAATCAGTTCGTCTGCATGCGGGAATCCGTCGGCGGCCGTTACAACCCGCAGAACGTCTACAATATGTCTCCCACAGAAGAGCATTATGAAATCGTGGACTGGGCACTGGCTGGAGGAAGATTGTTCGGAGTGGATGATTCCCTCTTTTTCTTCAACCCCTACAGCCAGACCTGCCCCACCTATTTTCCTACCAGGGTCGGCGTCATACATAACCGGGTTGGGGATCACTGTTTCTATTCTCCAACCAGCCTTTATGCCGACACGTAATTCAAACCTCAGGAGGTTCACTTATGGCAGCACCATGTTGCACCAGCACCGTCACACCACAGATGATCCGAAAAGGCGAGATGCGGATTGGCGACCGCATCCATCTCGATGAAGTTCTGGTTTCCGCTCCGTCCGTTTCGTCTTCTGCAGAACAAATGCCTCAGGATATACCTGTATCAGCGGATTTTGCAGGAGAAGGCAGTCAGCCTGAAGCCGTACCGGCTCACAGCACTATGCCGTCAGCCTGGCCGCAGCAGCACTATACTGTTCCTCTTACATATGAACAGATGACTCCTTACATGAACATGACTCACATGTCTCCGGGAGAAAACAGCCCAATGTTTACAGTTCCCCAGACACCTATGACAACCCAGGAATTCCAGGAAACAGTTGATTCCACCGATGTTCAGTCCTATCTGGGCTTCATGCGTACACAGCTGGGCCGCTATATGCGGATTGAACAGCTGATGGGTTCCAATAACATCGAACAGCGATTCGGTTTCCTGGTGGGCCTTGGTACCAACTACATCATTCTGCAGGAAATTACCAGTGGAAATATCATGGTTGTGGACCTGTTCACCATCCGGCTCACCTACATCTACTACTCCGATCCGGTGGTTCCGCCGGGCGTGCCTTACTGAAGCAAAAAAAAGTCCCGCACCAGATTGCTGATGCGGGATTCTTCTGTTTAGTTTTCTTTCGCTGCTTCTGCTTCTCTCGCCTTGTCCTTGGCAATTTCTGCAAAACGTTTAATCTTCATGGTTGTGGTCTTTTCGAACTCATCGTGCTTGATTTCCAGCTTCTTGATGGTCTTATAGTTGGACAGCTTGCGGTTCACTCCGCGGATCTGTTCCCAGATCACCTTGTAAACAGCCTCTTCATCCAGACCTTCACCGTGGACTTCTTCAATCTTATCGTAGTCAGGAATTACCTTTACGGTGATAACCAGTTCTTTTTCACCGGCTACTTCCTTGCCGTAAACCATGCATTCCTTGATTTCAGCCACACTTGCCAGCAGGCCTTCGATTTCTTCCGGATAGATGTTCTTACCGTTCTGAGTCACGATAACATTCTTGCTGCGGCCGGTGATATAAACATAATTATCTGCGTCCAGGTAGCCCACGTCACCGGTATGGAACCATTCACCTTCCATTACCTTGGCGGTTTCTTCAGGGTCGTTGTAGTAACCCAGCATCACGGTGTCACCGGAGATGAGGATTTCGCCTTCACCCTTTTCATTCGGATCCTGAATCATGGCTTTATTACACAGTACAATTTTACCTGCAGAGCCAACTCTCCGGTCGAAGTCCGGAGTAACCGCACTGATTGGTGCAGTTTCAGTCAGACCGTAACCCTGGATGAACCAGATACCGATGTCTTCCAGCCATTTTCCCACCTTAGGATCGATTGGAGCTGCTGCGGATACCACGATACGCAGATTACCGCCCAGGCTGGCATGAATGTCCTTGAATACCTTTCTCTTGATATCCACACCCACAGTACGCTTCATGGCATTGGTCATACGGATCATGGAGCTGACCATGCCGGCCTTGCCGCTCTTTTCAATTGTGGTATTTATCTTCTTGTATAAAGTTTCTATCAGCAGCGGCACCGCCAGCATAACCGTAGGCTGCGTTTCCTTCATATCATCCACAATATGTCTCAGACCGCGGCAGACTGCAATGGAACATCCCAGGGCCATAGGGAACAGGAACCCGATGGTGGATTCATAAGTGTGATGCAGCGGCAGTACAGAGAAGAAACGGTCGTCCGGATATGCCTGAATATATGGAGTAACACCATTTACATTGGCAGCCAGATTACGGTTAGACAGCATAACGCCCTTTGACTGGGATGTAGTACCGGATGTAAATACCAGCACGGCAAGCGCATCCGGATCGATTTCAATCTCCATAAAACTGGCATCCCCGCATTCTGCAATCACTTCCCCTTCGTTCATAACGAAATCAAGACCCACAAACCGGCCGTCGATTTCTGCATCAGAATACATTTCCATGAAATATTTGACACCAGGACACTTGTTTGCAACCTTTTCCACCTGTCCCTTCTTCTTAGGTGAGAAGATGACAGCCGTAGCTTCAGAACGCTTGATGATGTTTTCCAGTTCATTATCCGGAAGTTCCTTGTCAGTCGGTACTGCAATACCTGCCCCGCAGAGCAGTGCTGCATAGGAAACGTACCATTCATAGGTGGTTTCACCTACAATCAGAACCTTTTCACCCTTCAGCTTGAATGCGCGGGTAAGGCCTGTGCCCAGGTCCACCACATCCTTTCGGAACCGCTTGTATGTAATTTCTTCAAACGGTGCCTTACGGTTGAATTTTTCCAGAATAAAAGTACGTTCTGCAAACACTTCGGTAGAACGGCAGAAAAATTCCTTTACTGTTTTATAGTCTGTGCCCGCATAGAACCCCTGCTGTGCCTGCTTCTTCTTCAGTTCCGCAATCATCTCCGGTGTGTATTCCACATCCAGTTCTTCGATGGTTTCCAGATGGTTGATTTCATCCATCTTATATTTCGGCAGTCTGAAATTCGGGACTTTTTTAAAAAATCTTGCCATAATATTTCCCCCTCAATTATCTTTCTATGTATTGTCCGGATTTCATCGGTTATTCAGAAACCGGACATCTGTTCAAAAATACTTCAATTTTTTTAACTATTCTATTATATCACATACTCGTACGGAAAAGCAACCGTTTTAACGCATTCCAGTGAAAAGGAATCAATGGATACAGGTAGGACTCCCCTGTCAGCGTCCTGGTGGATGCCATGACGATAAAGCTTGCAGCTGCGCCCAGGACAATGCCCCAGACTCCCAATACATAAGCACCCACCAGCATGAGAATCCTGGTAAACTTTACACTGTAGGATAGTTCAATGCTTGGCTGGGTAAATCCGGCCAGAGCCACCACCGCCATACACAGTATCGTCTGGGCGATAAACCAGCCGGAATTGATGCTGAATTCTCCAAGAATCAGTGCCCCTATCACCGACAGCGACATCCCCAGTGACTCCGGCGTGTTCAGTGATGCCAGCTTCAGCGCATCCACTGCCAGTTCAAGCAGTATAAACTGCCAGAAAAGCGGGATGGCGAAATCCTCCTGGGGAATAAAGAATTTCAGAAGTTCCGGAGCCAGATTCTGATTCTCCGCAATCACCAGATACACCGGTGTCAGGAATAGAATCAGGATAAAATTAGCCAGCCGGATCAGCCGGAAATAGTTTCCTGTCAGCTGTGGAAAATAGTAATCATCCACATCCTGCAGAAAATCAAATATTCCCACCGGCACCAGCATGACAGTTGGTGAATTATCCACGATAATGGCGATTTTGCCCTCCGAAATGTGAGCTGAAATAATATCCGGACGCTGAGAATAGCGGACTTTGGGAAACGGATTGAACCTGCCCCCTGCCGTTCCGCGGCCTCCCTTTTCCTTCCGTTCGCTGAGCAAAATCTTTTCAAGCAGGCTCTGGTCCCCTACCGTCAGTGTGTCAAGCTCCGGCTCCGTTTCCAGTTTTTTCAGCAGCTGCTCCAGTCGGCTGACCAGTCTGGAATCGGCCTTTTCCTTCATGTATGCCAGAGCTACGTCTGTTTTTGAAAGATTACCGATGGTAAAATGGCGGAATACCAGGCGGTTGTCTCTCAGCCTTCTTCG
The DNA here is from genome assembly GCA_017556505.1 of Bacillota bacterium. Classification (GTDB taxonomy): domain Bacteria; phylum Bacillota; class Clostridia; order Peptostreptococcales; family Anaerovoracaceae; genus RGIG7179. Next base: position 2,638 of record JAFYNS010000019.1, on the reverse strand, counting down.
GATCAGAGCGATGTTCGTCATAAATCCTTCCGTAAAACCGTCCTTGGCACCGCGAAGTGATTTTTCTTTCTGCGGTTCTTCCACAGAACGGGAAGGATAAGACCTGGAATCGATGATAATGATCCGGTCAAGCCCCTCTACAATCAGCGGTACCAGCCCGGAATACAGGCGTATAATTGCTTCATCTTCTGTTTTGGCCAGTACAGCATCGAGAAACGGCATATGTGATGCGATGAACTGCTGACTGGTACTGATTTTTTCCATATCCTTCGGCTGTACCTTCATCAGATAGTCCATGACCCGCTGCATCAGATCACCATCGTTAAGCCCGTCCACAAACCAGCACGTTCCCTCCCGGCCGCCGATGATCACTTTCCGCTCCAGCAGATCAAAACTTTCTCCCAGAGGCAGCTGCCGTCGGAAATAGGCAAGATATTCCTCGTACATTTGGATTTCCTCCCTGTTTTTCAGGTTTAATTCTTCACTTAATGTTTCCGCAAGCTTGCCAATTTATCCGTTTTCCAGTATAATATATTAGTTAATATGTTTATTTTAGGACGAATCGTATATCTACGATGAACTATGGAGGTTAAATACATGGATTACAAAAATCTGGCGGAACTTTTATTCCCGCACATCACCAAAACTCCGGAAGAATATGAAGCTGCATTCCCACAGCGTGATCTGCCGGAAGGCGCGAAAGTTACCAGACTGGGCCCAAGCCCTACCGGATTCATTCACCTGGGCAACCTGTACAGTGCCTTTGTTGACGAAAGACTGGCACACCAGTCCGGCGGTACTTTCTATTTAAGAATCGAAGACACCGATGATAAGCGTTATGTGGAAGGCGCTGTAGAAATCATCATCAACTCCCTGCGTTTCTTCGGCATCAACTTCGATGAAGGTGCTACTATGGAAGGCGATATGGGTGCTTACGGCGACTACACCCAGAGCAACCGCGGACCGATCTACCAGTGCTTTGCAAAGGGACTGGTTGCAGAAGGCAAGGCATACCCATGCTTCCTGACTGCCGATGAAATCAACGCAATCCGTGAAGAGCAGGAAGCCAACAAGCAGACTCCTGGTATCTACGGTAAGTATGCCGTGAGCAGAAACCTGACTATGGAAGAAATTGAAGCAAAGCTGGCAGAAGGCATCCCTTACGTGATCCGTCTGAAGTCTGACGGCGACATGAGCCTGCCTGAAGATCAGATCAGAAGAGTACAGGTGGAAGACGCAATCCGCGGACGCCTGGACTTCCCTGCAAACGATCAGGATACCGTTATCCTGAAGGCTACCGGTATTCCAACTTACCACTTCGCACACGTTGTGGACGACCATCTGATGAGAACGACTCACGTTGTCCGTGGTGCAGAATGGCTGCCATCCCTGCCTATCCATGTGGAACTGTTCGAAAAGCTGGGCTGGGAACTGCCAATCTACTGCCACACTGCACAGCTGATGAAGATGGACGAAGAAACCGGAAACAAGAGAAAGCTGTCCAAGCGTCATGACCCTGAACTGTCCCTGGACTACTACAGAAATCTGGGTTACCATCCTGCAGCAGTAAGAGAATATCTGCTGACCATTCTGAACTCCAACTTTGAAGAATGGAGAATGGCAAACCCTGATGCAGATATCGATGAATTCCAGTTCACCACCGAAAAGATGAGCACCGGAGGAGCACTGTTCGACCTGAACAAGCTGAACGATATCTCCAAGGATGTCCTGCTGAAGCTGTCCGCTGCAGAGCTCTTCGACTTCCTGAAGGGCTGGGCTGATGAATTCAAGCCTGAACTGGCACACCTCTTCGAAGACAGAAAATACCTGGAAAAGATTCTGGACATCGGCCGTCACGAAGCCAAGCCTCGTAAGGACCATATCTACGCACAGCAGATGGTAGAAAACATCAGCTACTTCTTTGACGACATGTTCAAGATGGAAGATGAATTCCCTGCAGAAACTGCAGAAGACCTGCCTGCAATCCTGAAGGCATACCTGGATTCCTATGACCACGCAGATGATCAGTCCGGCTGGTTCGAAAAGATCCGTCAGATCACGGAAACCATGGGTTATGCAGTAAAGCCTAAGGACTTCAAGAAGAATCCTGACCAGTTCAAGGGCCATGTAGGTCACGTGTCCACTGCTATTCGTGTGGCACTGATGGGCCGCCAGCAGTCCCCTGACGTTTGGGAAATCCAGCAGATTCTGGGCGAAGAAAGAACCAGAGAAAGAATCAGCAAATTCCTGTAAATAAATAAGCCGCTTCGGCACATAATAAAAGACACCTGTGTTGTATTCATTTAGTCCTCGGGAACAAGTTCCCTGCGGAATCATTCACACAACACAGGTGTCTTTCATATTTTTAATCAGGTTTATTTACTTACAGAAATCAGATTATTCTATCCATTCTTCCAGCAATGTAATTTCCAGTTTCTCAAACATTTTTATATATGCATTCTTTGTCTTATGTACAATTCCCAGTGCAATGCTGTGGTTATATGCATGAGATGCATTATTTCGGGAATCCAATGCCTCCAGCCAAAGCTGTTCATCCCGAATCATACCTGCTTTATAAGCAGTCTTTATGGTCATACGCGGGGAGCCTGTATTTACCTCTTCAAATCCATGAATAGTC
>JAFYNS010000172.1 GCA_017556505.1 Bacillota bacterium | reverse complement strand
GGCGTTCAGCGTACCTTCGCAGAAGGCCGCCGCGTTTTCATTATAGTAATTGAGTGTCTGATTCATGGTATCTCCATTCTCTGAAGCCCTGGTTGTGGGCGGATGCATATTCAGAGCTCATCACGGAACTAATATAAGTGAAACCCTTCTGGTGCTCTTACAGAATTTATTTCTGCATATGGGTCAATGTAAATTGTATATTTCTTAACTTCTTTTCTTAGGAATAATTTCTTCGTTACGGTAATTTCATATCCATCCAGGATACCGCCACGAGGATTTGAGAAAGATCCGATACGGGTCCATTCTACAGTATGCTCCGGAATATACAGTCTTCTGAGATACTGATAGGACGCTCCAACAGATACTGCAAGGACAGGATTCAACATGGAATATCCGAAAGGCTCACCCCACGCATCATTCTCTTCACAGATAAATTTAAATCTCGAAGGATCATTTTCTTTCAGCCATTTATATTCTTCCAGAATCGCTTCAGTAGAGGTAAACCCGACCAGTCCGTTGTATGTTTCCCCTGATTCCTCGTCATAAATACCAACGCAGTTTGCATAGTATACACAAAATGCATACTTTTCTTTTTCTTCCCAGGTCAGCTTGCCTTTGGTTTCTTCCAAAACCTCCATTGCACGAAGCTGTACCCGGATTCGGTCTTCTTTCTTAACATGGATAGCGAATTCCGGTCTGCGGTCGAACAGCAAATCACTCAGGAAGTCGTATGACGTAAAAATGTCTTCCACCGAAAGCTTATTCGATGTAAACTCTGTAATAACCTTAAACATATTGGCATACAAACCAATCTCATGCTCCGACATTTCAATATTTTTTTCTGCAAATATACGTTTTATTTCATCATACATGATATATCCTCCCTTTCAATGTTTTCCTTTCCTGCATAACGGCCTCAGAACCGCAATCATCAACTGTCCTAATTTTACAAATCCCATTGCAATAAATGCAAGTCCTAAATAATATAAAAAGCTGTGTTCATTCATTTTCTTTCAATCCTTTCCCTATTTCTTCCCCGGTGCTTTCAGGGCTGCTGTCTTCACTCCACGCGCTGCGAAGTACCGTCTGGCCGTCTGCATCACGATATAGCCATCTTTATAACTCTTTTGATACATCTGCCTCTTCACTTCATTCATCGCCGAGAAGATGCGGCTACGCTGGAACTTGAGGATTTTGCAGAAAACCAGCTTGTAACCGCTGCCCCCTTCGGCAAGCTCATACAGTCTGATGCTCCAGATTCGCCGTTTCCGGAATGCCTCCAGTCCGTAATCTTCTTCACAGTCCACATACATATAGTAATCGAAAAGAATCCCCTTCTTCGCCACTCTCCGTACAGTAGGCATATAGAAAGCTTCCGCAGAAGTCATCGGTCTGGTCAGTTGGTTGTCCGGAGCCAGTTCGATAGCCCGGTCCATGCTCTTCCGGTCCACTTCCAGCGGCTTATCGATATGAAAATTGGAATCATAGCGAAGGATTGGCATGATGATGTGATGGAAGTCATTTGATCCTGAAATCTTTTCCTGATGAAACTTCCCGGTAAACCGCCGCCGTCTGTCTTCCAGGATATAGCTGTTATGGTAGAGGCTGAACCGGTCTCTGTCCAGTTTTTCTATCCGCCACCGGTCTTCTCCCTTCTGCAGTTCCAGGGTGTTGTATGTAATATAGCGTATGGAGACTTTACTTTCCTGCAGCCGCTTCAAATCTGCGAACTCGATTTTGCAGCTTTCCAGAAGCGTCAGGATGGCTTTGTACTCTTCCGGCCACTGAGTCAGCTGGCGGATAATGGCTTTCTCCCGACATACCTGGCAAAGCTTCGCTGATGCATTGTAGTTTTCAATCATACTGAACTGTTCCCGCGGCAGGTTTCGCCCTTCCGGACAGGAGCGGTCATGCATGATACCCGTCAAAGTATCTACGATAAACTGGTTCGACTGTATCTGCATAAGTTCCTGTCTCCAGGCCCAGTCTTTCCGTTCTGTCCTCGTAACTTTATCTTCGATCCGGGCTTTTTCTTTTTCGTAATTGCGGTCTACTTTGAATGCAGGTGGATGTTCCAGCACGTATGCCATGGAGTCTGCATACGCAATCCGCTGCCCTGATTTCTTTTTATGCTTGTGTTTCGCCATGGCTGCCTCCGTTTCTTACTGACCCTGCCTTAATCCATACTCCCGCTGCCGCGGTTTCCACCGAACTCACAGCCGTGATGGTGGTCATGTCCATAGTAGTATCTGCCGTAACGGTAACCGTAGTGAGGC
>JAFYNS010000171.1 GCA_017556505.1 Bacillota bacterium | reverse complement strand
GCAAGTGGCTCAAGTCCACATTCCTTTGCTTTCTCTTCTGTCATCAGCAGAATGGCAGATGCTCCCGCATTCAGTCCTGGTGCATTTCCTGCGGTGATGGCCTCTGTTCCATATACAGGCTTCAGTTTAGCCAGTTTTTCCATGTTAGTATCAGCTCTCGGACTCTGGTCCTGATCTACAATAATTTCTTTACCCTTTGGTCCCTTTACAGTTACCGGGAAGATTTCCTCTTCAAACTTACCTGCTTCTTTCGCAGCAAAATATCTCATATGAGAATTATATGACCATTCATCCATTTCTTCTCTGGTTACACCGTATTTTTTCGCCACGTTATCAGTATCTACAGACACTGGTGCCCATCCTGCATAGGCTACATCCGCCATTGGGTCATACATTCTGCCATCACCCAAACGCTTGCCGAAACGCATTCCGCTTACCAGATAAGGTACGTTGCTCTGATTCTCAGTACCACAGGCAATAACAGTATCCTTAATGCCAAGCATCAGGTCCTTTACAGCCAATTCTACCGCTGCCATGGAGGAACAACACGCACGGTCCACAGTCAGTGAAGTGGTTTCTGGAGGGAAACCCGCACGGAGCAATGCCTGACGTCCAGGACTGTTTGCATACTGCCCGGTTTCACTTGGAACTGCAACACCGTAATACACAGTCTGTACACCAGCTTTATCAAAGTTGACCCTTTCAGTTACTTGGCTGATAGCTTCCATGGCAAGGTCGATACTAGGTATAGCCTTCATGTCACCGCCGAACTTATCAAATGGAGTTCGTACTGCACTCACAATTACAATATTCTTATCAACTTTCATGTCATATCTCCTAACCGGTAATGCCAGGCAGCCATGTAGAAACGATAGGTACATATGTAACAACAATCAGAGTAATAATTGCACATACATAGAATGGCATCAGCTTTGGCAGAACCTTATCAATGGTACAGTTAGTAATCTTGCAGGCAACAAACAAGTTCCCTGCGAATGGTGGAGTCATCAGACCGATTTCCAGATTCAGCAGCAGTACCGCACCAAAATGAATCAAATCAATGCCATACGCTTCTGCCAGAGGAATCAGGATCGGACAGAAGAGCAGAATCCCTGCATTGGTTTCCAGAAACATACCTACGATAATCAACAGAATATTCACAACCAGCAGGAACACATGTGGATTATCGGTAATACCCATCAGAAACTCTGTAATCTGATCGGTTACTCCTCCCATCGCTACCATACGGGATACAACCGTGGACATACCAATCAGAATGCAAATAGAAACACAGCTAAGTGCACTATTTTTTGTAAGTCGATACAGCCCTACTTCCGACTTCATCTTGAAGAACTTTGGATAAATAAACCAGCCTGCTATGATTCCATAAACAACAGCAACAATACCAGCTTCTGTGGCGGTAAACACACCTCCGTATACACCACCAAAAATAATCAGCGGCATGATGAATGCAACTAGCGCCTTCGGCGTACGTCTGCCGATTTCTGCAAAATATTCGGTCAGATTAAACGCTTCTGTGTTTTTCTCCGAGTTTCTGCCAATCATCAGGAAATTGGCAATCATATAGGTAATACCCAGCACAATACCTGGTACCAGGGTAGACATCCAAACAGCGGTTACACTTTCCCCGGACATAAGTGCATACATAATACCAGGTACACTTGGTGGAATCAGAGTCCCCAGGAACCCTGCTGCTGCCAGCAGTGCTGTAATATAGTTCTTATCATAACCATCCTTAGCCATTTCCGGTGCCATGATACCGCCTACTGCTGAAACAGTTGCTACAGAAGAACCAGTAATGGCACCAAAGAGCATACAAACGGCTACAGTTACGGCCCCCAAGCTGCCACGGATTCTTCCCATAACCGCTCTTACCAGGTCTACAATACTGGAGGAAATGCCCCCATGGGACATCAAGTCTCCCGCAAAAATGAATGTCGGTATAGCTACCAGAGGGAAGGAGTCTAAACCAGCAAGCAAGGCTGGAGCAATCAATCCTGTGTTCATCCCTCCTACCAGGAATCCACCAACGCCTCCGAATAAAATACCAAACCCAATTGGTACACCCAGAATCAGCAGAGCAATAAAGATTACGAAGAATGTAATGATAATTGTCATTATGCTTCCCCCCTTTCCTGCACCTTTTCCCAAGTTCCAAGACAAACAATTATTTTAATTAAAGAATGAATAATAATTGAGATAAATCCATAAAGAATTACCCCATTAACTAGCCACATTGGAATTTTTAGTGCTGGTGTCAGCTGTCCCATAACAAATACCATGGAGGTCTGATTATAACAGAGTACTGCTATATAGATGGAAATCACCATGATTAAAATGTATCTGATGAGAGTAAGCATATTGATTACTTTCTGCTTTTTCACTTTACTTTTTATATTATCAATCACGCCGGACAGCAGATTTACTTCGATATGTGTTCCTTCTTTCAAAACAGCACCAGCACCAGCAAATGCTACTGCAATGAATGAGTATCGGATTAATTCCTCCGACCACGGTACAGATAATTTGAACACAAATCTGTTAGAAATCTGAATGACAAGGCTTACACACATGAGAATAAAAATACATGCAGTGATATGTTCTTCAATCTTGGCATATATGTCCTGAAAGCGCTGAAGTTTGGCAATCCAACCTTTTCCTTTCATTTCTATCTCCTTTTCTGCAAATACAGGCCGGTACAAATATTGTACCGGCCATCATGCAATTTTACTGACTACATTGCAAATATATTTTGCCAAACAGTCTTTTAAGTGTTATTCGCCATACATGGTAGATACCAGTTCTTCGCCCAGTATACCCATCCACTTATCGCTGTGTGCCAGATCATAACCAACCTGTGCAATCTTGTCCATCATAGCCTGGGAAGGTTCGCTCAGAATGAAACCACCATCAATCAGACCCTGCATAGTTGCATCGTTACCTGCGATTGCTTCTTCCATCATCTTTGCATTACCATATTCAAATGCTGCTGTCAGTTCTTCCTGCTGCTGTGGTGCCAGTGCATCGAATGCAGCCTGATTCATCAGACAGATAACTGCGGAGTATGCATAATTGATTTCAGTACCATACTGATTGTATTCCTGGAAACCATACTGTGCGAAAGTCATAGGACATACTTCCTGACCGTCTACTACACCCTGCTGCAGAGCAGTTGCCAGTTCACCCCATGCAATTGGAGTAGTCTGCGCGCCCATAGCTGCCCAGAAGTCCAGCATAATATCGGATTCTGGTACACGAACCAGCAGATCAGTTAAATCTTCAGGCTCTACTACCTCATGCTTGCTGTTGGTAATCCATCTGAAGCCGTTGTCAGAAACACCCAGCAGCTTCATTCCTTTTTCAGCTACCAGATTGTTTAAGTTTTCGCCAACCCAACCGTTTACATACAGTTCTTTTACTGCATCATAGTCAGGCATCAGGCCAGGGAAGGTTACGAATGCGGCTTCTGGAATAAAGCTGGACAGAGACATGTCTGCAATCTGGCACATTGGAATAGTACCTGCGATAGTCTGTTCAACTAATTCTCTTTCACCACCTAATACGCCTGCAGTCTGCATATCCAGGGATACAGTACTGCCTGCCTCAGTCAGATATTCCTGCGCATACTGCAGTACATGGTTATAAGGCTGGTCTTCACCAACTGCTACGTTACCGATAGTCAGCTTCACCGGCTTTAATTCGTCGCCACCATCTGCAGCAGGCTTCTCACTGCCACACGCTGCCATTGAGAAAATCATTGCCAGTACTAATACGATACTTAATAACTTTTTCATCTTTCTTCCTCCTTATGTTCAGAAAAATAATTTGCTATATTCTAATTTTTATAATAGCCTAACATAATTGATTAAACAACTTTATGAATCTTATTGTAGAAGTCCTCTTCCAATTGTTCTCTGAAGTTTGGATGAGCAATTTCAATCAGCTGTTTTGCTCTTTCATCATTATCTTTTGCCCAAAGATTTGCAATACCATATTCTGTAACTACATACATAACATCACATCTTCCATCCGTTACAACAGATCCGGCTGACAATGATGCTACAATTCTGGATACAGTACCTTTTGCAGCTGTAGATGGCAGACAAATAATAGATTTTCCTCCTTCTGACATCATTGCACCACGCAGGAAATCAAGCTGTCCACCAATACCGCTGAACTGCTTACCTCCAATCATTTCTGCACAGATTTGACCATAAAGGTCAATTTCGATTGCAGAATTCATCGCAACCATATTTTTCTGCTGTGCAATAACGCAAGGGTTCAAAACATATGAAGATTTTCTCATCTCGAAATTAGGATTATGATTTACATAATCATAGAACTCTCTAGTTCCTCCCATGAGTGTACACACAACTTTTCCGGCATCCAAGGTTTTTTGAGAATTGTCAATTACACCCTTCTTCATCAGATTCATGATACCAGTAGTCCCAAGTTCAGTATGAATTCCCAGATGCTTATGGCTGTCCAGCAAAGACAATACAGTGTCTGGTACTGCACCAACACCTACCTGCAGTGTGTCACCGTCCTGAATAATTGAGGCGATATTATGAGCAATTGCACGATCAATATCAGATATTTTAGTTGCTTCTGGAATCTCCGGAAGTAATGTGTCTTCTTGTACGAAGTAATCAATTTCGCTAACATGCACTAAAGCATCTCCACCAACCCACGGCATATTGCTATTTACCTGTGCAATTACAGTTTTAGCTACATCCAATGTTGCTCTAGTAAAGTCAACGCTAATACCCATACTTACATATCCATCTTCATTCGGTGGTGTCACCTGTGTAAAAAGAACATCCGGCTGCCAAGCAGCAATTGCTCTCTCCTGCTGTGAAAAATGAATTGGAACAAAAGATGCGCGGCCTTCCCACTGTGCTTGACGTGTCGGAGCAATATTGAAAAGCGATTTATGATGAAAGACACCTTCATACTGCGGATCCACATGTAAAGAGTTGCCCATATTAAAACCTGTACATAATGTTACATTTTTCAGTTCATCAGCTCGTTGTACCAGTGCCGGACCGAATATCTCCGATCTTCCACATCCATGACCATCTATAATTAAGTCTCCAGATTTAATCACGGCTACTGCTTCATCAACTGTAACACAACGTGAATTATAATAATCCACCCAATTGCTGTTTCTCATTTTTTATTCCTCCTTTCTTTTGCCTTTTTAAAAGAGCAATTTCTATGCCAAAACTATTTTCTCTAAAAATCATTGAAAAATTGTATTTTCTGCTGTTTTTCCGAGAAAATAGTCATTTCAAATTGTCACACTGTCAATATATTGACAATTTTTGCGAGAGATTTTTCTTCTTTTCTTTTTAATCGACTTGTTTTTCAATCCTCAAACTCCACTTCTATGTTTTATTATGGCTGGCATGTTTTTTGCTTCTTTTATTTTGTTGTCAACATAATTCACAACAAAGGAGAAAAGCCATGATAAAACAAATTACTGTAATTGGAGTAGGTCTAATGGGAACACAAATTGCCATCGCTGCAGTAAATCATGGCTATAAGGTTATCTGCTATGATGTTAATTTTGAATCACTAAAGCGTGCAAAATCGTACTGCAATTCATGGTATCAAAAACAGTGTCTATATGGACCACTACCTATTGAAGAGTTCCTTCAAAGGAAACAAAATTTATCTTTTTCAGATAATCTCGAATCTTCAATAAAAGATTCCGATTTAATTATAGAGGCAGTTTCCGATACCCTTTCTGCCAAAAAGGATGTGTTACGGAAAATTGATAACCACATTCCTACACATTGTATTATTGCAAGCAACAGTTCTTATATTGTCAGCTCCCTATTTTGCAATGTTGTAAAAGATCCTTCAAAAGTAATCAATATGCATTTCTTCAATCCTGTACTAAAAATGGATGTAGTTGAAGTAGTAAAAGGACCTCACGTATCGGATGAAACATTTAACACGATTCTTCATTTTGTCAGATCAATCAATAAAACGCCAATTATAGTTGAACAAGAAATATATGGTTCCATCGTAAACCGTATATTCAGAGCAATAACAAGAGAAGCTTGTTACTTAACCGATATCGGAATTGCATCGCCACAGGAAATAGATAAAGCAGTCAAGGGTGCTTTGGGACATCCAATGGGGCCATTCGAAACGCTAGATTTAACAGGTATTGATTTAGAATATCAGGTATATATGGAGAACTTTAAATCGACAGGAAATGTTGAAGATTTACCAGCCTCATGTATATCATTCTTGTATGAAAAGGGATGGTATGGGCACAAATCTGGCAAAGGTTTTTATGATTACAATCAAAAAGAATAATTCAATAAAATAATTAAAGGAGAAAAAATATGAAAAATGTAGTTATTGCAGCAGCAGCAAGAACACCTATCGGTACTATTGGCGGTCAGTTTAAAACTCTGACTGCTTCAGAACTTTCTATTCCTGTAATGCAAGCGTTGGTAGAACGCTCCGGCATTAATCCCGAACTGATTGATGATGTCATCTGGGGATGCAATTATCAGCGGACATACAAAGAGAACAATTTAGCAAGAGTAGCGGCAGTGAAAGCTGGACTTCCGGTGACTGTTCCTGGCATTACAATTCATAGAAACTGTACTTCTTCCATGTCTTCCATTCAGATGGGATACTACCAGATTAAGGCGGGAGAGGCAGTCTGCATTATGGCAGGTGGTGCAGATAGCATGAGTACAGCGCCACACATGGTTTTTGATGCCCGCTATGGAAAAAAATATGGTCATATGGATCTTCGTGATTCCATGTGGGATTCCCTGACCAATCTCGGCGTGGGTCCCGGAATGGGCATTACCGCAGAAAATGTGGCTGAAGAGTATAATGTAACCCGTGAAGAAATGGATGCTTACTCACTGCGGTCTCAGCAGAGAGCAGTCGCAGCCATTGATGCCGGAAAATTTAAAGAAGAAATCATTCCAGTTACTATTCCTGGAAGAAAAGGTGATACAACTTATGATACAGACGAATATCCAAAGCGTGATGCAAGTCTGGAAAAGCTGGCAAAACTGAAGCCAACCTTTAAAGATGGGGGTACAGTGACTGCAGGCAACGCATCAGGAATGAATGATGCAGCTTCCGGCGTACTGCTGGTGGAAGAAGAACTGGCGAAAGAACTGGGGTTGCCAATTCTAGCACGAATTGTATCTGTAGCTACTACTGGGGTACGTCCCGAAGTGATGGGGATTGGCCCAATCAGTGCGTCTGAAAAGGCACTGGAAAAAGCTGGGCTGGCCATTGAAGATATGGATCTGTTTGAAATCAATGAAGCTTTCGCCGCACAGTGTATTGCATGTGCAAAAACTTTAAAAATTGATGAAGAAAAACTGAACGTAAATGGTTCCGGAATCTCTCTTGGACACCCAGTAGGAGCCAGTGGCTGCCGTCTGGTAGTATCTCTGATTCATGAACTGAAACGGCGTGGTGGTAAATACGGTCTGGCATCTTTATGTGCCGGTGGCGGTATGGGAACTACAGTAATTATCGAAATGGTATAGGAGGTAAAATATGTTAAAGAATAAAACAGCAATTATTACTGGTGGCGGCCAGGGAATTGGCAAGGCCATTGTAAAAGAATTTCTTAAAAACGGTTGCAAGGTCTTCGTTTTGGACATGAAATTCCCAGCAGAAGATGCTTATTATGCTGAAGTCGGTGGTACTGCTGATAACTGCAGACTTGTAAAAGGTGATATTACTAATTTAGAAGAAATTACAACTGCAATCAATCTTATTGCCTCAGACGGACCAATCAATATTCTGGTCAATAATGCAGGAATCACTAAAGATACATCTTTTAAAAAAATGACTGCTGAGCAGTGGCAGGCTGTCATTAATGTGAATCTGACCGGAACTTTCAATATGTGCAAAGCGGTCACACCACACCTGATTGCCGCAGGCAGTGGAAAAATTGTCAACCTTGCATCAGCTTCCGCACATGGTCAGTTTGGTCAAGCAAATTATTCCGCATCTAAAGCAGGTATAATTGGGTTGACGAAGACCCTCGCATTGGAGCTGGCTCGGTATAAGATTAATGTAAATGCAATTTCCCCAGGTTTTACTATGACAGAAATGACTTCCATTTTGCCAGACAACGTGAAGCAGAAATATTTTGATACGATTCCAATGGGACGTGGCGCAGAAGCAGAGGAAATCGCTTATCTAGTTAAATTCCTTTCTTCCGAAGAATCTAAT
>JAFYNS010000170.1 GCA_017556505.1 Bacillota bacterium | reverse complement strand
CCTCGCAATTCAGTATAATAAGGAAAGAGTAAAAAGAAGGAGTGTGTCATGTATAATGAATCATCTGACAGATAAATATGAAGGAGGCAGCTGCAGTCTGAGCGGCGTACTGCGCTGTGCCGGAGGCTTTGTAGCCTGGGTCATCGGATCCGGTTTTGCTACGGGGCAGGAAGTGCTGCAGTTCTTTACAAGTTACGGATACGCCAGCTACGCCATCATCGCTATTAATCTGGTGGGCTTCCTGGCTGTAGGCACCATGCTGCTGACTACAGGCCGAAAAAACGCTGATGAAGAGGGCTTCGAGCAGTTCCGCTACTACTGCGGACCGAAGCTGGGAACTTTCTATTCCTGGCTGATTCCGGTGACACTGATACCGGTCATGGCAGTGCTGATTTCCGGCTCCGGTGCCACTTTATCTGAATATTACGGAGTGAACCATTATGTGGGGGCTGCCATCATGGCAGTTATGATTCTCCTATCCTACTTTATCGGATTTAATCGGCTGGTGAAGGTGCTGTCCTTCATCGGACCATCCATTATTGCTTTTTGTCTGCTGGTTGGCGGGATTACCGTAATCCGTGACATGGGAAACTTCAGTCAGATCGGAGCCTGTGAAGAGGCACTGGCTCAGTCACGGTCCTCCGCCCACTGGCTCATCAGTGCAATCCTCTATGTGTCCTACAACTTCCTCTGCGGCAGTGTTTACTACACCCAGCTGGGTAAGACCACAGCCAGTGTGAAGGAAGCGCGGGTTGGAGCTATTTTGGGAGCGGTGCTGCTGATGGGAGCAATAGCGGTGATTAATACGGGGATTTTGCTAAACGGCGGCGAAACGGCAGCACTGGCCATTCCAAACCTGTATCTGGCGAAGAAAATCAGCTGGCTGCTTGGCGCGGTGTTCTCCCTCTTCCTGGTTCTGGGTATTTTCTCGGCCTGCTCAGCCATGATGTGGACAGTGTGCACCAAATTTTCACTGGGAGACCCGAAGAAAGACCGCTTCCTGGCAGTGGGAATTGCTCTTGGAACCTTCCTGCTGGGGCTGCTGTCCTTCAGCGACTTAATCGGCATGTTTTATCCGGTCATCGGCTACTGCGGCCTGGTGTACCTGGGATGTGTGATATATAAAAAAATAAAAAGGTAGTCGACAGGTTTCGACATTCTTCGAAATTGACAGAAAAAGGAAAAAGGCTTACAATATATGTAAACAATGACTCGGGCCGTACGATTTATTGACAAAATCGTACGAAAATGAGTATAATAAATGTACGATAACTAAGGAAAGGCAGGGGATTTGCATGTCTATTACAGCCACAGAATTAAAAGCAAATCTGGGAAAATATCTGCAGCTTGCTGAATTTGAAGACATTTATATTACGAAAAATGGAAAGGTGGTTGCAAAATTGTCCAACCCAAACATCGATCGCGTGAAAATTGCAAAATCCCTTATAGGATCGATACCGGATACGGTTTCTTATGAGGAAGCAATGGAAGAAAGGCTTAAAGAGATATGACAAAGGCTATAATTGATACTTGCGTGGTTATAGATGCATTGCAGAAACGGGAGCCCTTTTGGAAGACAGCCGAGAGAATTTTTATAGCCGCAGCAGAAGATGAGTTTGTGGGAATTATCACTGCGAAGGCTGTAACGGATGTATTTTATTTACATCATCGCTGTACTCATGATTCCAGGCGGACGAAAGAAGTTTTAAACGGATTGCTTGAAATTTTCGCATTATCGGATACTGCTGCTTCTGACTGTAAAAGAGCATTAATTTCTGATGTTTCGGATTTTGAGGATGCAGTTATGATGGAAACTGCGAAACGGATCAGTGCAGATTGTATCGTAACGAGGAACTTTAAAGATTACAAAAACTCACCGGTTCCGGTCATGTCTCCGGAAGAATTTATTACTGCAATGAATACGAACTAGGAGCACATAAAAATGATAATCGAATACAAAGGAAAAAAACCGCAGATTGCAGAGTCTGCCTGGCTGGCACCAAACTCCACCGTTATCGGTGATGTGACCATTGAAGAAGGGGCTTCCATCTGGTTCGGTGCGGTTCTCCGCGGCGACAACCAGCCGATTCATATCGGCAGAGGTTCCAACATTCAGGATAACTCCACCCTTCACTGCAACCGTTACAGCGGCATGACCGTGGGCGAAAATGTGACGGTGGGACATAATGTGGTCCTGCACAGCTGTACCATCGGGGACAACTGTCTGATTGGCATGGGAGCAATCGTCATGGATGATGCTGTCATCGGTGAAAACAGCATCGTGGGTGCCGGTGCCCTTGTAACCCCCGGCAAAATCTTCCCGCCAAACTCTCTTATCATAGGCTCTCCGGCCCGCGTCAAGTCGGAGGTGACGGAAGAGGCGCTGCGCTCAGCCACAAGTGCGGGAGAAGAGTACCGCAAGCGGGCAGAAGAATATAAGAAAAGTCAGCAAATCGGTTAATACACAGAAAAACACCCGGAGCCTCACGGCTGCGGGTGCTTTTCTTATGGGTGTTTATTTGTTTATGGGTAATTTGCTAAGTAAATTTTCATATTGACTTTCTATGGTTGATATACTAACATAAAAAGTATAATTAGTAAAATTCATAGTTTTAATAAATGCGATTAAAAAAATAGATGGGAGGGCCTATGGAATTTCGGAACATGAAGACCTTTTTAAGGGTTGCAGAACTGCAGAATTTTACGAAAGCTGCAGAGGAACTGGGCTACTCCCAGTCTACCGTAACGGTACAGATTCAGCAGCTGGAGCAGGAACTGGATGTTTTGCTGTTTGAACGAATCGGGAAGAACATCCGGCTGACGGAGCAGGGACTGGCCTTCCGGCACCAGGCACGGGAAATTCTCCATGCAGTGGAACAGCTGGAATCCTCCATGAAGGGGACGCAGCAGGCGAAGGGCTTTCTTCGCATCGGTACCGTGGATTCCCTCTGTTCCAACCGTCTGCCTGCAGTACTGCAGGAGTTCCGCCGCTATTGTCCACAGATTGAAGTGGTGGTGAGGACCGGATTCAATGAAGCCCTGTTTGATATGGCTCAGAAGAATGAAGTGGATCTGATCTATTTCCTGGATGTGCGTCAGTACCGGGATGAATGGATAAAAGTAACGGAAAAAGAAGAAAAGGCATATTTTGTAGCTGCGGCCGACAATCCTCTGACCAGTCAGGGGGCAGTGTCGCTGACAGAAATTCTCTCACAGCCGCTGCTGCTGACGGAAAAAGGCAAGAGCTACCGCCGCTGCCTGGAGGAAGAGGTGGCGAAAGAAGAGCTGGAACTGCGGCCGGTGCTGGAAATGGCCAATACCGATGTACTGATCAAACTGGTGGCAAGCGAAGCGGGAGTGGCATATTTTCCGCAGTTTATCATCGAAAAGCATATAAAGGACGGCCAGCTCGCAGTGATTCCGTGTGAAATGGAGGCGGAACCGGTATGGAGTCAGCTGGTGTACCACCGGGACAAACTGCTTACACCGCAGATGAAAATCTTTATGGATATTATGCAGAAGATGGAGTTTTGATGATTTCCCCTCTTGACGGAAACAGAGCAGAATTGGTATGCTGTATATGCAAAAAGATGTGCAGGGAGGACAGATGCTATGGCTGTGATTGTAAACAACATACTTCCTATTTTCTTTATCATCGCCATGGGTTTTGTGGCCAACCGCAGAGGTATTCTGCCTAATGAGGCCAACAAATATCTGGTAGATATGGTTATGCTGGTGACCTGTCCGTGCCTGATTATCAGCTCCATGCTGGGACAGGAAATGGATCCGTCGCTGATGACCAATACCGTACTGATGTTTCTTGGCGGCGGACTCTTTTTTCTTGTTTTTTATATTATTGCATGGATTTATGTGGTGAAAATCATGAAAATCCCAGCGAATCAGGACGCAGGGGTGTATATGATCATGTTTACCACTGTGAACAACGGATTCATCGGTTTTCCTGTGACCTATGCCATCTTCGGCGATGAAATCCTGTTTTATATGGTAATCTTCCAGATTATGCTGATTGTCTATGTGTATTCTGCCGGTGTGATTCAAGTCAACTATGGCAGCCCGCGCGTGTCTGATCTGAAAGGTATGGCAAAGGCTCTGGTGAATACCTGTACCATGTCAACCGTGCTCAGCGTGGTGCTTCTGGTTCTGGGTATCCGCCTGCCGGAAGTTGTTTTTAACGCAGTGGAACTGGTGGGCAGTGCCACTACACCTGTTTCCATGCTGGTGGTAGGCATGCAGCTTGGCAACAGCAATTTCCGTCAGGTCCTGGGGAATAAACGGCTGGTTGTGATGAGCTTTGTGAAAATGCTCTCCGTGCCGCTGCTGACGTTTCTGATGGTCAACTGGCTGCCGATTGCGGATAGTCTGAAAATCGCCCTGGTGTTCGGAGCCACCTTCCCTGTATCTGTGTCTGTAGTAACTATCTCCAGCATGGAGGGTAAGAATTCTGTTCTGGCAGCGGAAGGTGTTGCTCTGACCACGCTGATGGCCATGGCTACACTGCCGGTATCTGCTCTGTTGCTTAGCTCATATTATCTGTAACTGTGTAATTAGAAAGAAGTGATTGAATGAAACTGTTCAAAAACGACAACCAGCTGATGACAGAAGGCAATATTACGAAGCATATAATACGTTTCTCCATTCCTCTGCTGATCAGCAACCTGCTGCAGCAGTCCTATAACCTGATTGACATGATTATTGTAGGGCGCTGCATCGACGATGGCGGAAAATCCATCGCAGCGGTAGGCGTAGGGGGCTCCTTTATCATGATGATGATCGGCCTGTTTATGGGTCTGGCAACGGGGGCATCTATTGTAATTTCCAACGCCTATGGAGCCGGCAGGATGAAGAGAGTACGAAAGACCATCCGGCTGTCGCTTGTTATGTCAGCGGTCTTGTCCGTTGGCCTGGCTGCTGTGTCCATCCTGATATGTGACTGGATTCTCACACTTCTGCATGCCACAGAAGATATATTCGACATGGCATCCCTGTATCTGAAGATATATTTCCTCAGCTTCATTCCGCTGCTGGTATACAATATGGGGACTTCCGTGCTGCAGGCACTGGGGAACTCCACGTCGCCGTTCTGCTATCTGGCAGTGACCTGTGTTCTGAATCTGGTGCTGGACCTGCTTTTTATCGGAGGATTTGGAATGGGCGTAGAAGGTGCGGCTATTGCGACCACCCTGGCCACTCTGGTTGCAGCAGTTCTGGTACTCCGCAAAATCTTTGCCGATGGACTCCTGAAATCTCCGGAAGGAGACGGCAGTCCGGAACGCTTGGACCGAAGCCGCTATCTGCTGACCACGATTATCCGCTATGGTGTACCGATTGGCATTCAGTCTCTGACCATGAGCCTTTCCAATATGGTTCTGCAGGGAAATCTGAACCAGCTGGGGACCGACGCTATTGCTGCCTGGAGTATTTTCGGTAAAATCGACGGTTATGTCATCATGCCGGTAATGAGCTTCCGTATGGCTGTGACCACATTTACGGGACAGAACTACGGTGCCCGCAGACTGGACCGTGTGGAAGCAGGCAGAAAGATTGTAACAAAGTTAAGTGTGGGATCTGTTCTGATTCTGGGTGCAGTGGTTATTCTGCTGTACAGACCGATTGTCATGATCTTCGATCCTACAGAAGCAATTCTGGAGTACTGCAGACAGATGGCATACTATATGGTGCCGTTCTACTTCACACTGGCAGTCATCAATACCTATACCGGTTTCTTTAATGGGCTGGGAAGACCTCTGGTAGGTTCGGCAGTTATGATGCTGTGCATGTGCCTGCTCCGTGTGGCAACCGTATCCATCACATTCCCGCTGATGCATTCCCTTATGGCCATCGTAATCGCTTACTACGTATCCTGGTTCTCCTGCATGTTCATCCTGCTGGGAGTATATCACTTCCGCCTGAAGAAGGAACTGGGGCTGACCAGGCTGCCGGACCGGCCGTAATGAAAGAAATAAATAAAGATTTTTAAGCAGCGAAAGGAGCCTGTTTCAATGAAAAAATATAAGAAGTACCCTGTACTGGAAGTAAACGTGGACAACGTGAAGAACAATGCGAAGACTCTCTGCAGCTTCTGTGCGGAGCGCGGTATCAATGTAGCTGGCGTAATCAAGTTCTCCGACGGTGACATGGAAATCGTGAAGGCCTATCACGAAGGCGGATGCAGCGAAATCGCATCATCCAGAACCGTATCCCTGAAGAAAATCAAGCAGAAGATGCCGGAAGTTACTACTTTGCTGGTAAGAATTCCGATGCACAGCGAAGTCACAGATGTGGTAAAGTACTGCGACATCAGCCTGAACTCCGAAGAAAGCACCCTGCGTAAGCTGAATGCTGCAGCGAAGAAGCAGGGCGTAAATCACGGCGTAATCCTGATGTACGACGTGGCTGAAAGAAGAGAAGGTATCGTGGATCTGGACAAGGTTTGTGAGCTGGCACTGATGGTGGAAAACGACATGGAAAACCTGACTCTGAAGGGCATCGGAACTTCCTTCGCCTGTGTATCCGGCATTCTGCCGAATGTGGACAACCTGACACTGCTGGCTGAAGGTGCCAGAAAAATCGAAGGGCTGATTGGCAGAAAACTGGACATCGTCTCCGGCGGCAGCTCCATTGACATGACACTGCTGGCTAAGGGCATTGAACTTCCGGAAGGAATCAACCATATCAGAGTGGGTGGTTTCATCGCCAACCCTCGTACCATGAGAGAAATCCGTGGTGTAACACTGGATGGCATGTGCGAAAACACTTTTACACTGACTGCGGAAATCGTGGAAATTCAGGACAAACCGTCTCCTGTAGGCAGCAGCGGTAAGAACTGGGCCGGTCAGGAAATCAAGGTGGAAGATAAGGGTGTACGCCGCAGAGCGATTCTGGCCATTGGCAGCCAGGATATCAGCAGTGCAGCCACTCTCCATCCGCTGGACGAAGGCATTGAATTCATCGGAAACAGCAGCGACCACACTCTGTTTGATATCACCGACAGCCCGAAGGACTGGAAGGTGGGCGATGTGATGACATTCACTGTTTATTACATGAACCTGCTGTACTCCTTCGCTACAGAACATGTAAACATCAAGTATATTCACAACTAGCCCGGAACAGAGTGCTGGCGCAAATAAACATTGCCCCATGTACTCCAAATCCTTGCTTTTCTCTCATTTGGCGTACGGAAGACCTATTATATTCGCCTTATGCATAGGAATTCATTAGAAATCTGTCCCTGATTGGATTCGGACCCAGGCTTATGGGTCAAAATTGTGGCCTAATGATGTGGGGAAAGTCTTTAACATGGTGCAATACAGTTTTCTCGTACTCCATTTATGTGAAAAAACGTAAAAAGGCGTACCTGCAATGTATTCAAGTATCAGAAAATCAATAAAACAAGGAATAAATATGCACGTTTTGCGTAAAACTTTGTATAATAAAAAGGTGATGTCAATTTTGATATCACCTTTTATTATGATAATCTGTCAGGAAATACTGTTTGGAGACGATACCTTGCTTCCATGAAAAGGTTACAGGCTGCACTGGGCGGTCCACATGGTGCCGCTGTTATTGATTACATAAAGGGTCACTTTCCGGCCTTCCTGCAGCAGACGAGTCAGCTGGTCCTTTTCGAAAGTCAGGTATCCATCCGGTGTAATAGTGAAACCGTCATAGCGGAACGTATGGTTGGCGGTAACTCTGCGGCAGCCTGCAGGCAGCTCCACAAGCTCATCTTCGACAAACCAGCAGATGGTGCCGTGACTTCCGAACTCCTCTCTGCGGCCCTTCAGGAAATCAGCCGGAATGCGGATCTGACGTCCGTCTGCCACCAGGACCCAAGGATCCGGGTGATCGCCGGCAGGGACAAGTTTTGCAGGGATATAGGTTCGGGCAGTATTTTCTGCACCGGAATACCGGTCGTGCACAAAATACGCAGCACGGCGGTACCAGCACCTATCCAGCTCGGATTGGCGGTATTCTCTGCGGGCGGTTTCCGTGTCACAGGAGGCAGCAGGGTCATTGCTGTAATATACGTACTCGCCCAGTGCCTCGTTGAAGTAATAGCCGATGATGGTAATCAGATGGCCCGGTGTACGGCATGGACCGTGGGTAAGGTAAGGCAGTGTGTCGCCGGTTTTATTGCTGTATTTCACAGAAAGGGTGACGGTATAGCCTTTTGTCAGTTCCTGACGGATCGCCTCGAAACTGGAATAAGATACGTAGCTTTCATAGCCGTAATCACCGGCGGCCGCACAGCTGTAACTCCAGTTTCCGTTGCCTCCGAACCCGTAGTCGTAATTCATCAGTGTCACATCTTCCGGCAAAATATCTTCGCCCCGGCCGTCAAGCACCATAGCGATGCAGGTGGCAGAGCAGATCTGGTTCGCATAGTCCGGATCGCGGGACATCTGGCTGATGGCAGGGGTGTCCAGAAGGACGGTCTCTGCAGGCTGGCACGGTTCTTCCGGATAGGTGCATGTCTTCTGCCAGTCCGGATCCAGAGTGTTCTTCCAGGTTGCGGCCAGGAGGCGGAGGGCAGGCGGCTGCAGACAGTCTTCTTCTGCGTGGAGTACCGCTTTCAGCTGGAAGGCAGATGCAGTCAGACTGCCGCGCACATTGAGGGAGCTGTCACCGGCTCCGTACATGGAGTAGGAATAGACCCAGCCGTTGGTTTCCGTGCTGTCTTTTCTCTCGTGAGAGTCCTGCTGATGCGGGCAGTTTCTGGCAATCAGCGGGCTCCATCGGCCCCAGGTAATCCAGTCACTCCATCCGCTTAAGTTGCGTCCTTTGGAGTCGGTCCAACCGTCATATTCCGGCAGGTATGCCCGGGCGAAAATTTCAACCCAGCTTCCGGCGGGAGTGCAGGAATTCCAGGATACAATCAGATCGTTAAATGACGATTCAACAGAATACACCGGGGAAGTCCAGATAT
>JAFYNS010000169.1 GCA_017556505.1 Bacillota bacterium | reverse complement strand
TTGCCTTCCAGCTTCTTAGGAATTTCAACGGTTACAGTAGCCTTGCCTTCGTTGAACAGGGAAATAACCTTGTCGCCGGACTTGATTACCAGCTGAATTACGTGGCCGTTTTCACCGGCTGCTTCCTTGTGAGCTGCAGTTGGAGCTTTCACTACTGCAATTTCCAGAGTTACGGTGCTTCCTGCAGCTTCTGCTGCTACAGTCTTCAGGGTTTCTCTGTCGAGAGTTACAACTGTATTTTCAGTCTTCACTGCGAGAGCTGCCTGTGTCTTGTTTACAATGTCCTTTACAGTCGTTGTATCCAGCTGAACCTTTACAGTTGCTGCACCCTTGGTGTCAGCCTCCGTTACCTGAACCACGATTTCAGCAGACTTGTTTTCTGTTGCCTGCTTGATGGTTTCAGTTGCGTTTTCTTTAGTGATTGTTGCCGTTGCGATGGTTCCTGAAACAGTTACTTCGGTTGGAGTGGTTGTGGTTGTTATGGTTTCCCCTGGAACAGAACCAGCTGCTGTACCAGTAGATACTTCAGGTTTTTCTATTCTGCCAGCACCGATATCTGTACCCAGATTTCTGGTATAGAGCCATTCAATCTTATCTCCTGCCTTCATAACGTAGGATGATGCACCGAATTCAGGAGCAGAACCATTTGCCTTGTACATCCATCCGCTCTGTGCACCCATATCAAATTCACCGACACCATTAATGGATACAACATAGGAGCTTCCATATGCCGCATAGTATCTGACTTCTACATTCAGATCTGTTTCCTGCAGCAGGGAAAGTGCTGTCGCTCCGGATTTCAGTGCAAACTGCTTATTGTAAATATGATATCCCCCAGTTGGATTTGCTACGGTCAGATATACATATTCATCTCCCGCAGGTGGTATAACCGGTGTATCGCCGCCATCCGGATCTTTCACGGATTCACGAAGTGCCAAAATCGCCTTGGCCAGATTGTTCTCAGCTTCCTTCAGCTGTTCATCAGTTGCCTGGTCATTTGCCAGAACAGATTCTGCCACAGATTTTGCACTTACCAGCTCAGCCCATAACGCAGCTTCATAATCTGCTTCTTTCAGCTTACCGGCTTCTGCAATTCTCTTTTCCAGAGTATCTCTCAGGTTTACATCGGTCAGATCAAAAAGCGCATTGTCTTCATTCACATAACGTCTGTACGCCTCAAATGCCTGCATTGCCTGGTAGGTCGCCATATTATTTGCCCTATTATCTGCAAGCAGATGTTTGAAACCACCGTTTTCAGCTTCATACATGGTCAGACCTGTAATCAGTGTTCTGGCCACACTCTTTGCGAAACCATCTTCAGCCACAGGGTCCTTTCCAAGTTCCGTTAATGCGATGATTGCCTGCGCAGTGGCTTCGGACGAGTCGTATTTGCAGTCATTGTCCAGCTTTGCCTTCAGATAAGCCAGGCTTCCGTCCACAGCTGCTCTGATGTCGCTTTCACTGTAATATGGTGCCAGTGCCTGGATTGCCATTGCAGTATCATCAATACCTCCGGTTGCTGCATTCTGGGTGGACCAGGAGAAGCTTCCATCCTTGGCCTTGTACTTCAGAATTTCCGCTTTCAGAGAATCCCTTGTCCATTCAGCATCTTCAGGGATTTCAAAATCACAGGAATCCAGTGCAATGAGTGCCCACATTGCTTCATTTCCGCCTGCAGAAATGGTTTCGCTGTTATATAACAGTTCTACCAGATTTACATCACCCAAACGGGTTGCATCCGCACCGGTTGCTTCCATTGCGAGGATTACTCTTGCCAGTGTGGTCGGCTTCAGTTTATCCTCTTTATCATTTTCAAGGTCAGTCGTATATGCCTTTTCCAGTGCTGTCAGGTATGCTTCCACATTATCTGCATCCAAAGCATATCCCGCTCTGGCCAGTGTGAAATAGTACCATTCGCCGCCATACACCGCCATGCTGTCCGCATCCAGTGTCTGCAGATATTTTACTGCGTTTTCGATACCTGCTGCAGTCAGAGCTTCATTGTCAGCCGGAGTTTCAGCAGCACCAGCGGTTACAGTTACCTGGAATGTTACAGCCTCAGCGCCTCCGGTTGTATCCAGCGGAGTACCAGTAACGGTAACCGTACCTTCCTGTAAACCACGGATTGTGTATTCGGTGCTTAATACATAGTTCCCTTCAATAAATTCTGCACTTCCTCTTGTGATGGAAATGATGCCTTCTTTATCGAAGGACCAGCTCATGCCGGTTTCTGTAATGAACTTTTCAATTTCTGAGGTTCCTTCGAAAATCAGGCCTGCAGAAATCTTTTCGTTTGTTTTAACTGTAAGATTATTATTTTCTGCAGAAACGCTCTTCAGCGGATTCTTATATACAAAGGTTACTTCTGAAGTTCCTTTCTTCTTCGTGCCGTTATCATCAATTTCAGCGGTAAATGTCACGGTACCTGCCTTATGCGGAACGTAACCAACCGGCAGACTGTAGGAATATGTGGCTACCGATTCATCTCCGCTGGTAATGGTAAAGTTATCTGCAAAGCTTGCATTGGCCGGAGTAACGGTCACGCTATTTGGTATGGATACGAAATCCAGACCGCCGTCACTGCTGCCATTTCGTTCGTGAATTACAGTCCGTCCGGAAATAGCCGGTACCACAGATTCCACAGCCACATACGCAGAAGTCACCTCTACGGAGGCGGTCACAGTCTCATTGCTCTTGGCAGTCACGGTTACTGTCGCAGTTCCCGGTTCTTTGAATTTGAAACCATTGGAATCGCTCATCATGGAAACGATACCTGCATTTTCTGTTACACTGAAATTGAATGCACTGGAAGAAATATCTGTAAATTCTTCTTCGCCCTCATATTTCGCCTTAACACCAATGGTGGTGTAGTCAGAACCCTGTACAGTTGCTTTTCCATCCTCAATTGTGACCGCAGAATGATTAGATGCCGTCAGGGATAACTGTATTTTTTCAATTACAGAAGTGAAAACCGTAACCTTTACAGATGCCTGAATTTCACCGCCTGCTGTTGCTGTAATTACTACGCTGCCTTCTTTGTATACGTAGAATTCCCCGGTTTCAATGTTGAAAGCCGCGATATCTGTATCACTGCTGCTCCATTCTACGCCTTCTCCTTCATAGTCTGGAAGTGAGAAGACCCCGGCAACCTTGAATGCGTCCGCAGTATTTGTATCAACAGAGAGAGCCTGATCTGCAATGACTTCTGCAGTACCACCGTTTGGAGTAAATGCAATAGCAGTCTTGTTTGCCGGCAAAGCATCTTCTTCCTCAGGCTTATATTCCTGATTCTCACCGAAGTATGGATATCCATTGCTGCTCTGACCCCACGCTGTACCGTATGTACCTCTGTTGTCATTCAGACTCTTCACAAAATCCAGAGTCTTCATGTCAGCTTCAGCCATGGCGCCGCCTCCGCTTACAGTGAGCTTGCTTAAATCTACAGGTTGCGTCAGAGAATTCAGCCAGTATACATTATTTAATTTTCCTGTGTAAGGATTTCCGTTTGCATCCTCTGTCTGTTCGATAATCACACCGTCTGCAGCGGTGCTTACAGAATAACAGTTAGACAGGACGCCGCCGTTCAGCCGCTTTGCGAAACCGCTGGCATTATCACCTGTTACTTCAGAATAACAGTTTATAACTGCACCTTTGATTTCTGTTCCGCAGGCGCCGAAATCACCTGCCAGCGTTCCAGCAAAATGTACATTCTGCACCACACCGTTTGTTCCCACGTTTTTAAACAGTCCAGAATAACGCTGACCGTCGAACGTAATTGTATGGCCGTTGCCATCAAAGATACCATCAAAATCATCAAACGGCATATACCAGTCACTGGAGGTAATTGTTACATCCTGTGTTAAAATATAGTAATTACCCGCACCGTTTCCAATTGTATCCAGATCGCCCACACTGTCTACTTCGATTGGAGTTACACCAGCCGGTACGGCAACAGGGATCAGTGGTTTTTTCTTTTCCAGGTTATTTATCGCAGCTTCAAGCTCACTGGTAGCTGTGTTAACTTCAGATTTCGTTGCATCATTATCACCATAAACTGTCTTTGCGTTGGCCAATACGGTTTTAAATGACTGCCAGCTTTCAGGAGTATAATCTGCTTCAACTAACTGTTCTGCACTGTCAATTGCTGCTTTCAAGCCAGTCTTATCTACTTCTTCGGTTATTTCACCAATGACTAATGTTGGATGCGATGAACCCTCCTTAAGTTCCCAAATGTAACCTGTTGCAGCAATATCGTTGTTAAGCAGTATAACGATGTTTGCTGATGCAAACTCGGTATCAGTTTTTTTAGCAGTATTTGTTTTAGTTAATCCTGAATTGCTATATACTACCAGATCGCCGGATTTATGATAACAATCAGAAATCAAGTTAGTACCACTTGTTGCATAACATGAGATTGCCCCTACAGAACCATACTTACCAGTTGTGGCTTCACCTAAATAATAACTGTTACGAACAATAGCATTATTCATTTTTCCTACAATACAGCCAATGTCTGTAAAGTCCGCTCCTGTTATATTAACTTTAGAAAAGCAATTTTGAATAGTACCAGTTAACGTATTGGCAATACTTCCTGTTGTCGCACTTCCACTCAGTGTTTGGCTCCCCAAAACACCCAGATTCTGAATGGTTCCGCTCACATTATTTGCCAGTGGCTTATCCGCCAGTGTAATGGTATATCCCTTACCATCCAGTATCCCTGCCAGTGTTTCAATCTGCTGGCCGCTTGAAAGTGTAATATCGGCAGTTAATTCATATGTTGCGCCTGCTGGTATTTCAGTCGGCAAATCACTTGCGCTGCTTACCAGGACAACCGTATTATCCGCAAACGCCATCCCCGGCATCATGGTAAACAGCATCATGAATACCAGAAGCATGGACATTAATTTCGTAAATCGTTCCTGTTTCATATTTTTCCTTTCTGTTGCATTAACATATAATTTGGGAGTGGGCTGTCGGGCCGGTGCTCACCCGGTCCGCAGTCCACAAAAAGATGAAAAGAGCTAAAATTTATGGAAAACTATAATTTCACTTTCTTCGCCGCACTGTATGCGCCGTAAATTTTCTTTCCGTTTACCGTCTTATAGGCACGGACTTTCACGTAGTAGGTCTTTCCGACCTTCAGTTCGGTTACTTTCCTGGACAGGCTGCTCTGTCCTTTCACAGTGGTCTTCTTCACGTTCTTGGAGAAGCCGGAATCAGTGGCAATCACCACCTGATAGCCGGAAGCCACTGCGGCTTTTTTCCAGGACACCTTAACTGCGTCGCTTCCGGATTTGGAGGCTTTGCTGATGGATGCCTTGTCCGGTACGTTTGCCTTGTATTCAGCCAGTGCGTAGAAGGCCTGTTCGGTAGCCATCTGATCTACCACAGCTTCATATCCGCCGCCGGCTTCGTTGACATGGCGGAAGCCGTGTACCTTGGAATCGTAGAAGCTGAAGAGTCCGTCCACCACGGAGTTTCCATTCTTCTTAAACCGCTTGTCTGTATTCGGATTGATGCCGCAGCGTACCAGACCGCGGATTACCTGTGCACAGCTTTCGGCAGTCTTATCACCGAAGGTGCTGTAAGTACCGTCCTTATGCTGCAGTTTGGACAGGCATTCAATCCCATCGTCTATTGCCGATTTTACCTTTTTCTGTGACTGGTATGGTGCCAGTGCTGCCAGTGCCATGCCGGTCATGTCAGGGTCTGCCTTGGATCCGGATAAGGCCCAGCCGCCGTCGGCCAGCTGGCTGTCCAGAATACAGTTAATCAGTTTTTGCCGTGTGGTTACATTTTTAACCGGTTCACCGGCTGTGGATGCAAACTTGCTGGTCTTGCCCTTCATGGAAGGGATATCAAAATCCCCGGAATCCAGAGCCTGCAGTGCCCAGATTGGGCCGTTGATGCCCTGCCATACCACTGCATCCAGGTCTCCCAGGAATTCCAGCAGGTTGACACCGCCCACTTTGGACGGATTTAGTCCCAGCTGACCGTAGGTAACGATTACACGAGCGTATTCGGTATACTTTCTGTCATGGAGAATCCCCTTCTGTCCGCGGTAGCCTTCCGCCAGGGCTGCCTCCACTGCTTTTACGTATTTTGCCACGTAGGCATCGGACATCTTATAATCTGCCAGGGACAGTCCGTAGAGAACCCAGTCCCCTCCGATGCTGTCGCAGACCGGTGAATTTACCGTCTTATACAGGTAATCTGCCGTATCGTTAAATACCGATGTGATTTCTTTCTGAGTTGCTGCCGCTGCACTTCCGATGTTTCCGCACACCAGGGTAATCATCAGTACCGCTGACAGCAGCAGGGAAATCAATTTCTGTCTTCGTTTATTCATCTTCTTTCACCTCCGTCAGTCCGTTCATGGTGTCATCGCCCACATCGGCACCGTAGCCCCGGCAGGTGTAGCACCAGACGATTTCATCCCCGTCGCTGAGATAGTAGGACGAGCATCCGTAGTTTGGGAACCAGTCATTGACCTTATACATCCATCCACTGGCTGGTCCGCCGTCGAACTCGTACAGGTAGCCGATGCCTTCGATGTAGTTGGATTCATAGATCGGTGTGAAGCTGAATTCCATGTGGATATCGTTGTTCCGGCAAAGTGTGTTCAGCGCATCGAATACAGTATTATCCGTGGTTCCCTTGTATTCCGTCCGTGCCAGAATCACTCCGTCTTCCGGAATCCAGTCTTCCAGAGCCGGTGTTTCCAGATAATCCATGTTCTGTGACAGGGTGTCGCAGCGGATTTCCAGAGTTACGGTCACCGGTTTGGACTCCTTCGGTTTCAGGCTCACATTGCCCTTATTGGATGCCATAGGGTTTTCGGAGTTATCCACCGCTGCCTCTTGGGCAGTAGGTTTATCTGCCGGCTCCTGCGGCTGACTTTCCTGTTCCTGCTCTGCTGTCGGCAGGTTTCCCTGACCATCCGGCAGCTTGGCATCGGGTTGTTCAATACTGAAAATAGAGATTCCGTAGATGGCTGCTGCCAAAGCCAGTGCGATAAGCACATATTTTCGGATTTTCTTCTTTCTCAGATCGCGGGCCAGCTTTTCTGTCTGAGTCTGCTTTTCTTCTGTCATATTTCCTCCTGAGAAAAACAAAAAGGCTGCAGTCAGATTTCTCTGACCGCAGCCCGTTTTCGCTGTTTTTTGCAATAAAAAAATCCCCGGACGTTTCACCGACATCCTTGATTACCAAATAGCCTTATGCATGTCTCCTGACTTGGAACTCAACACCCTGTCCGCCTTCCCACGGGGCCTTACAGCTTACCGCAGTGGCATTATGGACAGCGCTCCTTCCTTACAGTGGCGGGACCGTGCAGGACTTTCACCTGCTTCCATCTTAGCTTCAGCATGGGCATTCAAACCGCATCTGAAGAACATAAAACCTCTATTCATTTTTAACACAACTATTCTATCACGGCACTGAACGAATTTCAAGCCCTTTTCTTGCCTTTTTTCTCTATTCGGTATATACTATACTGTAAACCAAATGGTTCATTATTGACTAAAAAGGAGAATTCAGCATTGGCTCCAAACGATACAAACAAACCGGTCTTCAGCGTCATCCGCGGAGGACTTTCCGAAAAGGCTTCTGAAAGCCGGAAGATTTTCGTATCTTCCTATATTACCGACACCCGCCTCATGGGGGTGGTGGGCGTGTACATTCACTGGCTGCTGCCGGATAATGAAACCCTGACCCACTTCCACCAGCTGTTCTACTTCGATGCGGAAGAATACGGTTTCGACACCTATAAAAGCGTCCTGACCGGCGACGACGGCACCGGGCTTGATGAACTGCGCGATGTGGAAAATGCTTTGCTGGGCGGACTGGGCGGCAAGCAGATCAATCTGTCCGAAAAGGAAGCACGCTACATGGTGCAGCAGTATGTGGATCTGAACCGGCGCATGAATCTGCCTCTTCCGGAAGATTACCAGGAATACCGTTTCCTCCTCTATCCGAAGGAAGAACTGGACCGCACGGAAGAATACGTGCTCATGTCTAAACAGTGTCCGCTTCTCTACTCCCCGTACCAGGTCATCACCTATTTCCTGATGCGTATTTTCGGCAAAGACTTCGGTGCTGCCAAGTTCCTCACCAAAAATTACGTCCGTACCAATATCTTCCCGGAACATAAGGCGGCAACTCTGTTCCGCAACTCCATCGACCCGGCACCGGGCGAAGACGGTTCCAATACCGGCTATTACGCCACCGATGACGATAAGGATTTTGGTACGTTCCAGACCCACACATCCTGGCTCTGCGAATCCCTCATTGAGTACGACCGGAACTTCTATATCGTCATCACTCAGGTGACTCTGGACAATCTGCGGATTGTGAAATTCGAGAAGGTATCATCCTTCAAAATCTCCCAGACGGAGGCTGTCATGCAGCTGGCCCGTCCGGAATATGTGACGGTTTTCGATTTCTACGAAAACGCTCCGCCATTTGACCGCAACTCTACGGTGCTGTCACAGAAGGCCATGATCAATACTCATGACAATGGACGCCTGTTCATGATGTTCCACCCGAATAACAACCACGTCTGCCGGCAGACTTACCTTCTGAACGATGATGTGCTGGGAACCTACTATGTATCTGACAGCGGTCAGATTATCATTACCTCCTACAGTCAGGAAGGAATCCGTGCTCTGGAATGGGACTTCTGCCATTCAGATCACATTGCCTTCGCGGAGCTGGTTGGTAAATACCAGTTCGACGAGCCGGTGCTGGATGAATTCATCGGCAGCGGTTTCGAAGATTTCAGCGACTTCGCCATGCTTGTTGCCAAAGACATGTATGACGAGGAGGATCCGGACGACAATCAGTAATCATCATTATAAAAAAGGACTTCCGTTCAATAATCAGAACGGAAGTCCTTTTTTCATAAGGTTTTCCTATTTAAAAGTTTTCGTTGCTTTTCTGTATGCCAGATTGGACCATTTGGTATAATACTTCACACCATCAACCACGCGGACACCACGAACTTTATAGTAGTATCTGGTTCCCTTTTTCAGAGATTTGGAATTGGTATAAGATTTGGCACTGCCAGTCTTTGTCGTGAAGAAGGCCTTGCCATTCGTCACCTTGCTCTTGCTGGTGGAACGGTATACTTCGTAATAGTCTACTTTATAGCCTGCAGACTTGGTCCATTTGATTTTGATTTTCCCTGTAGAAGTTTTCGCAGTAGATGCCTTGATTGTTGTGGCTTCGATTCCTGCGATAATTTTCGCATTTGCTTTCACTGTGCTTTCTGCTCTGTCGCTTTCCTGCGTTTCTTCCCAGGTCTGGCCGTTTCTGGCCATATAGATTTCAACCTTCGAATCTTCTGTAATGCGGATTTCGCTTATGCTTCCCGCAGATACACCATTAATGATTACCTTTTCGATGTAGTATCCGTCTTTTGGCGTTACCTTATATACATTGATTCCTGTTTCATCCACGTCACAGTACTTACCATTGATGGTATCAATATCACAGTTGAAATACTGTGCTTTGAAGTTTACTTTAATCGCTACATCATCCCCGGTGGATTTCACCAGATACCGGTTGTTTCCCATGGCAGTAACGGAAGCTGTACCTCCATCGATACTGGTAATTGTGCAGAATGCCGCCGGAGTAATATCATAGACAGCACTGCATCCCTTAGGCAGATAAACATACTCATTCGCATAATGTTTAATATATAAATTACCCGCTGCGGTTGTCGCCTGCTTGTTCAGTTCAGCCTCTGCGCCCCTGTAATAAATATATCCGTTCTGGTCTGCACCAGTACCGCTCATATAATATTTATCAAAGATATCCGTAAAATCGTCACTGCCCATCATAACCGATGAATTTTCCACATCATTTACGAACCCACTGTCTGTGCAGTCTCTCAGTCTGTTTGAACTTTCCGTGGTTCCTCCTGCCAGCGCACCTGCATTGCTGCCGTAGACACGGCCTGCATTTCGGCATTCCTGCAGGGATGCAAGATTTACCTTATATTCCTCAGTCTTTCTGGATGTAAGAAATCCTGCAATACCTCCGGATACATATTCTCCATTTACAATTGCCGTACTGGAACTGTCATAAATCAGTTTGCCGTACTGCACACCCACAATACCGCCTGCACACGGGCCGGAGATATAGGAATTAGTCAGACGTACGCTGTGTATAATACCTCCGCAGTTGCCGAATAATCCCGCCGGTTCTCCGGATGGAGCATTCACATACAGACCGGAAATGGTTTTGTTCTGGCCTTCGAAGGTTCCGCAGAACATTCCACCATTCATGGTTCCGATTGGAGTCCAGGTCCTGATGCCGTCGGCTGCAGCTGCCGCTTCTCCATTATACAGAGGTGTGCAGGAACCTCCGGTTGTATCCGCACTGAATGTGCCTTCATTTAAGGTAATATCGTTCTTCAGCTTTACGATTGCACCGTCCCCTGTGAGTCCAGTTGCCTGATTTACGATTTCCGCAAAATTATATAATTCATCTGCATTGGAAATGGTATACGTTTTTCCGCTTTCCAGGACGATATCTGCAGAGCTCAAAGGAATTTCCCCCGCCTCTTCTGCAAAACCGATACCGGTGGCCGGAAGCATGAGTGTCAATGCTGTAAACACTGCAAGCACTTTTTTAAAAATACTCTTCATTTATTGCCGCCTCGCTTTCAGTAAATTTGATTACATTAATAACTCATTCTTTCTGGACAAAAAGTTACAAAAGCAGGCTGAAATTCAGCCTGCTTTTATGAATTTTTAATACTTTACTTTTCGTCTTCACGCTTAATGCTGTTGATAATGGTTTCTACTTCTGCCTCTTCGAAGCTTCCGCAGTCTCCGCCGCAGCTTCCGCAGTCTCCGCCGCAGTCATCATACTCTTCAGGAGATTCGAACGGGTCCATTGCTTCCCATTCTTCACGGGTCATTTCTCTTCCTCCGAAGCCGCCGAACTCACCGTATCCATCATCATAGTATTCAGCGATGCGGCCCAGTTTTCTATCCATGGATACAGTCTTTCTGCAGAGCATGATGAACATCATCACCAGCTCAAATCCAAGGCGGATCGCCAGGTTTGCCACCACCAGAATGGTAATGCCTGCTACAAAGGAGCCCAGCACAATCTGCGCGATACCTGCCGCAGTCACTGCACATGTCAGGATGATGTACAGGAACTTCAGCATATCTTCTGCATAAAACCGGTTAAATGTCATCAGATTATACAGTTTTTCCTTGAATCCATAGAATCTTCCCTCATTGGATTTTCTGAAAAAAGTATAGTAAAGAACCACACCCAGCACTGCTGCTACGGTAGCAGCAATTCCGGTTACCAGTGCGGAATTCACGTAATTCATCATTGGGGTGCCATAGCTGTAATAAAATCCGTTAATCATCTTTTGTTTCCTTTCGGTTGTTTCAATTCTTCTCTAATGATATACCAAAGTCCCTTGTTGATGCAATGGTGAGAATGTGAAAAAAAGAAAAAATTTGATGAATTCTGTAATTATCCGTTCTGTTCGCCCTCCCGGCAAACAAGTTTTAACAGTGCGGAAAGCCTTGAAATTTCAGCATTTTCGGTTCCTATCCACATAGCCCCTCTAAATTGTATACAATTCATTCCACAATCTTATGTGGATTTCACATATGCCCAAACCCATTGGAAACACTGGTGTCAATGGCAATCGCAAAGAAAGTTATCCTAAAGTTATCCACATCCCTTTATGAATTTTATTCGCAGGTTATCCTATTTGTTCGCACTGTCAGTAACAGGTAATTGATTTTTCACCGGAAGGCATAAAATTTCATTGATGCCCTTCCACACCGCAGCAGCTGTTTTTCCTTGATATTCTGCGGTTTTCAGAAGTTCTGCCTCCCCTGGGCAGGACAAAAATCCACATTCCACAAGTATAAATCTGCAGGGCGGATTCTTCATCAGCAGAACATCGTTCTTTTTCATAGCCACTCGTTCCCTGCCGTCAGGAAGGCTTGTTTCCAAAGCATTCTGAACAATTTCCGCAATTTCACGTGCGGTGTGCACATCTGTTCCCGCCTGTTCGCCCTCTGCATAAAAAACCTGTGCGCCGTATACGGACGTATCCTGTGGATAACTGTTCAGATGGATGGAAACAACCAGCTCTGCACCCGATTCCTCCATGATTTTTTTCCTGGCTGTCAAATCATCCCTCTTTTTCTCCACGCTGTCTGCCCCATAGAGTCCGTAGTCCCCATCCCGGGTCATGATAATTTCCACCTGATACTTCTCCGCTTCTGCTGCCAGCTTCTCCGCTATGGCCAGGTTGATATCCTTTTCCTGGGTTCCGTCTGCTGCCTCTGCCCCACCATCAAAACCTCCATGCCCGGCGTCAATGACGATCACGGGTATTTTGTCTGCCGGAACCGTCTGAGTCACCGGAACCGATGCGGTCATAAAGCCCATACATGCCACAAGGCTGAGGGCAAAGCCGAGGATCCCGGTAATGTATATTTTGAAAGATTGTTTCATGCTGCCACCTCCACGAAATTAATCTATGCAGGGGTTTGGCATTTTAGCCGGTTTGTGGTATGATGATAGCAGAAAAGTACAAGGAGGATGTAATGAGTACAATCCGATTATATAGAGAAAACGTATATCTGAAAGAAGCCTGCGGCCGGATTCTGACCAAAGAGGCTGTGAAAAAGGGTACCCTGATCACCCTGGACCGTTCCCTCTTTTTCCCGGAAGGAGGAGGACAGAGCTGTGACCGCGGAACCATCGCAGGATTCAACGTACTGGATGTGCAGGAAAAGGACGATGCAGTATACCATCTGGTGGACTGTCCTGCGGAAAAGCTGCCGGAAGCAGGTTCTGACCAGGAAGTAACGCAGGTTCTGAACTGGGATCACCGTTTTGATAATATGCAGCGTCACTTGGGCGAACACATCATCAGTGGAATCTTTGCCCGGGAATACGGCGGTGTGAACCGGGGCTTCCATATGGGCGAGGACTATATGACCATCGATATCAGCCTGGAAGGCGATTCAGATTATGATAAGGTAACATGGGACATGTGCCGTCATGTGGAACTGCTGGCAAACCAGGTCATCTGGTCTGCAGCACCGGTTCAGACCTTCCGTTTTGAGACGCGTGCAGAAGCAGAGGCAATGCACCTCAGAAAGGCACTGGCCTTCGATGAAGACATTTCCATCGTCTGTGTGGGCGATCTGAATGCACCGGGCGGCCCTGATGACTGTGTTGCCTGCTGTGGTACCCATCCTGCCACTGCGGCTGAAGTGGGCATGATTAAAATTTACAAATGCGAAACCAATAAAGGAATGTTCCGCATTTACCTGGAAGCAGGACGCCGTGCCTTCCTGAAGTACCAGGATCAGTATGATGTTCTGGATGAGCTGGGCACAAAGCTTTCCGCCGGCACCCATGACCTGCTGAAAAAATACCAGGCGCAGCAGGATAAGAACAATGAGGCCCGCCAGCAGCTTGGCATACTCCGCCGCCGTGTGATTCTGTCAGAAGCGGACAGAATCCGTCAGGCTATTGAGGATGACAAGCTTGCAGCCCGCAGCGAAGGCCGCACGCCAAAGAACCTTTCCTTCGATTACGAGGTGCTGACGGTGGATGACCTGCTGAATCTGGCAAAAGAACTCTTTAATGCCATTCCGAAGGTGCTCTTCCTGGTTCACCGTCCGAGCCACACCGTTCTCCTCTGCTCCGGCGGCAAACCGGACTGCGGCAAACTGGTTAAGGAAAACGCCTCCATCTACGGCGGAAAAGGCGGCGGCGGAGCTACAGCAGCCCGTGCCATCTTCGCAAAAGACGAGTATGTAGACACATTCATCGATCTGATTGACAAACATTTACGTTAAAAAAACATTTCGATAAGGATCAAACATAAAAAACAGTCATACTGTGTGACTTACGATTCCACAGGCTCACGCCGAGGACAAGTAAGGAATGCAGTATGACTGTTTTTTTATGCTTCTTCTATTACGTAGACAGTAGTCCAGCGTGCGCCCCAGAGGAGACACTGCTCGTACTTTTCCATGTACAGGTCTACGGTTTTTCCTTTGATGGCACTGCCTACATCGTTGGCGATGGCATAGCCATACCCCTCGATATAGAGCAGCGAACCCAGAGGAATCAGTTTTGGATCCACCGCCACCGTCCCAAACTCACACGGCAGACCGTAGGACCCTCTCGGATTGCCGCTGAAATAGTAGGACACTGCACGAACCTTATCGTACTTCTTTACATACTTCAGCCCTTCCGGCTTTCCAAAGGCAATCTTCGTGCCGTAACTGATGATTTTATCTTTTTTCTTTTTCAGGGTTTCTGTTTCCACCAGTTCCCGGTCCGTTTCCTTGCCGTCTGTATAGGTGACCAGATAAGTTTTTTCGATTTCACCGCTTCGTCCCTTCTGGGTCACCGCAGTATCCCCGATGGTCATGGAGCTGTCCGCCTGATAAACGGTCTTAAACTTCACCGTTTCTGTTTCACTTTCGCTCGCCTTGGTGACCCGCTTCACAGTTACTTCATCACCCGGCTTCAGCTGGGTATTCATGGCCGGTTCCACGATATCATATCGTTTCAGCTGAACACTTTCTGTCCGCAGCAGTTCCTCCACCGTATACGGCAAAGTCTTCACATCCATTCTTTCTCCGCCCACTGTCAGGCTGATATTGAAGGCTTTGGTGATATGAATCTCCATACCGTCCTCAATATCTGCATCCAGTTTCAGATCAATCCAGTCCGTTCCCTCTTCGAAGTCAATCTGATGTGCCTTCAGAAATCCCCCGACCGTACGCTCTGTAGTTTCATATATCGTTTCCTGTACTTCTATGGAATCATCCACATATACTCTGACTTCCTTCGGCATGACAAAACCTGCGATAACAATCCCGCAGACTGCAATCCCGCAGAGGACAGCCACAATTTTCAGCAGCTTTGATTTTTCCATCATACTGCAACCTCCTTAAAACAACTTATACAGTTTACCATAAAAGGTCCTATATGGCAAGTTTTCCACCAATTGAAACGATTATTCTCCTTATTTTATCAGAGGACAAGCCTCGCTGAGAGTTTACAGTAATATAATAAAGGACTGTTTCCTGAAAAAACAGTCCTTTACTATATATGTAGTCATGTGAGGAAGATTATACTTACTTTAATCCTAAAATCTGACGGGCTTCGTCAGGAGTTGCTACTTCATAACCAAACTCTTCGATAACGCGGCGTGCACGCGCAATCAGCTGCATATTGCTTTCTGCTAATTCGCCTTTCTTATAAACTACGTTATCCTCCATACCCACACGGATGTTGCCTCCGGCTGCAATGGATGCGTACATAACTTCCATAGCACCTTTGCCTACTCCAAAAGCACTCCAGGTAGAATTCGGAACGGCTTCCTTTAAAGCGTTCTTCATCAGGATTACATTTTCGATGGTTGCAGGAATACCGCCGGCACATCCCATGCAGAACTGGAAATGTACCGGTTCTTTCAGATACCCATTCTTCAGGAACCATGCTGCTTCGTGAATCATACCGATGTCGAAAACTTCCACCTCAGGCTTTACACC
>JAFYNS010000168.1 GCA_017556505.1 Bacillota bacterium | reverse complement strand
TCCAAATGGTGCTAAATTAGAGATATGGAGTGCTCTGCGGTGTAATATTGTGATATATGGATACAATCTTCACGATTGCTTTTAATGTCAATGTCAATGAAAAAACGGCAGGGGAGAAATCCCTTGCCGTTTTGCCGTTTTGGCGTTTTGGCGTTTTGCCGCTTCGTCCTTTATCAGTGGTATATTATCTGTTCTTGAATTCTGCAGGTCTCTTTTCGAGGAATGCACGCATGCCTTCTTTCTGGTCTTCGGTACCGAAGCAGGCACCGAAGGCTTCCGCTTCCAGGCTGCAGCCGGTGTGCAGGTCTACGTGGTCACCCTTGTTGATGCAGGTCTTAGCCATTGCAACAGCGATAGGAGCCTTGGATGCGATGGTTGCTGCCAGCTTTTCAGCAGTTTCCATCAGAGATTCCGGTTCTACAACTCTTTCTACCAGACCGATACGCAGAGCTTCTTCTGCATTGATGGTTTCAGCAGACAGCACCAGATATTTTGCCATGCCTTTACCAACCAGCTTGGACAGTCTCTGTGTGCCGCCGAAGCCAGGAGTAATGCCCAGACCTACTTCAGGCTGACCGAACTTCGCCTTGGTGGAAGCGATTCTGATGTCACATGCCATGGACAGTTCACATCCGCCGCCCAGTGCGAAACCGTTTACTGCAGCGATGATTGGCTTTTCGATCTTTTCCATGAAGTGCATAACTTTCTGACCATAGATACCGAAAGAACGTCCTTCTACTACAGACAGGGTGCTCATCTGTGCGATATCTGCACCTGCTACGAAGGATCTGCCTTCGCCGGTAAGGATAACAGCTCTTACCGCATCGTCTTCGTCGATTCTCTGGAAAACATCAAACAGTTCTTCCAGAACAGTTTTATTCAGGGCATTCAGTGCCTCTGGTCTGTTAATGGTTACATAACCGATATTGTTCTTTACTTCATACTTGATTGTCTGATACATCTTGATCTTTCCTTTCTAACACCATTTGCCTCGAAAGAAGGGGATACCAACTTAAGGGCCAAATTTCACTAATTAAATTGTAACATTTATAAAAGAAAATGGCAACAGAATGACATAAATTTAACAGTGAATGGAGAACATATTTATCTGCTGTTTAGCTTGAATTAATCGCTGTAATTATGTATAATATAATTTAATGTATTTTGTAAAAAAGGAGATTATGAAATATGCAGACAAAAGTAATTACAATGCCATCTGCGAAGATCCGTGAAGTGGCACGCGTGGCCATGGAAGGATGCTGGCTGCAGATTGCACTTTTCATGGGGCTGTATTATCTGATCAATACAGGTGTTGCCAATGTACTGGACCTGTTTTTTGTAAGTCAGCAGTCTCTTCCGCTGGGAGATGGTCAGACGATCGAACAGTCCATTTACTACGGCAGCTCCATTTATGTTGCAGTAGTTGGCGGTCCTCTTTCCTGGGCTCTGTCCAAGTTCCTGCTGGACTTCTTCCGTTATCAGAAGATCGATCAGACGACACTTCTGGAAGGCTTCAGCTGTTTCGGCAAGACCCTGGTTTTAATGGTTCTGACTGGAATCCGTGTGTTCCTCTGGTCATTACTCTTAATTATTCCTGGTATCATTGCATCCTTCCGCTACAGCCAGGCATTTTATGTAATGGTTGACCATCCGGAATACAGTGCCGGTCAGTGCCTTGCAGAAAGTTCCAGAATTATGAACGGAAACAAGATGAAGTATTTCTGTCTGTATCTGTCCTTTATCGGCTGGAATTTACTGGCGATGCTGCCTGCATTCTGCTTCAGCACCCAGCTTGCTTCTGTAAGCGGTATTATGTTCGTACTGCTGGATCTGGTATTTGCAATTCCTGTATTCTTCCTGAATGCATATATGAATATGGCATTCACCGTATTCTACGAACTGGCTACTGATAATCTGACCATCGTGGAAGAAAATCCTGTGGATGTTATGCCAGCTCAGGAACCAACTGAAGAAGTAATTGTGGATGTTCCGGTTATCGAAGAACCGAAGGAAATTGAAGAACCTTCAGAAACAGAAGAATTCAAGCTGCCGGAAGAATAAATCACATACGACCGACACGAACCCTGTGAAGTAATGCTTTGCGGGGTTTTCTTTTCCTTGAAATCCGGTGCAAAACACGTTAGGCGGGCATATTATGTGATATCTGAAGTTAAAGGAGGTACACAGGGTGTCCATTGAAAGACATTATTTCCCTGGGAATAATACGCCGAAAGGGTTTTATTCCTACTACAGTCACATTTTGGGGCAGAGGGAAGCTAACAGAATTATCTGCATTAAAGGAGGACCGGGTACCGGAAAATCCACATTTTTGCGCCGGATTGGCGAGGACTTCGCCGGAAAAGGGGAGGATGTGGATTTTCTTCATTGTTCAGCGGATGAAAATTCGCTGGACGGAATCGTTCTCCACGGAAAAAAAGCTGCTTTAATTGATGCTACAAGCCCTCATATGACAGACCCCATCAGTCCCGGTGCGGTGGATAAAATTATCAATCTGGGTGAGTATTGGGATGAAAAAGCAATTGCAGTCAATAAAACACGTATTATTGATTACAGCGAAGAAACGGCCAGATGGTACCGAATCTGCTATAATTACCTCAGTGCTGCGAAAAGCATCAGCCGGAGTATGGAGGAACTGTATAACGAATCGGCTGAATGCAGTGAATTGTATCGTGCCATTGCATCCATTGTGGAAACGGAATTCAGAGATTACGATATCAGCCTGCGGCCGGGAAAGAAAAAAAGATTTTTTGCCAGTGCAATTACAGCATCGGGAACGGTTCATTATCTGGATTCACTTTTAACAGGAATTCCGGGCAGAGACAGTGAGGAAGAACGGAAATGGAAACGAATTTACATTATCAGCGCGCCAGCCGGATATTCTACTGCCAGTTTCATGGAGATTCTTTCTGAGGGAGCTATCTACCGGGGATTGGATATTGAAGCATACTACTGTGCCATGAGTCCTGATGAAAAAATTGAGCATCTGCTGATTCCTGCAGCAGGAACCGCATTTATCACCGTAAATAAGTACCATGACCTGGAACCATGGGAAATCTGCAGAGAAGGCCAGGAACTGGTACTCATGGATGCGGAAGATTATATGGATTCCGTAAAACTGGAAGAAAACCGCAGCCTTATTTCCGCGATGCAGGAAGAATATGACAGTCTTCTCGGCAGGGCGGTCAGGTGTCTGGAAAAAGCGAAATCCATTCATGCAGCTGTTGAGGCCATGTACATTCCGAATATGGATTTTGCGGAGGTGGAAAAGCTGCGGGAACAGGTCTGCACCGAACTGAATGAACTGAAGTAAATCGAGTTTTTTCGAAATATGGGTGTATTCCCAGCGTGATTTGTGGTAAAATATTATATTGACTGGTGACAGTAATTTAAAAGCAAAATCTGCTGCCGGTCAGTATGATTATTTAAGAAAATCAGGAGTCTGAAATGAGCGAAAGAAGAAAGAAGACATTAAAAGAATACATAGACCTGCTGTTCAGCCAGGGACTGATTGACCGTATGACGGTACTGGACGAGTCTCTTCTGGACCAGAAAATCGAATATATTTCCTATAATTCCCTGGATGTGAAGCCGGGAACCCTGTTCATCTGTAAGGGACTGAACTTCCGTGATGAATATCTGTCTGACGCCATCGCCCGCGGTGCTGTGGCATATCTTGGAGAAAAGGAATTTGATAAT
>JAFYNS010000167.1 GCA_017556505.1 Bacillota bacterium | reverse complement strand
TATGACAGCAAACATCACGAGAATTATGCGTTCCTCCATGCTGGAAACAATTCGCCAGGACTATATCCGTACAGCCCGTGCGAAAGGTGTTGGACATAAAAAAGCGATTACACGTCATGCTTTACGTAATGCACTGATTCCGGTTGTAACAATTATCTGTATGGACTTTGGTTACTGCTTCGCAGGTGCATCTACCTCAGAAATTGTTTTCTCCTGGCCGGGCGTTGGACGATTGACCGTAAATGCTATTAACTCCCAGGACAGACCGCTTGCCATTGGATGCCTGATTATGACTGCAATTATGATTTGTGTTTCAAATATGATCATGGATATTCTGTATGCGGTCATTGACCCTCGAATTCGTCTGACAGGAGGTGGCAAAAAATAATGAGTAAGAAAGAAAAAAACAGTCAGACTACTGGCAGAAAAACTATAAGTAAGAAACAGGATATTATCACCCGTTTCTGTAAAAACAAAAATGCGGTTATCGGTATGGTTGTCGCAGTGATTTTCGTTTTTATTGCCCTTTTTGCACCTCTTCTTGTCGATTATGAAACCCAGGTTCTGGGGCAGGATATTTATAACCGAATCGCACTTCCCGGTGGAGATCACTTCTTAGGTACTGACGAACTGGGCCGTGATGTTTTGGCAAGATTAATTTATGGTGCAAGAGTATCCCTGCTCATTGGGGTTTTAACTGTAACTTGTGCGATGTGCTGTGCTATCGTAATCGGTTCCATCGCAGGCTTTTATGGCGGTAAAGTTGATATGATTATTATGCGTCTCATGGAAATTCTGGATGGTGTTCCAAGCTTCCTGATGGCGTTGGTTATTACGGCTGCTTTTGGCGGCAGTGTGGTAACTCTGGTCGTTGCCCTTGCTGTAGGGGCATTGGCAGGCCAGGTTCGTATGATCCGTGGGGCCGTATTGACCGTAAGAAATAATGAGTATGTAGAAGCTGCCAGAGCCCAGGGTGCATCAAACTGGCAGATTATCTATTATCATATTATCCCGAATTGTATCGCAACCATTATCGTACAGTTCAGTATCAAGGTGGCCAGCGGCATTCTTAATGCATCTGCACTGAGTTTCCTGGGACTGGGCATTCAGCCGCCTGATCCGGAATGGGGTGCAATGCTTTCCGGCGGCCGTGCATATATGATGGATAACCCATACCTGACCTTATTCCCTGGATTATGTATCATGCTTGTAATCCTTGCATTCAACATGCTGGGCGATGGTCTCCGTGATGCACTCGACCCAAGACTGAAAGAATAGGAGGGGAGAATATGGATAAACATTATGATGATGAAGTTTTACGCGTAGAGGACTTGACTGTTTACTACGAAACAGCGGAAGGTACTGCCAAGGCGGTAAACAATCTGGACCTGGTAGTCCGTAAAGGGAAGACCGTAGGTCTGGTAGGCGAAACCGGTTCCGGTAAGACAACGACTGCACTTTCCATTCTCCGCCTAGTTCCTGATCCTCCTGGCGTCATTAAGAGCGGTAAGATTATACTGGATGGTATGGATATCTTCACTCTGACAGAAGGGGAAATGGATATGGTAAGAGGTTACCATGCATCCATGATTTTCCAGGATCCAATGACAGCGCTGAACCCACTGATGACTGTTGGTGATCAGATTGCAGAAACTCTGAGAATTCATGAAGGCCTGAATAAGGCGGATTCTATCGCCAAGGCACAGGAGATGCTGAAAGTAGTAGGCATTCCGCCTGAAAGAGCGAAGGAATATCCGCATCAGTTCTCTGGCGGTATGAAACAGCGTGTAGTTATCGCAATTGCACTGGCATGCCAGCCTAAGCTGATGATCGCTGACGAACCAACCACCGCACTGGACGTTACCATCCAGGCACAGGTTCTCCGCGAAATGAAACAGCTGAAAGAAAAGTCTGATATGTCCATGATTATGATTACCCATGACCTGGGTATTATCGCACAGATGTGTGATGAGGTTGCCGTAATCTATGCCGGGCGTATTATTGAATACGGTGAACTGAGGGAAGTATTTAAAGATACCAAGCATCCTTATACACAGGGACTTTTCGATTCTCTGCCGAAGATTAACGATACCCGTGAAATGCTGCAGCCGATTCCAGGCCTGATGCCTGACCCGATGGAACTGCCGGAGGGATGTGCTTTTGCTCCGCGCTGTAAGTATGCCACAGAAAAATGTAAACAGGGACTTCCACCGAAACATTATTTCGGTGATACTCATTACGCTGCATGCTGGCGTTATGAAGACCCTGAATTTAGATTATAAGGAGGTGGCGGTATGAGTGAACATTTACTTGAAGTCAACCATCTTAAAAAATATTTCAAAACCGGCAAGGGAACCGTTCAGGCGGTAGACGATATTTCCTTTACCCTGGATGCTGGTAAGACACTTGGTCTGGTAGGTGAATCCGGATGCGGCAAGTCTACCACAGGAAGAACCATTCTCAGACTGCTGGAACCAACTGATGGGCAGATTATTTTCGAAGGTAAGGACATCGCGAAGCTCAGTGCGAAGGAAATGAGAATGATGCGAAAAGAGATGCAGATGATTTTCCAGGACCCGTTCTCCTCTCTTGACCCTCGTAAAACAGTAGAAGAACTGATTGGAGAACCG
This sequence comes from Bacillota bacterium, assembly GCA_017556505.1. GTDB lineage: Bacteria > Bacillota > Clostridia > Peptostreptococcales > Anaerovoracaceae > RGIG7179. The sequence continues at coordinate 134 of JAFYNS010000167.1, read as the reverse complement.
CTGAAGTGGTTTAAAGTACATAAAACAAAAGCAGAGCAAAAGGAACATGTGGCTAAGTTAATGGAAACCGTAGGTCTGGCACCTCGTCTGGCCAATGTATATCCTCACGAACTGGACGGCGGCCGCCGTCAGCG
>JAFYNS010000166.1 GCA_017556505.1 Bacillota bacterium | reverse complement strand
TACTCAAACACCGTCCTAAGTTCAATGGTATCCGGAAGCTCCGTCAGCTCTGTCTCCGCCACCTGATATGGATAGGTTATGACCTGGGCCACTGCCTCTCCTGCAGGAGGATCCGTGAACAGGGCTGTGACAACAAGGTTTGTTCCCTTATCTGTCTTTTCCAGCTTCATCTTTTCAATGGCAATTTCAAAGCCTGCCGTAGGCTTTTCCCCTCTGGTTGCCAGCACATAAACTTTTCCGTCTATGACACATCCCAGAGCCCGTTCCAGTTCCCTGTACTGAGGGATTACGTCCGTAACAATGGCCTGCGGAATCTGTTCATCCTTCAGTACCGTAAATTCCACCTGACGGCCTCCGGTCACCTTATCCAGCGCTCCGCTGCCTGCAAGCATATATCCGCCTCCGCCCAGAAGTCCAAGAAGCAGCAGCACAGCCCCTGCCCTCGTCAGATTTCTGCGTGAAAATATTTTGCCCCGCCGTTCTCCGTTCATAATCAATTCCCCCTCTTCCGCCCAAACTCCCTATACTCTATGTCCGTGCCCGGCAGAATAGACCGAAAGAATCCTGCAAAGAATAGAAAACACCTGTCCCTTCTGGTGCATCTCAATGATACGGGAACCGTCAAAATATTCATATAAAACAGAATGCCCTGCAGTTTGCGGCTGACACAAATCACAGGGCATTTTGAGGAACCTTCTACCGGTACAATTCTTCAAGAGAAATCAGTTTCACTTCTCCATTCTTTTCTTTTTCTTTTAAACCTTCCGTAAAACCACTTTTTGAAAAAATGTAGTAATAATATTTTTCTCCATAGCCGAATACTTCAGAATAGTTTTTCAGCAGCTCCAGTTCATCTGTACCGATTTTTTCGTTCTTAAATTTGCAGGAACCAATAATAAATTCTTTGCCCTCTGCAGGAGTTCCCACGATATCAATCTGAATTTCTTTATGTGCTGTTTTGTCGTTTCCCCACCACTGCCCCACTTCCTTAATCAGGATTTCTGTGTCCTGAGCATACTTCAGCAGGTACTCCTTGCACATTTTTTCAAATATCTGGCCCATATAATCTGAGAAATACTTCTTAACAGTGCCATCATATATCTGATAAATACGGCCGGAATAAATGGCGGACATATTTTTCGCGACAAAATAATACCAGAATCTGAAAAAGTTATCTTCAATCACGTAAATTGTCTTCCGTCCCTGTTTTTCCATAACAGGCGTTTCTTTTTTTAAAATCCCCAGATTCAAAAGAACATTTAGATATTTACTGCATGCACCTGTCTCCATTCCTACTTTCGTTGCAATTTCGTTTAATTTCGATGCACCTGCAGCAACAGCAGCAATGATTGAATTATATACTGCAGGTTCCCGCAATTCCTGTTTCAGAAGATTCTCCGGTTCTTCAAACAGGTAGGAGGATGGTTCAAACACATTTTCCAGCAGAGCATCATCGATACTTCTGCCCACATCCAGTTTATTAATGTAGTGAGGAATTCCCCCGGTTATTCCATAAAGGAGCGCCTGTTCGTCAGACTGCAGCTGCGGATTGAATACCTCAATCTCTTTATATGTCATGGCCTGAATTTTATACTGCGCAGTTCTTCTTCCATACAGCGGGCTCTCATACCCTAAAACCTGATTTTCCATGAAGCTCATGGAAGACCCGCATAATATAAGAAAAATGTTCCCATGCTGCCATACATGATCTATAATATGCTGAAGTCTTGAGGAAACCGATTCATCCGCCGATGCGAGATACGGATATTCGTCAATTACAAATATCAGCCTCTCTTCTTTTCCCAGGCTTGCTATTTCATCAAAGGCCGCAGAAAAAGATGAATAAACAGGTGCATGGCTGCTTGCCGGCGACTTATACGCATGAATCGCTTTGGATAATTCTTCAAGATTGTCACCTGCAGTTCCACGGATTGCTGAAAAATAAATTGAGGGTTTTTCCTTACAGAATTCCTTAATTAATGATGTCTTTCCTACACGCCGCCGACCATAAATTACAACACATTCAAAACGGCCCTTTTCATAGCGGCGGTTCATACTTTTTAATTCTTCCTGTCTGCCGAGAAACATAGCCACCTCCATATAACTAACTCGTGATATACTAACTTACAAGTTAGCTATATTATATTCTTTTTTCTGCTATTGTCAATAGATTTCCCTGTACTGAGAAAAAATCCGGAAAGCAGGGAACTCATCACACGTCCAGCCTTCCGGATTACTCGGAATCTATATATTTTGCAGGAAACTATCTCAGACCCTTTACTGCCTTTACGATATCAGCTGCAGTCATGCCGTACTTTTCCTTCAGTTCATCAGGCTTACCGGATTCACCGAAAGTATCCTGCTGGCCAACCATTGCCATCTTTACAGGGCACTTCTTAACTACAACTTCTGCTACCGCACTGCCCAGACCGCCGATTACGGAGTGTTCTTCTGCAGTTACGATAGCACCGGTTTCCTGAGCAGCCTTCACGATGATTTCTTCATCTAAAGGCTTGATGGTATGCATGTCGATTACGCGTACATCGATGCCTTCTGCAGCAAGTTCTTCTGCTGCAATCAGAGCTTCGTTTACCATGATACCGGTCGCGATTACAGTAATGTCCTTACCTGCGCGAACCTGGTTGCCCTTGCCCAGTACGATTTCATCGTCTTCACCGTAGCATACAGGAACTGCTGCACGGCCCAGGCGAACGTATGCAGGACCATCAAAGTCCACAACCTGCTTCATCAGCTTTCTTGCAGAAACGCCGTCAGAAGGGTTTACTACGGTCATGCCTGGGATAGTTCTCATGAGAGCCAGATCTTCGAAAGTCTGGTGAGAAGCACCGTCTTCACCTACAGTGATACCTGCGTGAGTTGCACAAACCTTTACGTTAGCATGGGTGTAGCCGATGGAGTTACGGATGATTTCGAATGCACGTCCTGCTGCAAACATTGCGAAAGTGGAAGCGCATACAACCTTACCGGACAGAGCCAGACCGGTTGCTGCACCGTACAGGTTCTGTTCTGCAATACCCATATTAAAGAATCTTTCAGGATATGCCTTGCTGAATTCGGCAGTCATGGTGGACTTGGAAAGGTCAGCGTCCATAACAACCAGGTTTGGATTTTCCGCACCGATTTCTACCAGTACCTTACCGTAGGCCTGTCTTGTTGCCATTTTTTCTGCCATTACCATTCACCTCCCAGTTCTCCTACTGCCTGCTGTGCTTCATCTGCACTTGGAGCCTTGCCGTGCCAGCCTGCCACATCTTCCATGAAGGAAACGCCCTGGCCCTTGTGAGTCTTGGCAATAATAGCAGTTGGCTTGCCCTTGCATGCACGTGCTGCGTCAAATGCAGCAAAGATTTCTTCAAAATTGTGACCGTCAATTACGATTACGTTGAAGCCGAATGCTTCGAACTTTTCGTCGATTGGCTTAACGGTGATAACGTCGTCGTTGTTGCCGTCAATCTGCAGACCGTTCCAGTCCACGATGGCAACCAGATTATCCAGCTTGTAGTGGCCTGCTGCCATAGCAGCTTCCCAGATCAGACCTTCCTGCAGTTCGCCGTCACCCAGCAGGGTGTAAACTCTTCCAGGATTTCCGTCCATCTTGTTTGCCAGAGCCATTCCTACACACACGGAAAAGCCCTGACCCAGGGAACCTGTAGACATTTCAATTCCAGGTACCTTGTCACGGTTTGGATGACCCTGCAGCTTGCTTCCCATCTTACGCAGAGTCAGCAGATCTTCCACAGGGAAGTAGCCTCTTTCTGCCAGAGCCGCGTACTGTACAGGAGCCGCATGGCCCTTGGACAGAACGAATTTATCGCGGCCTTCCATCTTGGGATTCGCCGGATCGATATTCATTTCCTTAAAGTACAGAGCTGTTACGATATCAGCTGCACTTAAAGATCCGCCCGGATGGCCGGAGCCTGCGCTATGTACTGCCTTTACGATGCCAACTCTGACACGTGATGCAATCTCTTGGTACTGTTTCGTTTCCATTTCATCCTCCAATATAGATATGATCGGTGTTGATTATATAATTTTCGGGAAGGAAGCCTTACGGCCTCCTTTCCGGTAATTAACGGTTCTCCGGCAGATTTGCAATTCCCAGGCTGACCCCCAGTGCTTCGTCTACCACCGGAAGCTGCCATTCATTGAGCGCGCCGATCCGCTCCTTTAATCTCTGTTTGTCGATGGTTCTCAGCTGCTCCAGCAGAACCACGGAATTTTTGCTGAGACCGCCCTGCGTAGCTGCAAGCTCTACATGCGTCGGAAGCTTCGCCTTTGAAGTCTGTGACGTTACGGCTGCCACGATAATCGTCGGGCTGTATTTGTTTCCAACATCATTCTGCACCACAAGTACAGGTCTTACTCCCCCTTGTTCGGAACCTACTACAGGACTCAGGTCCGCAAAAAGCAGGTCTCCCTTTTTCACGATCAAGTCCAACACTCCCTTAATAATCTCTTATCCTTCCAGAATTTTTTTCAAAGCAAGAGGTGTCTTCCCGGCGATATCCCCGGCTGTGAGTCCATACTCACCCAGTTCCTCCGCCGCCAGGTCCCCCGCCAGTCCATGAACAAATACGCCGCAGCATGCCGCCTCATGGGCTGTCAGCTTGCGGTCCGTACCATCTTCCTGCGGCTGGTTCTGTCCCCAGAGTCCTGTGATAATGCCGGTCAGCACATCACCGGAACCTCCGGTGGCCATTCCAGGGTTTCCTGTGGTATTAGTATATGTTTTTTCTCCCTCTGTGGCTACAAGGCTCCCCATGCCTTTCAGCACCACAGTGGCTCCGGTCAGCTTCACCAGGGCCTGCGCCATGGTCTCACGTTCCGCTGCACTCCGGGCAAAATATTTTGCTCCGTCTTCGCCGCCTTCCCGCGTGTCTGCTGCCTCCAGCAGGCGCTGTGCTTCTCCGATGTGAGGAGTGATAATAGTCTCACCCTTTCGGATCCGAAGAAGTGCCAGAAGCTGGTTTTCCGGATTTGCTATGATATTCAGGGCATCGGCGTCAAGCACCAGCGGCCCGTGATAAAATTCCAGAATCGTTCTTACTGCTCCGACGCTTTCCCTGTCAGTGCCAAGGCCGGGACCTACGGCCACGGCGTCGTAACGTGACAGGTCCTCGGGCAGAAAGCTCCGTGTGCGGCAGGTTGCTTCCGGAACGGCAGCCTGTGCTACAGGAAATAACTCCCTCGGAACTGCCAGCTGCACCAGTCCTGCACCGCTTCGAAGCGCTGCCCTGCAGGTAAGAACCGCTGCACCCATCATTCCTTCGGAACCGGCAACCAGCAGAATCCGTCCGCAGTCGCCCTTATGTATTTCCTTTTTTCGCTTTCTGATCATAGTTTGGACCAGATTCTGCGTAATCATACATGTATTCATATCAAAATTTTATTTTTATATTCCCAGAATCACCATGGCGATGCACAGGTATACCAGCATGGACGCCAGGTCAACTAAAGATGCAATAATAGGGTTTGCCATGAGCGCCGGGTCAAGACCCAGCTTCTCTGCAGCCAGAGGCACCATGCCGCCCAGCATTTTGGCGAACATGATAACCAGAATCAGAGACAGGCACACGGTAAGAGCTACCAGCGGTGTCTGCTGGTCGATAATCAGAATCTTCAGGAAGTTTACAGTACTGAGGACCGCACCTACACAGAGGCTGATCCGCAGTTCCTTCCAGAGAACCTTCCCTGCATCTTCCAGACACGGCTCAATCTCACCCAGAGAAAGGCCTCGGATCATCAGGGTGGATGCCTGTGCACCCGTATTACCGCCGGTACCCATCAGCAGCGGAATATAGGAAACCAGCACGATAACGGTGGACAGCTGCTCTTCAAAAGCATTGAGCACCGCACCGGTTACCATGGCAGAAAACATCATGAACAGCAGCCAAGGCAGACGGTTTCTGGCGTGTTTCCAGACACTTTTATCCAGATAGTCTTCGTCAGACTGCTCCATATCGATAATACCGGCCATTCGTTCGATGTCCTCGGTGTTTTCTTCTTCAATGACCTCCAGAATGTCGTCGACGGTGATAATACCCACCAGACGGCCTTCCTTATCCACTACCGGCATGGCGATGAAGCCATATTTCTTAAATGCTTCGGAAACTTCTTCCTGGTCATCATTAACCTGTACGCAGACAAAATCCGTATGCATCAGGTTCATGACACGTTCTTCGTCCGGTGCAATAACCAGGGTTCTCAGGGAGACAATCCCCACCAGTTTATAGGCACCATCCTTTACATAACAGGTATAGATGGTTTCCGTATCCATCCCTACTTCCTTGATATGGGCCATGGCTTCTTTCACGGTCCATTCTTTCTGGAGACTGATAAAGTCTGGTGTCATGATGCTGCCGGCGCAGTCGTCAGGGTAGTTCAGGAATGTATTAATCAGTTTACGTTCTGTTTTCGGTGTATTTTCCAGAATCCGGTTTACCAGAGTTGCCGGCAGTTCTTCCAGAATGTCAATCTTATCGTCGAAGTCCATTTCGCCGATGATGTAGTTCAGTTCCGCATCAGTAATACGCTCTACAATCTTCAGCTGGTCATCAGACGGCAGATATGCAAATACGTCTACCATGACGGACTTCGGCAGCAGACGGTAAACAACGATGGCTCTGGTCAGCAGATCATCATAGGACAGAAATTCTTCGAACATTTCTGCAATATCTGCCTCATTGTACTTCAGGAATTCATCCTTAATCTTGAAGTACATTTTTTCTTCAAACCACTGATAAATCTTCCCCATGGATTCTTCGAAAGCTTCATCACGGTTTAACAGTAAATTCTTGTCCATTGGACACTCCTCCTTCCGCAGCCCATCCTTTTACTCCACGAAAAGGCATCCTGCTGAAAAGAGTCAGCTGTATACTTTCAATTCCGGAGCAAAATCGGACTTTATATTATTTTTTTTGAATTTTCGGTCTGAATTATTCATTTTTTTCCCGACCGGTATACTGTCCATAATTTACTCCTTTCCCTGTTCTTTGCATTGGTCCTGCGGTGTCATGTCATAATGCACCACTTTAATTTGCATTATATTTTATTATACCCCTGCAAAGCGGGTTATTGCAAGTGTTTTCCACCGGCATCAAGCAGATATCGTTTCCGATCCTGAAACTAATCTTCCGACCGCCTCGCAGAAAAGATTTTCAAGACCGTCAAAACCGTTGAAAAGACACAGTTTCAGGATGTTTTGTACCATAAAAAATACACAGGAATATTGTATACACGGTGTTGACAACCGACTTTCCAAGTGTTACATTTTAAGTGTGAAAAACCAGCCAGACGACTGGCTTGAAGCTAAAATTTGTTTAACAGAAAAGGAGAATGGGAAATGGCTAAGTTAGTAGAAAAGTATATTGAAATTGCCGCTCAGAAAAACCCTGGTGAACCAGAATTTTTACAGACTGTAGAAGAAGTTTTAACTTCTATCGAACCGGTTCTGGAAGCACATCCTGAATACGTAAAAGCAGGTCTGATCGAAAGACTGATCGAACCTGAAAGAGGCATCAGCTTCAGAGTTCCTTGGGTTGACGACAACGGTGTTGTTCAGGTTAACAGAGGCTACAGATACGAATTCAACAGTGCTATCGGACCTTACAAGGGTGGCCTGAGATTCGCTCCAAACGTATGTCCAAGCATTATCAAGTTCCTGGGCTTTGAACAGATCTTTAAGAATTCCCTGACCGGTCTGCCTATCGGCGGCGGCAAGGGTGGTGCTGACTTCGATCCAAACGGCAAGTCCGACGGCGAAATCATGAGATTCTGCCAGTCCTTCATGAGCGAACTGTTCAGACACATCGGTGCACAGACTGACGTTCCTGCAGGGGACCTGGGTGTTGGTGCAAGAGAAATCGGTTACATGTTCGGTCAGTATAAGAAGCTGGTTAACAGATATGAAGGCGTTCTGACAGGTAAGGGACTGTCCTACGGCGGTCTGTCCGGAAGAACTGAAGCTACCGGTTACGGTATTGTATTCTTCGCAAGAGAAATGCTGAAAGCAAACGGCGAAGAACTGGCAGGCAAGACTGTAGTAGTTTCCGGTTTCGGTAACGTTTCCTGGGGTACTGTAAAGAAACTGAACCAGCTGGGTGCTAAGGTTATCACCATTTCCGGTCCGGACGGATACATCTACGATCCAGATGGTGTTACTGCCGGTGAAAAGGAAGACTTCCTGCTGGAACTGAGATCTTCCGGTAAGAACATCTGCGCACCTTACGCAGAAAAGTTCCCTGGCGCTACCTTCTATCCTGGCGAAAAGCCTTGGGGCGTTAAGGCTGACCTGTACATTCCATGTGCTACTCAGAACGAAATCCACATGGCAGATGCTGAAAAGATGGTTGCAAACGGCTGTAAGTTCCTGTGTGAAGGTTCCAACATGCCTACCAAGAACGAAGCAGTTGCTTACCTGCAGGCTAACGGCGTAATCGTAGGTCCTTCCAAGGCTGCAAACGCTGGCGGCGTAGCATGTTCCTGCATCGAAATGGGACAGAACGCAGGTCATACTGTATTCTCTCCTGATCAGGTTTATGAACAGCTGGAAACTATCATGGTAAACATCCATAAGAATGCTGCCGAAGCATCTCAGAAGTACGGTCTGGGTTATGACCTGGTTAAGGGTGCTAACATTGCCGGCTTCGAAAAGGTTGCACAGGCTATGATGGCTCAGGGTATTGTATAATCCCATCGGTTTAAACAAGTCCATATACATAAAAACGCGGAATCCATTTCGGATTCCGCGTTTTTACTATAATGCCACCAGCTCCCCGCTGTTGGTCAGATAAATGTAGGCTTCTTTTACGCATCGGCCTGTGGTCACTTCCAGTGCACGTCGGTAAATATCAATCTGCGTTCTGTATTTTTCCGCCATATTCCGGCTGTGACCGGTCTTGTAATCTACCAGGACCAGACCGTCTTCCTCTTCAAACCAGCAGTCGATAACCCCCTGAACCAGAACTTCTGCAGTTTCTCCGCTTCCATCCGGATCATGATTCATCTTCAGGTTAAACGGACGCTCTTTCCAGATTCTGTTTTCTGCTTCTGCTTCAGCAAGCCGCTGTCCCAGAGGAGATTTCATCAGCTTCATGATAATCTCACTGTCAATCACAGCCGCCTCTTCTGCTGTAAGGAAGAGATTTTCCACCAGCCAGTTCTTTGTTTCTTCCACCTCACCAAGACCCTGTTCATAGTCACCCATGGCCCAGGCACTGTGGAAGCTGAGATGTTCCAGAAGGGTATGGTAAATCGTCCCTCTCTGTGCCGCTGAGAACACATCCTTCCGCTTGAAGGATGCAGGCTCATCCAGGCTTTCCACCGGCTGACGCTGATTTACGGCCGCATTGAGCTCACTTACAGAATACTTGGAATGAATCTGAAGTTCCCGCTGTCCCGGATAGGAAAACTCCATCTGCTGTCTTACCTGCTGCTGCAGCTGACAATCTTCAGCTCCGCCCGGTTCTTCAAAAAGCTTCAGCAAATGTCTGTTTGACTTTTTTCTGCCGGATGCAAGAGACAGCAGCTTACCTTCTTCCATCACAGTATACCGCTGCAGACGGGTACAGATCCGGTTGCCCGTCATCTGGAAATAAGAAGCATCCTTCGGCGGTTCACTGCCCACCTTCTCCAGAGCCTCCTGTACATCGTCACAGATTCCCAGAATTGCCAGCCGGTCCTTCGGACGGGTCAGCGCTACATACAGCACACGTTTTTCCTCTTCTGCCTCTTCCTGACGGAATTTTGCCTTTATGATATTCTGAAGCATGGTAGTCCGGTACCATTTTTCGTCCCGGTTTATAATCGGAAGTCCCAGGCCCAGATCCTTGTGAATCAGCAGTCCCCGGCTTCCTGCCGCAGTATAGTTCAGTCTCCTGCAGAATCCTGTGAGAATTACCATGGGGAACTCCAGGCCCTTGCTCTTATGGATGGTCATAATCCTAACCAGGTTGTCGCCTTCTCCCACCAGCTTCACCTGACCGCTGGCCACCTTCTTTTCCTTCACCGCCTCGATATAGCGGATAAATCCATAAAGGGAACAGCTCTGGCTCTTTCTGTAAGTCAGTGCTTTATCCACCAGTGCACGCAGGTTGGCCTGCCGCTGCTGTCCGCCAGGATGCGCTCCCATGGACAGGTAAAAACCAGTATCAAGAAGCAGTTTCCACACCAGTTCTTCCAGCGGCATGAAGATGGACAGAGCCTGCCATTCTTCAAGAGAAGACGCCGCAGTAGCACATTTTGTCCGGAGACCCGAATCCGTTCCTTCTTCCGCATATTTTGCAAAGGCCTCGTGATAAGCCCCTTCCCTGCATGCAATCCGCACAGCTGCCAGTTCTTCCACAGTGAAGCCGAAGATTTCCGACCGCAGCACGGTCAAAAGCGGCACATCCTGCTTTTCATTATCCAGAATCTGCAGCAGTGACAGGAAGGTATTCACTTCCATGGTGTCAAAATATCCGTCATTGTCGTCCACATAGGCTGCAATGCCGTTTTCCATCAAAACATTATGGAAGATGTCACCGCAGCCGCGGACGCCGCGCATGAGAATGACGATATCGGACAGTTCCAGCCCCCGCATGGTCTGTGCCTTGCTGTCGTAGATCGGCTGTCCCAGACTCTCCCGGATAATCCGTGCTGCCGCCAGAGCTTCCTTTTCTGCTTTGATCATATTTTTCAGCTCATCATCGATTTCCTCATCTTCACTCCACGGAGTTTCCGTCAGATAAAGCGTCGGTTCATCGTAATAATGGTCACCGAAAGGGTCCCCCATATGCAGGGCTGCTGTTTCATCATAATCTTCCATGACGAAATCAAAGACTTCATTGACAAAATCAATAATCGGCCGCTTGCTTCGGAAATTCCGGTTCAGGTCAATCTTCTCTGAAAGTGTATTTTTTTCCTGCGAATAGGACCAGTACCGGTGCTGGAAAATTTCCGGCTCAGCCAGACGGAACTTGTAAATACTCTGCTTCAC
>JAFYNS010000165.1 GCA_017556505.1 Bacillota bacterium | reverse complement strand
TTGTGAGGTAGTTATCTTCACCGGAGTTGAAGATGATACCGCAGTAACCGATGATTACTCTGGACATGAACTGGTCAACCAGAGTTCTCTGCATGTTGATGTCTCTGAACAGGATACCGTAGATTGCGTCGTTCAGCATTACGTCCAGTCTTTCCAGAGCGCCCATTGCAGCGATTTCAGGCATGCACATACCGGAGGAGTAGTTACACAGTCTGATGTATCTGCCAACTTCTTCACCAACTTCGTCCAGAGCCTTTCTCATGATTCTGAAGTTTTCCTGAGTAGCATATGTACCACCGAAACCTTCAGTAGTTGCACCGTAAGGTACGTAGTCCAGCAGGGACTGTGCAGTAGTTCTGATTACAGCGATGATGTCTGCACCCTGTCTGGCAGCAGCCTGAGCCTGAATAACGTCTTCATAGATGTTACCGGTAGCTACGATTACGTAGATGTAAGGTTCCTTACCTTCACCGATAGTTGCCAGGTATTCAGCTCTCTTTGCCTTCTGAGCATCGATTCTTTCGAAAGTAGCCTTGATTGCAGGCTTCAGAGCTTCGCCAGCTTCTTCTACAGAGCAAGTAGGCAGTTCCATCAGGTTCAGCTTACCAGCAGCGATTTCTTCTGCGATTTCCTGTGGAGCCTTACCAGTCTGAACGATTGCATTACCCAGCAGGTAAGCAGCACCTGTAGGCAGAGCACCAGCTTCCTTGATGTGGTCTACTACTACGTTTGGCAGTGGGTTGTCAACTTCGTCCACGCCGTCGATACCCAGCAGTCTTACGATAGTTCTTTCTGTGGATACTGTTGTGTGACGGTCAATAAAGTCCTGCATGCTGTGAGCAATGTTAGATGCATGCTGACGTGCGGAGTCAACAACCTTTGCGTCAAGATTTAATTTGCTTTTCATCCTTTTTCTCCTTATTTAATATATTTTTTGGCTCTTTCAATTATCTCAGAACTGATACCCAGCATCTTTGCAATATTCAGAGCATCTTTAGGTACTTCACCCTGTTTTTCTACTCTATACAGACGGTAGTCCATATATTTGGAGATTATATTAATCCGCTCAGCACGGCGCGCATATTGGATTTCTCTGTTCAGGAGAGTGAAATTAACGTCTGCCAGGCCTCTCACCTGCATATTAATGACACCTTCCGTCTCAGTTACCGTCTCAAAATGGGTCGTCATGAGGGTAATATACGGTTTTTCCATGAGATATTCCACCAGGGCCTTGGTCAGCGCCAGGCCTTCCACCGGATTGGTGCCGGAGGCAATCTCATCGATAAGAAGGAGCGTTCTTTCCACACTGTGGTCCAGAATTTCCTTCAGTTCTTCCATTTCGCTGCCGAAAGTGGAAAGACCTCTTTCCAGGGACTGGCTGTCCCCTACGAGGATCTGCATGTAGTTGGAAAGACCAACTCTTGCTTTTCTCGCCGGTACGAAGAATCCATACTGAGTCAGAATTGCAACCTGTCCGGACAGCTTGAGGGAAATGGTCTTTCCGCCCATGTTTGCCCCGGTGATACAGGTCACACCGTCAGCCAGTGAAATGGATACAGGGCAGTAAGGTTTGCCCTTGGAACGGAGAATGTCTTCTACCTGCAGGTTTCTGCCATCCTCGATTTCAATCACATGCTCATCGGCAATTTCCGGCTTGGTGCAGTCGTGATGTACGGCATATAAGGCTTTGCCCAGTGCCACATCCAGCGCACCCATACGTTCGCAGTTATCCAGCAGAACGTCTGCATAGCGGGAAATGTCTTCAGAAAGCACTTTGCGGATTGCTTCCTCTTCTTCTTCCAGTTTTGCATGGAGATCGTCCATCTGGCGCATGAGCTCGTAAATCGCCTCATTGGCCTTCAGCTGGAATGTAGCGGTCATGTAGTCCTGATCCACCATTTCCAGATCTTCGATGGCTTTCACCTTCTCAAAATCCGGCTTGTTTTTCGCTACGACGATATCAAATTTCGGCGTCAGCATGATGCCGTGTTCCTTCTTGATTTCGTCACGCTTTACCTTCTGTTCCTTACGGATAGCGATCTCAAATTCACGCTTCTGTCCGCGGAGATTTCTGAGAGTTTCGGAAAACTCGTCATAAATGTAGAAGGTGTTGATTCGGTCACGGCGTGGATCCAGAATATCCAGAAGCTCTGTCGTGTCCGCCGGAATGTACTCTTCCGGAATGCACATCTGACCGCCCTGGCGGCCTAAATGCACCAGTTTTCTCATGGAAAGAAGCAGACTCTTGATTTCGTAGATTTCAACTACGGTGAGCGTCTGGCTGGCAGAGCGTTCGATGGAATAGGATACATCCTTGATTTCCATGAAAATCTGCTGAATTTCTTCCACAAGTCTGCTGTTTTCTTTTACAAAGATTGTCATCGCCTCGACTTTATCGAGTTCCGCCTTCAGTTCTTCTTCTTCTCCGGGATAGAAAGGTTTCGTTTCCTTCAGAAGTTTCTTTCCGAACGGCGTGTTCAGATCAATGCTCTGCATGATATAGTCCAGACCGGTTTCACGTCTTGTTTTTACGTTAGCCAGTCTGCGGTTGGAACCCATTCTCATAAATCAGATACCTCCTTGCTACACTCTTACGTCGATGATCGGCAGCTCAGGCAGGGCTTCCTGCATAGCTGCTACCAGTGCATCACTGTCAAAAGTGTAACCGCTTGGTGCCCACGGATTTACGGTAATTGCTGCGATTTCGATGTTCTTCAGGACATTGACCCGGAAGCCCTTCTTACGCCACAGTCCCCAGTCCATGGCACTGAGAAAAATCTTTGTAGGATTCTTCAGTATGAATTTTACCCTTTTCAGCTTCTTCAGATTAATATCCGCAATTACGCTGTTGGTAAAGGCACCTGGTATGTAAACATATTCGGTGTCATCGTCGATTTCATCATCTATGAATCTTGATGAACCAAGGCCGGTCGCCAGATCCAGCTTGTTGACCTTGCCGTCTCTGCTGATCAGCATAATCTTGTCATCAAAGTTGTTTTCTTCAATCAGTGTTCTTGCTTCACCCTCTTCCATTTCAGGAATGGAGTAGAGGTTCACAATATGAGCCGTTTCGTCTACCACTTTGCGCATACTTCTGGAAAGAACTGCGCCGGTAGATAAGATGATTGCATCAGATGTTTCCGGTGAAGCGATGGATTTACGGTCGATCGCGCCGTCAATGAGAATCAGCTCACAGCCGTACTGCATCATTTCTTCACATACCCGTTTTGTATCCATTGCTGCAGGCGGACCTGCAATCTGTACATAACCGCTGTCTGCCACACGGCAGATCAGCAGGTCTCCCATCGGTGTGGAATATCTGGTTTTCTTCAGAATTTCCAGGCCTGCATCTGCCAGCTCATACAGCTGTGTAGGCACTGTAACGATGGTATCCTGATCTAAATAAATCTTGGGTTTTTCTGTACCGGTCACCAGGTCCTGGCTTTCCCCGTCACGGCCGATGGAGGTGATTCCCAGTCGGATTCCTTCGTCCATAGCCTCTTCGATGAGGAAGTTCATGGCAGTGGTCTTGCCGGCATTTTTCGCCATGCCTACAATAGACAAGGTTTTATATTTAGTTGATAAATCGTATAATAAACCCATTTTGAAAATTTCCTTTTATCATACCTGTAGGGGAGACCAGAGGCCTCCCCCAATCAGGTAATCATTATTTTTTTCCGAACGGAACGTCCAAAAATTAGTGAGCGTTTCTTTCGTGTCTTGCCAGGTTAGCAGGTTCCATGGATCTGATTTCAGGACCTTCACCCAGAGCGGAAACACCCTGATACTTGTAAGTCTTCTTACCAGTGCAGTAGTCGCAGTTGCAAGGAACGTCTGGTAACTGAGGTTCGGTGTAAGTAGTGATAACACCTTCGTAGTTTCTCAGGATTACCTTGTGAGGAGTCTGGGAAACGATGTACTGAGGCATTACTGGAGTCTTACCGCCGCCACCAGGAGCGTCTACTACGAAGGTAGGTACTGCGTAACCGGAAGTATGGCCTCTCAGACCTTCGATGATTTCGATACCCTTGGAAACAGTAGTTCTGAAGTGTTCGATACCGATGGACAGGTCGCACTGGTAGATGTAGTAAGGTCTTACTCTGTTCTTAACCAGTTCGTGCATCAGTTCTCTCATCTTGTGCTTACAGTCGTTAACGCCTCTCAGCAGTACAGTCTGGTTACCCAGAGGGATACCTGCGTCAGCCAGCTTACGGCAAGCTTCAGCTGCTTCTGGAGTCAGTTCCTTAACGTTGTTGAAGTGAGTGTTCAGCCAGATTGGGTGATACTTCTTCAGCATGTTAACCAGATCATCAGTAATTCTCTGAGGCATTACAACTGGAGTTCTGGAACCGATTCTTACGATTTCTACGTGAGGAATCTTTCTCAGTTCGGAGATGATGTATTCCAGAGTTTCTGTTTCTACGCACAGAGCGTCACCACCGGATAACAGTACGTCTCTAACCTGAGGAGTTCTCTTGATGTATGCGATACATGCATCGATATCTTCTCTGGATCTAGCACCGTCAGTTTCACCAGCCAGTCTTCTTCTGGTGCAGTGTCTGCAGTACATGGAGCACTGGTCAGTGATCAGGAACAGAACTCTGTCTGGATATCTGTGAGTCAGACCAGGAGCTGGGGAGTCTGCGTCTTCGTGCAGTGGGTCAGCATCGTCTGCATCGGATCTGTGCATTTCTGCCAGAGTTGGAACAGCCTGCATTCTTACTGGGCACATAGGATCGTCTGGGTCCATCAGGGAAGCGTAGTAAGGAGTGATACCTACTCTGAAGCCGCCGATAACCTTAGCGATTTCTTCCTTTTCCTGTTCGTTCAGGTTTACTACTGCACAGATGTCTTCCAGAGTGGATAATCTGTTTTCAACCTGCCAATGCCAGTCGTTCCACTGTTCTTCAGTAACGTCCTTAAACAGAGGGATGTCTTTCCAATTTCTAATTGCCATAGTGTTTTTTTCTCCTTTAAATAAACTTTTAGAGTCCCGGCCC
The DNA here is from genome assembly GCA_017556505.1 of Bacillota bacterium. Lineage (GTDB taxonomy): Bacteria > Bacillota > Clostridia > Peptostreptococcales > Anaerovoracaceae > RGIG7179. The sequence goes on along the minus strand of JAFYNS010000165.1, from coordinate 714 downwards.
CCGGTAGAGGGCCAGGCAGTTTTTTAAATTAGGTTTATAAGAATGAGATATTCGATCGTCAAAAGTACGAATTAAGCGTACATTTCAGCGAACAGGTTTCTCAGACCTTCATGTTCTCTCAGGCACTGCAGAGTGATTTCTGCGTGGCCCTTGGTGTAACCGTTACCAACGATCATGTCAACGTCCTTACCAACGCCTTCTGCACCCAGAGCTGCCTTAGTGAAGGAAGTAGCCATGGAGAAGAAGTATACCAGACCTTCATCCTTACATGCCAGGATGGAAGCCATTTCAGTGTTTTCGATGTTTACGCAGTTGATTACGATGTCAGCCAGCTTGCCGTCAGTTACTTCCATGATGCGGTTGTAAACTTCAACAGCGTTAGTAGCGTCAGCTACCATGTAAACGTCAGCCAGGTCTAAGTTCTTAGCTCTTGCTTCGGACTTAGGGGAACCTGCGATGCAGATAACCTTACCAGTTACGCCAGCTCTCTTCTTTGCTTCGTACAGGCACAGCAGACCGGACTTACCGCCGCCACCGATGATTACTACAGTCTGACCTGGCTTAACCAGCTTTGCAGTCTGAGCAGGAGCACCAGCAACGTCTAATGCGGATAATGCTAAACCTTCTTCCATATCTTCTGGTAACTTAGCATAGATACCGGACTGGAATAAGATAGCCTGACCCTTAATGTCAACCTGGTCGATTTCAGGTCTA
>JAFYNS010000164.1 GCA_017556505.1 Bacillota bacterium | reverse complement strand
TGTGCATGCCTGGCGACAACATCACTATGACTATCGAACTGATCACTCCAATCGCTATCGAAGAAGGTCTGAGATTCGCGATCAGAGAAGGCGGTAGAACAGTAGGTTCCGGCGTTGTATCCGAAGTTATCGAATAATAGCGTATAATTTCAAGCGACAATTATCAATAATTGACCCGCAGCTTTGTGCTGCGGGTTTTTTATTGCGCTGTATTTTTCGGAATTTTGCCTGAGGGCAGGGGAAAGTATGGACAATCGGCATGTTAAGTGATAAAATATATTAATTGTAAAGATTTTGCTAAACTTCATGAAAATAGGGGGATTGGCGGCGCCCATTTGTGGTATTGTATACGGAGTGATCCTGAATGGGAACCTGCCAACAGCATGGATATGTCATTTGAATATTTTTGGACAAATAAAATTGAAATTCAGGAACAGAACCTGGATATCGGGTTCGGCCTGTATTCTGCAGGACATCTGATCTGGCTGGCTGTCATCATTGCAGCAGCAGCGCTGATCAGTACATACTATAAAGGTCTGGATGGCCATGGAAGCATATACATCCGCTCTAATGCGGTAACGTCACCTGGCAACCGGGGAATCGGGCAGCAGAGGCAGCGGAATATGCGCCGTTTTTTTGCAGTGGCACTGGCCGTATCTGAAATTGTAAAAGACCTGATTTTGTATTTTACCGGATTCTGGGCAGCTGAGTATCTTCCGTTCCACCTGTGCGGGCTGGCGATTTTTGCTTTGCTGGCAGATGCGTTCCTGGAGAATCAGAAGATTACGGGACAGATGATTCCTTATGCGTTCATGCCGGGGGCTGCATCTGCACTTCTGTTCTGCAACTGGACGGAGTATCCGTTCCTGAACTTTATGAACATTCACAGCTTCGTGTTCCACGCATGGATTGTATTTTACATGGTGATGTGTTATCGGAATGGAGAATACCGTCCGACTTACAGAGGTCTGTGGATGACGGTGGGAATTGTTCTGCTGTTTGTACCCGGTCTGTTCTGGTTCAACCTGAATAACGGCACCAACTTCCTGTTCCTCAATGAGGCTTCAGAGGGTTCTCCTCTGGTTCCAATCTGGAACCTGCTGGGCACCAGATTCGGCTATCCGGGATATCTGGCAGGCTGTGTGGCACTGGTTGTTGTGGTATTTCACTGTCTGTACCTGCTGTACCGCTTTCTGGGACGGCGCAGTGCGAGACAGTAATTATAGTGTGATTTGAATATTTTGAGGGTAAAGTGAAATGAAAGAAGTGAAAAAAAGACCGCAGATTTGTCTGACTCTGAACTGCAGAACGCCGGAAGAAATTAAGGCAGAAATCGATCAGTACGGAGATGCTTGTCAGGCTGTGGAATGGTATCCGGAAACAGGTGCCGGCCTGGAACAGTACAGCAAAGATGAGTTTATCCAGCTGCTGAAGCTGGTGAAGATCATGTGCCGCAATAAGACCTTTTTCTTTGGTTTTCAGGGTGATGAGGAAGAAACCAACCGTTATCTGCGTCTTGCCATGGGTGTTGCGGATTATCTGGTTATCGACTGGAAAAACAGCCAGGCGAAACAGCTTATTAAGGAAGCTCACCGCCGCCGTACCAAAGTTCTGCTGACATATCATGAACTGGAGCGGATTATGACAAAGGATGAAATCTCCATGGAGTTTGTAAAGATGGAGGGCTGCCGTGCGGATATGCTGGCGATTATTTCCTTTGCAAATACGGAAGCGGATGCTTATGCGATTCTGGAGGGATCCTTCGCCTATAACCAGCTGAAGGGACATACCCCGTTCCTGGCTATTGCCATGGGGGACGAAGGTCAGGCCAGCAGAATCTGCGGAGGCGATTTCGGCTCTGTGATGACCTATGCCTGCGGCAGTAAGGCGACTGCGCCGGGCCAGTTTAACGCCCATGATTTGAAGAGATATATGGATAAATACTATAGATAAAGAGAAGTCGATAGAATGGAAAAAGAACCGATTATAACCATAGATAATTTAATTTTCAGCTATGTCAGAGAAGAAGACAGGGAACCGGTCAATGCGGTAGATGGCGTAAGCCTGCAGATTGAGGAGGGCAGCTTCACCGCCATTCTCGGAAAGAATGGCTCCGGTAAGTCCACTCTGGCTAAAAACCTGAATGGCCTGCTCCTTCCTACGGAAGGAGCTGTTTATGTGGCAGGTTACGACACACGCTCTGAAGAGCATGTGTGGGATGTGCGCCAGACTGCAGGAATGGTATTTCAGAATCCGGATAACCAGCTGGTGTCTGCCATCGTAGAGGATGACGTGGCTTTTGGACCGGAAAATCTGGGAATTGACCCTGATGAAATCCGCCGCCGGGTAGACAAGTCACTGGAAGCGGTAAACATGGGGAAATTCCGCAAAAAACCGCCTCACCTGCTGTCAGGCGGACAGAAGCAGCGCATTGCCATTGCAGGTGTGGTGGCAATGAAGCCGAAATGCATTATTTTTGACGAGCCTACAGCCATGCTGGATCCGAAAGGCCGTCAGGAAATCATGGAAATCATCCGTGAGCTGCATGAAGAAGGTATTACCATCCTTCTGATAACTCACTTCATGGAAGAAGCTGCGGAAGCGGAGCGTGTGGTAGTCATGCATGAAGGAAAGGTTCTCCTGGACGGAACCCCTGCAGAAGTCTTCTCCCAGCGTGAACTGATACAGTCTGTAAACCTGGACATTCCGCTGGCAGTAGAGCTGGCAGCGCATCTGCGGGAAAAAGGCATCGATGTGCCGAAAAACATAATCAGTACGGAAGAGATGGTTGAATTCTTATGTCAATACAGGTAAGAAATCTGACACATATTTATGAACCGGGTATGCCTACTGAATCAGTGGCCCTGGAAGATGTGTCTTTTGAAATAAATGATGGGGAACTGGTGGGCGTGATTGGTCACACCGGCTCCGGCAAATCCACTTTGCTGCAGCACCTGAACGGTCTTCTGAAGCCGACTTCAGGCCAGATTGTGGTGGGTGGAAAGGATATCACTGCACCGGGCGTGTCCATGGTGGAAATCCGGCGCCGTATCGGACTGGTTTTCCAGTATCCGGAGTACCAGCTGTTTGAAGAAACCGTGGCAAAGGACGTAGCCTTCGGCCCGAAGAATCTGGGACTGTCTGAGGCGGAAATCGAGGAGCGGGTGAAAGAATCCCTGGAGCTGGTTGGTCTTGATTACGAGACCATTGCAGAACGGTCTCCGTTTGAGCTGTCAGGCGGTCAGAAGCGCCGTGTGGCAATCGCAGGCGTAATTGCCATGCGTCCGGAAGTTCTGATTCTGGACGAGCCGACTGCAGGCCTTGATCCGAAAGCGCACAAGGACGTGCTGGCCATGGTGGAGGAAGTCCACCGCAGAACCGGAAACATCACCATTCTGGTATCACATAATATGGCGGATATCGCGCGCCTGTCCGATAAAATTATCGTGATAGACAGCGGACGCCTGGTAACGGTGGGTACTCCGAAGGAAGTTTTTGGCCAGAGACAGCGCCTGGAAGAAGTGGGACTGGCCCTTCCGCCGGTAACACAGTTTACGGAAACCCTGCGTGACCGCGGTTTCAGCCTGTCTGAAACCATTCTGTCTGCGGAGCAGGCAGCTGAAGAAATATTCCAATATCTGAAGGGAACATCTGAAAATGATTAGAGATATCACACTTGGACAGTTCTATCCCGGTGAATCTGTGATTCACCGTCTGGATGCCAGGGTTAAAATCATCGCGACCCTGCTGTTCATCGTGGAACTGTTTATTGTAGACAATTTTATAGGATTCGTTCTGGCTGCAGGTGCCCTGGGTTCGGTGATTCTCCTGTCAAAGGTACCGTTTTCCTACATTGTGCGGGGGCTGAAGCCCATTATCCTGATTCTGTGTTTCACCTTTGCGCTGAACATGTTCATGATTGACGGTACCGTGCTGGTTCGCCTGGGATTCCTGAAGATTACGAAGGAAGGCCTCCGCATGGCTGTTTTCATGGCTGTGCGCCTGATTCTGCTGCTCCTGGGATCTTCCATGCTGACGCTGTGCACACAGCCGCTGAGCCTGACCGATGGTATCGAACGTCTGCTGGCGCCGATGAAGAAAATCGGTGTTCCTGCTCATGAAATCGCCATGATGATGACCATTGCGCTGCGTTTCATCCCGACTCTGCTGGAGGAAACCGACAAAATCATGAAGGCCCAGCAGGCCAGAGGGGCTGACTTTGAATCCGGAAACCTGATTCAGAGAGCAAAGAGTCTGGTGCCGATTCTGGTGCCGCTGTTTGTCAGCGCCTTCCGTATCGCGCAGGATTTAGCCATGGCCATGGAAGCAAGATGTTATCGGGGCGGTGATCATCGTACCCGTCTTCATGAACTGAAGCTGAAAAAGAGAGATTTTGCGGCCATTCTGCTTCTGGCAGGATTCCTGGCCCTGATTATTGCTGAGTCCATTCTGCTGTAAGGCGGAAGGAAACTGCAGGAGGAAATAAATGAGACAGAGAACAGTAAAAAATCTGGAAGAAAAGATGGCAAACAACTCCAGCTTTCTGATAAAAGACCCGAGAGAAGCGAAGGGACACTGGGCTGAAATTTTTGGAAATACCAATCCGGTGTATCTGGAAATCGGCTGCGGAAAGGGCAAGTTCATCCTGACCAGAGCGCAGCGCAATCCGGACGCCAACTATATCGCGGTAGAAGGCCAGGAAAACGTTATTCTCCGGGCCATGGAAAAGGCGGAAGCGGCAGGACTTGCCAATCTGCGTCTTTTTAACGATTTTGTCAATGACCTGAATGATTACTTTGAAAAAGGCGAACTGGCCGGTGTGTACCTGAATTTCAGCGATCCGTGGCCCAAGGCACGCCACGACAAGCGCAGACTGACATACCATAAGCGTCTGGAAAACTATTTCCAGGTTATGGACGAAGCGGGCTTCGTGGAGTTTAAAACCGATAATGAAGGACTCTTTGAGTTTACCCTGGAGGAAATCGCACTGCTGGAGGAGAAAGGCCTGAAAATGGCTGAGATGACCCGTGATCTCCACGGTGAGGACTGCAGCTACGAAAGCCGCCTGGTAACTACGGAATACGAAGACAAGTTCAGTGCTGCCGGCAAAAACATCAACTATGTAAAAATAACGAAATAACCGTACATGCGCTGATAAAAAGCTCCTGCTGTCTTACAGACGGCGGGAGCTTTCTTGTTACCGGAATTCGATATATTCCATAGGATCTACCAGACTGCCCTGATACTGAAGTTCCAGATGAAGATGGGCAGGTTCCAGAGATTCGAAGAGGCCTGTGGTACCAACCCCGCCGATAATCTGTCCGGCTGAGACTTCATCCCCTGTTTCCACCATGCCGGCATCAGACAGGTTGGAGTAAACGGCCGTATACTGGTCTCCGTGGTTGATTTCCACCGTGTTTCCATAGCGGTCATCATGGTAGACAGCGGTTACGATTCCATCCGCCATGGCCAGAACCTGCGCATCGGCGGCTGTTTCAATATCCACACCGCTGTGAGTCATGTACTGGTCCAGGGTGACGGAATAGATCAGAGCATCCATGGAAAACTCATTGGATACGGTGGCGCCTGCCTCATCGACAGGGCTCTGAAACCGGGATTCGCCAGCAGGTTCCTGCTGACTGTCCACGGTAGGGACCGGTACGGATACATCATCGGACGGCACCTCCGCCTTCTCAGGGACTTTATCTTCCAGCTCCGCAGCCGGTGTTTTATCGGATACGGGTAAATTAGGGCTGCTGCCGTTGATTTTGTTAATATTAGACCGTATGGCAAAGATTGAAGTGAGAGCAATGACGCAGAAGCAAAGCATCAGCGTAATGGCAATTTTATCTTTTCCTTTTTTTCTTTCTGCTTGACGCATATTTTCACCTCCAGTTAAAGATATTATTTGCAGAACGAATACATTTCATACAGTCGGTAACTTGTAAAAAATGCAAGTTGATGATATAATCGAAGCGTTATTTGGATTATGCAAACTGCATGAAATGAAAGAAGGAGAGAAAAATCATGTCTGATTTTATTTTTGCTGCACAGCAGGGAAGAAAAATCCCGAAAGAAGATAAGAACTTTGCGGTAAACAATCGTGCAAAGGCCATGATTGCGGAAAAAGGCAAAGATGCGGTAGTAAACGCAACTATCGGTGTTCTGCTGGATGAAGAAGGCAAGTTTGTGGTACTTTCTTCTGTAAATGAAGTTTTTAAGACTCTGGAAGCAGGCGAATTTGCAGAATATGCACCAATCGGCGGTATTCCGGGATATAAGGCGGCTGTTCTGAAGGATACCTTCGGAAGCTATGAACCAAAGCGTCATACTGTGGCTGTAGCGACCCCAGGCGGTACTGGTGCAATCCACAGCACCATCGCAAACTATTCCGAACCTGGCGATAAGGTTCTGCTGACTGACTGGTACTGGGGACCTTACGGTACCATTGCCGGCGAAATCGGCAGAAGTCTGCATACCTTCAAACTGGTAAACGAACAGGGAAGATTCAATACAGAAGATTTTGAAAAGCAGGTCATGGCACTGCTGGAAGTGCAGGACCGCCTGGTAATTATCCTGAACACTCCGGCTCACAATCCGACTGGATACTCCCTCACTGTGGATGAATGGGAAGAAGTCGCTTCTGTTCTGGACCGTGTTCCAGAAGAAAAGAAGGTAACACTGCTGGTTGACGTGGCTTATCTGGACTTCGCAGGCGAAGCAGAAGAATACAGAGCATTCCTGCCTGTACTGGACTCCATGGGTGAAAACATCCTGCCTGTCATCGCATACAGCTTCTCCAAGTCCTTCACGCTGTACGGCATGCGCTGCGGCGCCATGATCTGTATGGCTGAAACCGAAGAAATTGCGGATGAATTCCGCAAAGTATGTGAATACTCCGCACGTGCTGCATGGTCTAACTGTACCCGCGCACCACAGGTTATGCTGAGCAAAATCTATGAAAATCCGGATCTTCTGGCTCGTATCCAGGAAGAACGTGCAGGCTTCCGTGATATGCTGCTGCGCCGCGGCAAGGCTTTCGAAGCGGCTGCAAAGGAGGCAGGTCTGGAAATTGTTCCGTTTGATGCAGGTTTCTTCGCTTCCGTACCGTGTGAAAATCCGGATGCGGTAGGTGCGGAACTGGAAAAGGAAGGTATCTTTACGATTCCTCTTACTATGGGCGTGCGTATCAGTATTGCTTCCATCACAGAAGCAGACTGCAGAAGACTCCCTGCACGCATTCTGGCAGCAATTGAAAAAGTAAACAAATAAAACTTGTGATTGACAGGATATTCCAGCTATGGTAATATAAAACTGCAAAGGGAAATGGGGAAGGAGATTGACATGGTTACAGAAGGTAACAGAGAAATTTCGTTCGTCATTGAGAGACATCTGGGGGTTCTGTCTGAATCCCAGAACGGCTGGAAAAAAGAGCTGAATCTGGTTTCCTGGAACGGGAAACCGGCGAAACTGGATATCCGTGAGTGGTCACCGGATTATCAGAGGATGGCAAAGGGCATTACGCTCCGCCATGAAGAGGCGCGTCTGCTTCAGCGGTCGCTGTACCGCTGGCTGACCGGTTACGGCAAGCAGCAGGATGCACCTGCACCGGAAAACTCTGTTCTGGTGGAACCTGAAACAGGCGAGATTCTGGAAACGCCCGCAGAAGTGGTGGAATTTGAGGATCTGCCTGCAGAAGAAGTGTTCTGCTGTCCGCCGGAAGAAGAACCAGCGGCTGAAACACAGCCGGAAACTGAATAAGAAAAAAAGAAGAGGGGCTGCAGGTATCTGCAGCCCCTTTCTGTCTGGAGGCGAATGACTTTTTCGATATATTAATCCCAGATGGAATCTACGTCTCTGTCTCTGATTTTGCCGGTTGCGGCGTTGATTTCGTATTCGTATTCCAGATCGCCGGCAGTGAATTCGATTTCATATACTCTGGTTCCGTCATCACGGTCCAGCTCTACCCGGATGAACTTTGCGGCAGAGGAGCTTACGCCTGCGTCTGCCAGCGCGATGCTCTGAGCCTTGCTCTTGCTGAGGATGTCAGAAGAGGATGCTGCAGCCCCGGAAGAAGTTTTTGCAGAAATATCTTCGAATTCTCCATAGTATCTGGAGTCAACCGCATTGCGGTATGGTCGGATCTGGAACTGGTAGGAAGTACCCTTCTTCAGACCGGAAACTTTATAAGAAGTCTTGCTGGTATTAATCAGGCGTTCCCACTGACCGGAAGCGCTGTCCCAGAGATAAACCTGATAACCGTCAGCACGCTTTACAGAGTTCCATTTCAGTGTGATTGTATTTTCAGTCTTTGCGGAAACCTGCAGCTGTCTCACTTCGTTTGGACGGGTACAGGTCTTATAGGTTTTGGACCAGCTGCCGTAAGTTTTCTGGCCTTCTGCATTTACTGCGAATGCTCTTACACGGAAGCTGTATACGCTTGCAGAAAGCAGACATTCCACTTCATAATCGTTATCATCGGATACTCCCAGAGTAATCCATTTGCCGTCCTTTACGGAGTAGCGTGATACCTGGTAGCCGCTGGCACCTTCAACCGGAGTCCATGCCAGTTCGATTTCATCACTGCTGCGGTCTTTTGCCTTCAGATTGGTGACCTTTGCCAGCTGAGATGCATTGGAGATTCGGATCTCGTCATCTGCGTAAGCGGTATCTGCTGCTGCAGGAATAAATGTAATCGCCAGTGCCAGAGAGAGGCTCAGCGCTAAGATTTTCTTTAAGTTCTTCTTCATGATGTTGTCCCCCTTTATTCTGTTTATGGCTATACTATACATTAGAAAAATTAAAATAAAATTAAAATAATAAAAATTATCAGTTTTTATCTGAAAAGAAAAACCTGCCCGAGGGCAGGTCTTCTCTATGCGTGCTGACGTCGTTCGTCGCTGAAAAGGAAGGTAATCCCGTAGAGAGAGGCAACGCCGACCAGTGCGTAGATGATTCTGGTGATAAGTGCGAAATTCGGACCAAAGATGGTTGTTACCAGGTTGAAGTTCAGAATTCCCACCAGACCCCAGTTCAGGCCGCCGACAATCATCAGGATGAGTATCAGTTTTTTCAAAGTAATCACTCCTTTCACAGATATTTTGCCACAAAACCTGAGAAGTATGATATAATATTCATGTCCATGCGCAAAAGCATGCAAATTCTTTCGCAAGGGGTGTATGACATGAAAATTCAGCTGAAACTTCAGCCCAGAGCAGACTTTTTTGAAGTGGAAACAGCCGCGGGCATTACATTGAAAGAACTGTATCATACATATAAGGAACAACTGCCCTATATTGTGCTGGCTGGTAAGGTGAACAACAATGTGGAATCTCTGGAAACTCACCTGGAGCATGACTGCCGGGTGGAATTTCTCGACATGAGAACACAGTCCGCCAATATCATTTATCAGAACAGCCTGATTTTGCTTTATCTGAAAGCGGTGCAGGATGTATTGGGAGATGTATCGGTTGATATAGAGAATTCCCTGAACCGTGGGCTTTATACGGAGATTAAAACAGGGGATGCTTTAAGTGATGACCAGATTCAGCAGATTGAGAAACGGATGCGTCAGATTGTGGATGCAGATGTACCGATTGTAAGAGAAATGGTTGGTATGGAAGAGGCGAAAGAACTGTTCCATAAAAGCGGACAGCCGGAGCGAATACAGCTCCTTCAGGATGGAAAAGGCAGTGCCTGCGGTGGAAACATGTTTTATTCCCTGGATGGGTACCGGGACTTTTTCTACGGTCTCATGGTACCGTCTGCCGGATATCTGCAGCATTTCCAGGTGATGAAATACAAGCGGGGCGTACTGCTTCGGTTCCCTCATCCTTCCGCACCGGATGTGATTCCGGAGTTTGTTGATGAGACCACACTTTATAAAACCTTCGGGGAGCAGCACCGCTGGGGCAAACTCATGGGTGTGCATTATGTATCCGACCTGAACCGTAAAATCGAAAGCGGCCAGGCCCGTGATCTGATTCAGCTCTCGGAGGCGCTTCATAATCAACGAATCGTAGAGATTGCGGACATGATTACGAAACAGAAAAAAAGAATCATTCTGATTGCCGGACCGTCGTCTTCAGGAAAGACAACCTTTGCACAGCGTCTGTGCATTCAGCTTCGGGTAAACGGTCTGAATCCGCTGTATATGGGTACGGACGACTACTTCGTGGAACGGGAAGAGACACCGCTGGATGAATTCGGTGAAAAAGATTTTGAAAATCTGGCAGCCGTGGATATCGGACTCTTCAACCGGAATATGAATGACCTTCTGGAAGGAAAGGAAGTGGATCTTCCAAGCTTTAACTTCCTCACAGGTCATAAGGAATTCGGTAAGCGCATTACTTCCATCGGATCCAGTCAGCCGATTGTCATTGAAGGGATTCATGCCCTTAACGAAGACTTGACGGCAGAAATTCCGAAGGAGGCAAAATTTAAGATTTATATCAGCCCGCTGACGGCGCTGAATATCGACAGTCACAACCGCATCGTGACCACCGACCACCGTATGCTGCGGCGTATGGTCCGCGACTACAAGTACCGCGGCCATTCTGCACAGCACACCATCGCCAGCTGGCCGAAGGTGCGTGCGGGAGAAGACAAGAATATTTTCCCTTACAGCAACGAGGCGGATGTCATGTTCAACTCGGTACACCTGTATGAAATCAGTGTACTGAAAAAATATGCGGCACCGCTGCTGGCGGATATCGGCCCAGATGAACCGGAATACTCTGATGCACAGAGACTCCTCTGTATGCTTCGTTTCTTCCGGACCATAGAGGATGATTCGGTAATTGTAAACAACTCCATTCTGAGAGAGTTTATCGGCGGAAGCGTGTTTGTAGATTAGCAGGAGACAGTATGGCAAATATTACAGTAATAGGCGGAATTAATATTGATATTGAAGGAAGTCCCTTTAAGCCTCTGGTGAAAGAAGACTCCAATCCGGGCCGGATTGAGATGTCTTTCGGCGGTGTAGGACGTAATATTGTGGAAAACGTGGCGAGAGCAGGTGGTTCTGCTGCCATGATTTCCGTGGTCGGTGAAGACCACATGGGGCAGGGTGCGGTGCGCCACCTGGAAGAACTGGGTGTGGATGTGCGCGGCATTGAAACCATACCCGGAAAGAACTCTTCCATGTATCTGTCCGTTCTGAACCACGGACATGATATGGAACTGGCCATTTCCGACATGGATATTCTGGACGAACTGAATCTGGAGAAGATTCTGGGTCATGAAGAGGTGCTCTGCGATGCAGAGGTGGTGTGTCTGGATGCAAATCTGAGAGCAGGACTTCTGGAAGCAGCAGCTGAGACACTGGCATCCCGTGGAATCAAGCTGTTCTTTGATCCGGTGTCTGCGCATAAAGCAGGAAGAGCGAAGAACTGCATCGGAAGATTCCACACGGTGAAGCCGAACCGTATTGAGGCAGAAGAACTTTCCGGCATCCGCATTGAATCGGAGGATGATCTGAGCCGGGCTGCCCGCTGGTTCATGAATCAGGGAGTAAAGCAGGTGTTTATCACACTGAACAAAGATGGTGTGTACTACTGCAGCGAAGAAAAAGAAGGCATTATCCGCCCGGGTGCAGTAAACCTGGTCAGCGCCACCGGCGCCGGAGACAGCTTCTCAGCCATGATTTTGCTGGGAATGGCCGAAAAACGCGATATTGAAGAGACTGCTCGGATGGGTATGGCAGCGTCATCACTTGCCATGGAAAGCCGTGCGGCTGTCAATGATAAATTAAACAGAGAAGAAATTTTAAGGAGGATGAAATAATGTATAAGGATTTTCTGGATATTAAACCTGAAGTAGCAAAGGCAATGGAAGAAGGTATTCCGGTAATTGCACTGGAATCCACAATTATCTCCCACGGTATGCCATATCCGAAGAACGTGGAGACTGCACTGGCAGTAGAAGATGTAATCAGAAAAGCAGGTGCAATGCCGGCTACCATCGGTATTATCGACGGCCGTATCAAAATCGGTCTGACCGAAGAAGAAGTTGAATATATGGCAACTGCTAAGAATGTTCTGAAGGTGAGCAGAAGAGACTTTCCGCTGGTAATTTCTCAGAAGGGTGACGGTGCGACAACTGTAGCAGGTACCATGATTGCAGCAAATATGGCTGGCATCAGACTGTTCGTAACCGGCGGTATCGGCGGTGTACACAGAGGCGCAGGTGAAAGCCATGACATTTCCGCTGACCTGGAAGAACTGAAGATGACGGATGTAACCGTAATCTGCGCAGGCGTAAAGTCCATCCTGGATATCCCTGGCACTCTGGAATATCTGGAAACTGCAGGTGTTCCTGTAATTACTTACGGTGCTGACGAATTCCCTGCTTTCTACAGCAGAAGAAGCGGTCATGCTGCAGAATGCAGAATGGATGATCCTGCAGCAATCGCAGCGCTGATTAACACCAAGGAAAAGATGGGCCTGAAGGGCGGTGTTCTGGTAGCAGTTCCTCTGCCTGAAGAAGATGAAATTCCGTTCGAACAGATGGACGTTGTAATCAGGGAAGCTCTGAAGGAATGCGAAGAACAGCATATTACCGGTAAGAGAATTACACCATTCCTGCTGTCCAGAGTAAAAGACCTGACTGAAGGCAAGAGCCTGGAAGCAAACATCAAGCTGGTTCTGAACAACGCAGCAGTTGGTGCAGCAATCGCAGTAAACCTGTAATAAAAAACGTTCAAATATGGGGGGTAAAATATGAAGAAGCGTAATGCTGGAAAAATCAGCTGCCTGATAATGGCATGCATTCTGATTCTGACCATGATCCCGGCGGCGGCCTTTTCTGCGGAGTCTGCCCAGTCTGAAGATATCGTCATCCTGTTTACCGGTGATGTTCACGGACAGGCCGATGAGAATCTGGGATATGCGGGGCTGAAAGCCTACGAAAATGAAATGCGGCGTGAAACCCGATATGTTTCCGTGGTTGATGCAGGGGATGCCATGAGCGGAAACATGCTCTCTGCAGTTTCCAGGGGGAAATATTCTGCAGAAGCGATGAAGCTTTCCGGCTATACAGCAGCGGTTCCGGGAATTCATGATTTTGCTTATGGTGCAGATTATTTCTGCAGTACACTGGCTCCGCTGACGGGTATTGAGTATATCAGCTGTAATTTCGTGCGTACATCGGACAATAAAGCGGTATTCAGCCCGTTCAAGCTGGTGCCTTACGGTGGAAAAATGGTTGCTTATGTGGGAATCAGCGATCCGCTGACCATGGAGATGTCTGCCGGTGATTTCGGAACAGCTTATGATTTCTGTGATGGAAATCAGGGGGTAGAGCTTTATTACAGAGTTCAGAATGCCATCGATACAGCGAGGGCCATCGGTGCAGAATATGTTATTGCAGTGGCACATCTGAGTGATGATGCAGCTGGTCCTTACAGCGCACAGTCTGTGATTAAAAATACTTCCGGACTGACAGCGGTGATCCAGGGCGGAACGCATGCTGCCTTTGCAGGACAGAGTGTGAAGGATGCCGGAGGCAATACAGTGCTGCTTACCAGTGCGGGAAACGGTCTGAAGAACATCGGTGTTCTGAAAATTAAAACAAACAATACGCTGGAGGGAAAACTGATCAGTAATTATAACCTCCGGGATGTAAAGGTGCAGGACGAGGTGAAGACCCTGCAGGCGAGATACAATGGAGATCTGAGCAAAGATTTTGCTGTGACAACCAGCCGTCTGGAGGCCACATCTTCTTCTGGTACGAGAACTGTCGATAAAAAAGAGACCAATCTGGGAGACCTGACGGCAGACGCCTACAGAGCTGCCACAGGTGCGGATCTGGCACTGGTAGAGTCCAGGGAACTGCGGGCAAGCCTGGCACTGGGCGATATCAGCTATAAGGACATCCTCAAAGTGCTGCCTGAGGGCAAGCCAATTGGTGTGGCAGAAATCAGCGGTGCAGACCTTATGGATGCACTGGAAATGTCTGCGCGTCTTTATCCAAACTCCAATGGCGGATTTTTCCAGATTTCCGGGCTTACCTATGACATTCAGGAAACTGTGATTCCGTCCGTCTCTCTGGATGGATTCGGAAACTTCCGCGGCATCAGTGGAGAATACCGTGTGACCAATGTGATGATCAACGGAGCGGAACTGGATCTGTTTGCCACGTACAGAGTGGCGGGTACCGAGGATCTGCTCAGCGGAGCGACCGGTTACACCATGTTTAGAAACGGAACCGTGGTTCAGCCGGGTGTTACTTCGGACAATCTGGCGGTTATTTCCTACCTGACCAATAATCTGAAGGGAACTGCAGGCGGCCGCTATGCCAAGTCTCAGGGACGCGTGGATTCCATCAGACTGGTGAGACAGAGCGAACTGGAACAGGAAGTTGCTGATCTGGTTAAGGATGACCTGAAGGAATATGAAAACAGGATTGCACAGCTGGAAAAACAGCTGAAGCAGAAGACTGAGATTCTGGCTATTAAGGATATGGAAATCACAGCCTCTTCCAAGTACGGCAAGAGTTCCGGCAAACGGTATATTCAGGTGAAATGGGAAGCCAGCGAAGAAGTGGAAGGCCTGAAGTATCAGGTGTACAAATCTACGAAGAAGAGCAGCGGCTACAGTAAGATGAAGTCCACCAGCAGCCTTTCCTATAAGAATACGTCCGGCCTGACAAAGGGAAAGACTTATTATTATAAGGTGAGAGGCTACAAGTCTATCGGAGGTAAGACCTATTACAGCAGCTGGTCCAATGTGGTATCCAGAAAAGTAACGTCTTAACGTAAATTGAAAAAGCACCCCGCGAGGTGCTTTTTTCGTCTTAAATCATTTGCCTGCAGTTCCGGAAGATTACAGAGTGCCCTTCCAGAAACCATGGAGATTGCAGTATTCGTATGCAGCCACAACTTCTTCACCTTCAGCCAGAACAAATCTTGCTTCTGGTTTACCTGCTACATTCAGGAACTTTCTCTGAGTACCCAGGTTTGTTTCCAGAACGATGAAGGCGATGTGGTGTTCTTCCAGCATTGGATGTTCAACGGATCCAACTTTAACAACCACTTCGTTTCCGGATACTTCAACGACTGGAACGTGCTTTTCGGTAGCAGCATCTGTGGTGTTTGGAACCAGTTCTGTCATCTTTTCGCCACAGCAGATAACAGGAACGCCGGATTCTTCCAACAGTTCAACGATATTACCACAGTGCATACATTTAAATAACTTCTTCATCATAATACCTCCCGATGTTTTATCTTAAGATTTTTTATCTCAGTGTTATATGTCTTATGCTTCTAATATACACTGTTTTGGAGAAAATAAACAGTAAATTTTGTGCAAAATTTAATTAAATTGGCTTGACGTCTGTAAAATAAAGATTTATTATAATGATAACTATTATTAAATTCGGAAAGGAGGGTGTTTATGAATTACTCCAGACAGAGAAACCTGATTCTTGATATTATTAAAAATACCACTTCACACCCTACAGCAGAATGGGTTTACCAGGAAGCGAAGAAGGAACTGCCGTCGATTGGGATTGCGACGGTGTACCGGAACCTGAACACATTGGTGGAACTGGGAGAGGTACGTCGGCTGTCTTCCGGCGATGGGCAGGATCGCTTTGACGGAATGGTGGATGAACATTTTCATATGAAATGCAGCTGCTGCGGCGGCCTGGTTGACCTGGAATCGGATGGGGAAGAAAAACTCCTCCGGCTGAAGGAAGTTATCTGTGACACATTTGCTGGTGTGAATGGAGAAGCGGAACTGTCTGCAGTGCTGCTGAAAGGAATCTGTGAAAACTGCAGAGTGGAAAAGGATAACTGAGCCGTAAGTGGCTTATAATAGAAGGAGAATTAATATTTTACTTTACGGAGGTTGAAAAATGAAGGACTTAAAAGGAACCAAGACTCTGGAAAATCTGATGATTGCTTTTGCTGGCGAATCTGAAGCAAGAAATAAGTATACTTATTATGCTTCCAAGGCGAAGAAGGAAGGCTACGTGCAGATTTCCAAGCTGTTTGAAGAAACTGCTGCCAATGAAAAAGAACATGCGGAACTGTGGTTCAAGCTGGCTCACGGCATCGGCACTACTATGGAAAACTTGCTGGATGCTGCAGAAGGTGAAAACTATGAATGGACTGACATGTATGCAAAGATGGCAGCAACCGCAGAAGAAGAGGGTTTCCCTGAAATTGCGGCACAGATGAGAGGTGTAGCAGCAATCGAAAAGGAACACGAAGAAAGATACAGAAAGCTGGCACAGAACATTAAGGATGGAAAAGTGTTTGCGAAGGACGAAGAAATCGTATGGCAGTGCAGCAACTGCGGCCATCAGTTCGTTGGTGCAGAGGCTCCTGAAGTGTGTCCTGTATGCTTCCATGACAGAGGATACTTCCAGCAGAAGGCTGAAAACTACTAAAATACAGGCTTTGCGGCCCCGCATGATATGCGGGGCCTTTTTTTAAGTCTTTTTTGAAAGAAAAATGGGAACGCCGATATGGGTGTACGGAGTTTGATGCCGAAAACCGTTGAAATCAAGCGGTTTCGGGCATGCAAAAAAGTTTGAAATTTTATCAACTTTTTTGAAAAAAACACTTGCATTTTTTCTTGAGTTGTTATATACTAAAAAAGCTTGTTAAAGGCGAAGAAGCGGGAAGTTACCGTGCTAAAGGAGAATTTCCGCGGAGCAAGTCCTCACATGATGAGGGCGAAGGGATTCGCCTGGTTTTTTCTTGTGTAAGATAAAATGGAAACGCACGAGAGCGTGTACGAAGCAAGCAATTCCACTGTACACGTTGAAATTCCAAGCAGAAGAACCCCTTGTACAAGCATAGCGAAAACAGTACAAAAAATTTTATGGAGGAAAAAATGAGCGAATTACAGAAAATCAGAATTAAGCTGAAGGCTTATGACCACGCGTTACTGGATCAGTCTGCTGCAAAGATCGTAGAAACTGCAAAGAAGACTGGCGCTGACGTTTCCGGTCCTATTCCACTGCCTACTGAAAAGGAAGTAGTAACTATCCTGAGAGCCGTACACAAGTACAAGGACTCCAGAGAACAGTTCGAACAGAGAACTCACAAGAGACTGATCGACATCACAAATGCTACTCTGAAGACAACTGATGCTCTGACCAAGCTGGATCTGCCTGCTGGTGTAGACATCGAAATCAAGCTGTAAGAAAAAACAGCAAACACTTTAATAGCGAAGGGAACTCCCCTTAGTAAGATTGCATGAGAGGGCGTATGTGAAGCTCCTGTGTGCTGAACATCGATGCAAGCCAAACCAGAGCAATCCGCTGTAAGATTTTAGGAGGAAAAATATGAAAATGATCTTAGGTAAGAAGATGGGTATGACCCAGATCTTCGACGAACAGGGAAATGTAATTCCTGTAACCGTTATCGAAGCAGGCCCTGAAGTAGTAACTCAGGTTAAGACTGTTGAAACTGACGGCTACAACGCAGTACAGGTTGGTTTCGAAGACCAGAAGGCTCAGAGAGTAAACAAGCCTCTGACTGGCCACTTCGCAAAGGCTGGCGTTGTAACAAAGAAGTACCTGGCTGAATTCAGAACTGAAGAAGGCGAAGCTTACGAAGTAGGACAGGTTATCACTGTTGCTGACTTTGAAGAAGGCAAGAAGATTGACGTAACTGCTACTTCCAAGGGTAAGGGTACTCAGGGTAACATCAAGAGACACGGCCACCACAGAGGTCCTATGTCCCACGGTTCCAAGCACAAGAGATTACCTGGCGGTCTGGCTGCAGGTACTTATCCTTCCAGAGTATTCAAGGGTAATGCAGGTCCTGGTAGAATGGGTAGAGAAACAGTTACCGTTCAGAACCTGGTGCTGGTAAAAGTTATTGAAGAAAGAAACCTTATGCTGGTTAAGGGCGCTGTTCCAGGAAACAAGGGTGGCCTGGTACGTGTTCAGTACGCAGTTAAGGGCGACAAATAAGAGACTTCAGAAAGGAGGAAGCACAAATGGCAAAAGTTACTATGCTGAACATGGCGGGTGTTGAAGCCGGCGTTATCGAACTGAACGACGCAATCTTCGGTATCACACCAAACGAAAACGCTGTACACGCAGTTATTAAGAACTATCTGGCTAACCAGAGACAGGGTACACAGTCTGCAAAGACTAGAGGCGAAGTCAGAGGGGGCGGTAGAAAGCCTTTCAGACAGAAAGGTACCGGCCGTCACAGACAGGGCCACTCCACTGACCCATCCCAGATCGGTGGTGGTATCGTATTCGCTCCAAAGCCAAGAGACTATAGATATTCTCTGCCTAAGAAGTTAAGAAGACTGGCATTAAAGTCTGTTTTATCTTCCAAGGTAGCTGAACAGGAAATCATCGTATTAGATGAACTGAAATTTGATGCACCTAAGACTAAGGAAATGGTAAAGGTGCTGGAAAACGTGAAGGCTGGTAAGAAGGCACTGATCGTTATGGCTGAAAAGGACGAAAACGTAATCAAGTCCGCAGCTAACATTCCTGGTGTTAGAACCGCACTGGTTGGTACTATGAATGTTTACGAAATCATCAACCACGAAAGCTTCATCGTTACTCAGGAAGCAGTAAAGAAGATTGAGGAGGTATACGCATAATGAGAACAGCATACGACGTAATCATCACACCGGTTATCTCCGAACAGAGCATGGACGTTGCAGCAGACAAGAAGTACACTTTCAGGGTTGCTGTAGACGCTAACAAGACTGAAGTTAAGCACGCAGTTGAAGAAATCTTCGGTGTTGAAGTAGCTAAGGTAAACATCATGAACTATGACGGTAAAGTAAAGAGAATGGGAAGATATGTTGGCAGAACTGCTGCTTACAAGAAAGCAATCGTTACTCTGACTGAAAAGAGTAAGGAAATTGAATTCTTCCAGGGACTGTAATCGGAGGTTGACACAAAATGGGAATTAGAAAATATAATCCAACGACTCCAGGTCTGAGAGGTATGACAGTTTCCACTTTCGAGGAAATCACTACCAGCACACCTGAGAAGTCTTTAACCGTAACTCTGAAGAAGCACGCGGGTAGAAATAACAGAGGTAAGATCACCGTAAGACATCACGGTGGCGGTACCAGACATAAGTACAGAATTATCGACTTCAAGAGAGATAAGGATGGTGTTCCAGCAGTTGTTAAGACTATCGAATACGATCCAAACAGAACTGCAAATATCGCTCTGCTGGTTTACGCAGACGGCGAAAAGAGATATATCCTGGCTCCAAACAAGCTGAAGATCGGTTACAAGATCGAATCTGGTCCAGATGCAGATATCATGGTTGGTAACGCACTGCCAATCGCAAACATTCCAGTAGGTACCATCATCCACAACGTGGAACTGAAGCCTGGTAAGGGCGGCCAGCTGGCTAGATCCGCTGGTAACGGCGCTCAGCTGATGGCTAAGGAAGGTGACTACGCACAGGTAAGACTGCCATCCGGCGAAGTTAGAAAGGTAAGCATGAAGTGCAGAGCTACTATCGGCGAAGTTGGTAATGCTGACCACGCTAACATCCAGATCGGTAAGGCAGGTAGAAAGAGACACATGGGTATCAGACCTACCGTAAGAGGTTCCGTAATGAACCCTAACGACCATCCACACGGTGGTGGTGAAGGTAGATCTCCAATCGGTCGTAAGAGTCCGGTTACTCCATGGGGTAAGCCTGCACTGGGTTACAAGACCAGAAAGAAGAATAAGGCTTCTAATCAGTATATCGTAAAGAGAAGAAACGAAAAGTAATTAGGAAGGAGCATATATAATGGGTAGATCACTTAAAAAGGGTCCTTTCGTAAACGCTAAGCTGCTGAGAACAATTGAAGAAATGAATGCAGCTAACGAAAAGAAAGTAATCAAGACATGGTCCAGACCATCCGTAATTTTCCCACAGATGGTTGGACACACTATCGCAGTACACGATGGTAAGAAGCATGTTCCAGTATACATCACTGAAGACATGGTTGGTCACAGACTGGGCGAATTCGCTCCAACAAGAAACTACAGAGGTCATGCGGCTGACAAGTCCTCTAAGGTAAAGAGATAAGAAAGGAGATAAATAAAAATGGAAGCAAAAGCAGTTGCTAAATATGTGAAGATGTCTCCTATCAAGCTGAAGCCAGTTACTGATTTAGTAAGAGGCAAGGACTTAAACGAGGCACTGAACATTTTAAAGTTCACACCTGGTAAGGGTTCCGAAATCGTAGAAAAGGTTGTTAAGTCTGCTGCAGCAAACGCAGAAAACAATTTCGATATGAATCCAGACAATTTATACGTTGCAGAAGTTTATGCTCATCAGGGCCCTACAATGAAGAGATGGAGAGCAGGCTCTCAGGGCAGAGCATCTATCATCTTAAAGAGAAGCTCCCACGTTGGCGTAACTCTGAGAGAGAAGAAGTAAGGAGGTTCATTCATGGGTCAGAAAGTAAGTCCACATGGTTTAAGAGTCGGCGTTATCAAAGACTGGGATTCCAAGTGGTATGCAGACAAGAAAAACTTTGCTGATTATCTGATTGAAGATAACAAAGTTAGAGAATATGTAAAGAAGAAATTATATGTGGCTGGCGTTTCCAAGGTTCTGATTGAAAGAGCTGCTGAAAACAAGCTGAGAGTAATCGTTCTGACTGCAAAGCCTGGTATGGTTATCGGCAGAGCAGGTGACGGTATCGATGTTCTGAAGGCAGACCTGAAGAAGCTGACTGGCAAGGAAGTAGAAATTTCCATCGAAGAAGTTAGACGTTCTGAAATGGATGCTCAGCTGACTGCTGAATCCGTAGCTCAGGCTCTGGAAAGACGTGTATCTTTCAGAAGAGCTATGAAGCAGGCTATCGGCAGAACCATGAAGTCCGGCGCAAAGGGTATCAAGGTTGTTTGCTCCGGTAGACTGGGCGGTGCTGAAATCGCTAGAAGCGAAAAGTACAGCGAAGGTAACGTGCCTCTGCACACTTTAAGAGCTGACATTGACTACGGCTTTGCTGAAGCTGACACCACTTACGGTAAGATCGGTGTTAAGGTTTGGATCAACCACGGTGAAGTTTTAGACAAGGGATTACAGAGTGCAGTTCGTGAAGAAAAGCGCGAAAAGAGAGGCGAAAGAAAGGGCAGAAGAGACGGCGAAAGACGTGACAGACGTGACAGACGCGATGGCGAAAGACGCGAAAGACGTGACAGAAACGATCGTTTCGAAGCACCAAAGGCTGTAAACCCAAGAGTTAGAAAGACTCCAAAGGTTGAACCACAGGTTGAAGCAGTTGAAACTGTAGAAGCAGTTGAAGAATAAGAATCGGAGAAAGGAGGAACTAAGCCATGTTAATGCCAAAGCGCGTTAAACGTAGAAGAGTTCACAGAGGAAGAATGAAGGGCGTAGCAACCAAGGGTAACACTATCACTTACGGTTCCTACGGTTTAGTAGCACAGGAATGTGGATGGATCACCTCTAACCAGATTGAAGCGGCTCGTATTGCGATGACCCGTTCCATCAAGAGAGGTGGTAAAGTATATATCAAGATTTTCCCACACAAGTCAGTAACTAAGAAGCCTGCTGAAGTACGAATGGGTTCCGGTAAGGGTGCTCCTGAATACTGGGTAGCAGTAGTTAAGCCGGGCAGAGTAATGTTCGAAATCGAAGGTGTATCTGAAGATAAGGCAAGAGAAGCCATGAGACTTGCCTCCCATAAGCTGCCTGTAAAGTGCAAGTTTGCAGTTAAGGCCCAGGAAGTAAAGGGTGGTGAAGCATAATGGAATTAAAGAAGATGAGAGAAATGACCGAAGTTGAATTAAACACTGAACTCGGCAAGATGAAGAAGGAATTATTCAACTTAAGATTCCAGCATGTAACCGGTCAGCTGGAAAATCCAGTTAAGATGCGTGAATTAAAGAGAGATATCGCTCGAGTTAAGACCATCATCAGAGAAAAAGAACTGGCTAAGTAATAGAAAGGAGGATGTAATATGACAGTTGAAAGAAACAGAAGAAAGACTAAAGTTGGCGTTGTAGTATCCGACAAGATGGATAAGACCGTTGTTGTAGCTATCGAAGACTTCGTAAGACATTCCCTTTATGGCAAGGCCGTAAAGAGCACTAAGAAGGTTAAGGCTCACGACGAAGCTAACGAATGCCAGATTGGCGAGAAGGTACGAATTATGGAAACAAGACCTCTGTCCAAGGATAAGAGATGGAGAGTTGTGAACATTGTTGAAAAGGTTAAATAAAGGAGGCACCAGATCATGATTCAGACTGAAACTAGATTAAGAGTTGCCGATAACTCCGGTGCAAAGGAACTTCTCTGCATCCGTATCCTGGGCGGTACTTCCCGTCAGTATGCGAACATTGGAGACGTAATCGTTTGCGCAGTAAAGGAAGCAACCCCAGGTGGTGTTGTTAAGAAGGGCGACGTTGTTAAGGCTGTAGTAGTTAGAACTAAGCATGGTGCAAGAAGAGCTGACGGCTCCTATGTAAAGTTTGACCAGAACGCAGCAGTTATCATTAAGGATAAAGAAGACAAGAACCCGGTTGGAACTCGTATTTTCGGACCGGTTGCAAGAGAGCTGAGAGACAAGGGCTTCATGAAGATCGTGTCCTTAGCACCGGAAGTATTATAGGAGGCAATCACTGATGCGTATTAAGAAAGATGACACAGTGGTAGTAATCACTGGTAAGGATAAGGGTAAGACCGGCGTTGTACTGAAGGCTATGCCTGCTGAAAACAAGGTAGTTGTTCAGGGCGTAAACGTTCAGACTAAGCACGCTAAGGCTACCAGAAATGCTGGAGCAGAAATCAAGCACATCGAAGGACCTATCGACGCGTCCAACGTAATGCTGTACGATAC
The DNA here is from genome assembly GCA_017556505.1 of Bacillota bacterium. GTDB lineage: Bacteria > Bacillota > Clostridia > Peptostreptococcales > Anaerovoracaceae > RGIG7179. The sequence goes on along the minus strand of JAFYNS010000164.1, from coordinate 11,623 downwards.
AAAGGCAAAGGCAGCAGTTAAGGTTGGTTACCAGGTTAAGGATGGTAAGAAGGTTAGAGTTAACCGTAAGACCGGTGCTGTAATCGACTAGGAAAGGAGGAGACGATTTTGACAGCTAGATTAAGAGAAACTTATAATAATGAAGTTTTCAACGCTTTAAAAGAAAAGTTTGGATATAAAAACGTAATGGAAGTTCCTAAGCTGACTAAGATCACCATCAACATGGGTCTGGGCGAAGCTAAGGACAACACTAAGCTGCTGGAATCCGCAGTTGCTGAACTGGCACTGATTTCCGGTCAGAAGCCTGTTATCACCAGAGCAAAGAAGTCCATCGCTAACTTCAAGGTTAGACAGGGCATGCCTGTAGGTGCTAAGGTTACTCTGAGAGGCGACAACATGTATGTGTTTGCTGACAAGTTCTTTAACATCTCTCTTCCAAGAGTAAGAGACTTTAAGGGCGTAAGCAGAAATTCCTTTGATGGTAGAGGTAACTACTCCATGGGTATCAAGGAACAGTTAATCTTCCCTGAAATCAACTACGATCAGGTTGATGTAATCAAGGGCATGAACATCGTATTCACTACAACGGCTAAGACTGACGAAGAAGCAGCAGCTCTGCTGGAACTGCTGGGTATGCCGTTTGAAAAGTAATAGGAGGGAATTATGGCAAAGACATCTCTCAAGGTTAAACAGGCTAGAAAACCTAAGTATTCAACACGTGCATATACCAGATGCAGAGTATGCGGAAGACCTCACTCTGTATTAAGAAAGTATGGTATCTGCCGTATCTGTTTTAGAGAGCTTGCTTACAAAGGAGAAATTCCTGGCGTAAGAAAAGCAAGCTGGTAATATAGAGTGAAAGGAGTTACACTGTAATGACAATGACAGATCCTATAGCGGATATGCTGACCAGAATCAGAAATGCAAACACTGTAGGCCACGAAACTGTTGAGATTCCTGCTTCCAAGATGAAGAAGGCGATTGCAGAAATCTTAAAGGCTGAGGGTTTCATTGCTGATTACGAAGTAATTGAAGATAACAAGCAGGGTACTATCAAAGTTACTATGAAGTACGGTGCACATAAAGAAAGAGTTATTTCCGGAATCAAGAAGATTTCCAAGCCAGGCCTGAAGGTATATGCTAAGGCTGATGAAGTTCCAAGAGTTCTGGGCGGACTGGGTATCGCAATCATCTCCACCTCTCACGGTGTAGTAAGCGACAAGGAAGCTAGAAAGCTGGGCGTTGGCGGCGAAGTTATCTGTTATGTATGGTAGTAGGAGGAACTAAGAATGTCTAGAATTGGTAGAAAACCTGTAGTTGTTCCTGCTGGCGTAGAAGTTACTGTAAACGGTAACGTTGTAGCAGTAAAGGGTCCTAAGGGCCAGCTGCAGCAGGAAATCAGCAAGAACCTGACTGTTGAAGTTAAGGAAGGCGAAGTAGTAGTTACCAGACCTACCGACAGCAGAGAAGACAGAGCACAGCATGGTCTTGCTAGAACATTAATCAACAACATGATCGTAGGTGTTACTCAGGGCTTCGAAAAGAAGATGGAACTGATCGGTGTTGGTTACAAGGCTGAAAAGAAGGGCAACACTCTGGTTATGAACCTGGGTTATTCCCATCCTGTAGAAATGGTTGACCCTGAAGGAATCACTACTGAAGTTCCTAAGGCAACTGAAATCGTCGTTAAGGGTGCTGACAAGGCTTTAGTTGGTAACTATGCTGCTAACATCAGAGCTTGGAGAAAGCCTGAACCTTATAAGGGCAAGGGTATCAAGTACGTTGACGAAGTAATCCGCAGAAAAGAAGGAAAGACCGGTAAGTAATAGAAAGGAGTGAAGTGAAAATGGCAAACGTAAGCAGAAATGACAGACGTGTTAAGAGACACGACAGAGTAAGAAAGAACCTGAATGGAACTCCTGAAAGACCAAGACTTTGCGTATACAGATCCAACAAGAACATCTCCGCACAGATTATCGATGACGTAAACGGCATCACTCTGGTTGCAGCTTCTTCCCTGGATAAGGAACTGAAGGCTAAACTGGAAAACGGCGGAAACAAGGAAGCGGCAAAGAAGGTCGGCGAAGTACTGGCTAAGAGAGCTCTGGAAAAGGGTATTGAAGTAGTATGCTTCGACAGAGGCGGTTTCTTATACCACGGAAGAGTTGCTGAATTAGCAGCTGGTGCTCGTGAGGGCGGTTTAAAATTCTAACAGGAGGAAATAAAGAATGCGTAATATCGTTGATGCATCTAAGCTGGACTTAAAGTCAACAATCGTAAGCATCAGAAGAGTTTCCAAGACTGTTAAGGGCGGTAGAAACATGCGTTTCTCCGTTACTGTAGTAGTTGGTGACGGCAACGGCTATGTAGGCGTTGGTCTGGGTAAGTCCCTGGAAATTCCTGAAGCTGTAAGAAAAGCTGAAGAAGATGCAAAGAAGAATTTAATATATGTTCCTACAGTAGGAACCACAGTGCCTCATAAGAATCTGGGTGTATTCGGTGCTGGCAGAGTTCTGATCATGCCTGCTGCACAGGGTACCGGCGTTATCGCAGGTTCCTCCGTACGTACAGTACTGGAAGCTGCAGGTATCAAGGACGTAAGAGCTAAGTCCATCGGTTCCAACAACACCGGTAACATGGCTTATGCAACTATCGAAGGTCTGAAGAACATGATGACTGTAGAAAAGGTTGCTCAGCTGAGAGGCAAGACAAAGGAAGAAATTTTAGGATAGGAGGAAACGCGAAATGGCAAAAATGATTAAGATCACTTTAACAAAGAGCACTATCGGCGCTTCCCCTAAGCAGAAGAAGGTTGTAGAAGCGTTAGGACTGAGAAAGATGCACCACTCTGTAGAGCTGGCTGACACTCCGCAGACTCGCGGTGCAGTTGCTAAGGTTTCCCACCTGGTTACTGTAGAAGAACTGTAGGAGGTGCTCAATAATGAGAATTCATGAATTAAGAGCGGTTGAAGGCGCTACTAAGGCTCCTAAGAGAAAAGGCCGCGGTACTGGTTCCGGCAACGGTACAACTGCCGGCAGAGGTATGAATGGTCAGAACTCCAGATCCGGCGGCGGCGTTCGTCTGGGCTTTGAAGGTGGCCAGATGCCTCTGTACAGAAGACTGCCTAAGAGAGGCTTCAATAACAAGTGGGCAACTGTATACACTACCATCAATGTAGAAGATCTGAACAGATTCGAAGCTGGTACTGTAGTTACTCAGGAAGTTTTAGAAGCTGCAGGCATCGTTAAGCAGGTTAAGGACGGCATCAAGGTTCTGGGTAACGGCGAACTGAAGGTTGCTTTAACTGTAGTTGCTGACAAGTTCAGCGGCTCTGCTGTAGAAAAGATCGAAGCTGCTGGCGGCAAGGCTGAGGTGAAGTAAATGGGTATGTTAAAGACCGTCGCTCAGGCGTGGAAAATTGCTGAAATCAGAAGTAAAATGATTTTTACTCTGCTGATGCTGGTGGTTTTCAGAATCGGTTCTAACATTCCAGTTCCAAATATCAATAGAGAAGCGCTGGCTCAGATGTTCACAGGAGATGCAGGACTGTTCGATTTATTCGACCTGTTCTCCGGTGGCTCCTTCAGTAACTTCACGATATTTGCTCTGAGTATTACCCCTTACATCACAGCATCCATCGTTATTCAGCTGTTAACTGTTTTCCCATTCTTCGAAAGACTCGTTAAAGAAGGTGTGGAAGGCAAGAAAAAGATGGCTCAGTACACTCGTTATCTGACAGTTGTACTGGCACTGGTTCAGTCCATCGGACTGACTGTTGGTCTGTTCAGAAGCGCTGTTATTGACAGAGGCGCGTTCTCCATCGCAGTAGTAGTACTGGTTCTGACTGCCGGTACTGCATTCCTGATGTGGCTGGGTGAACAGATTAACGAAAAGGGCATTGGTAATGGTATTTCTCTGCTGATCTTCGCAGGTATCGTATCCAGAATTCCAAGCGGTCTGAGAACTCTGTTCGTTAACGTAACAGAAGGCCAGATGTCCATCGTGACTCTGATTCTGTTTGCACTGTTTGCTCTGGTTGGTATCGTAGTAGTAATCCTGATTCAGGAAGGCCAGAGAAGAATTCCGGTACAGTATGCGAAGAGAGTTGTAGGCAGAAAGATGTACGGCGGCCAGTCCACCCACATCCCTATGAAGGTTAACCAGTCCGGCGTAATTCCGGTAATCTTCGCAATGTCCTTATTACAGTTCCCTCTGACAATTACTTACTTCCTGAACTCCGACAGTGGATTCTCCCAGTTCGTTCAGAAGTGGCTGTCCCCAGCAGGTAACCCTGGTATCTGGGTATATGGGGTTCTGAATATTGCACTGATTATTTTCTTCACCTACTTCTATAATGCGATGACTTTCAATCCAAACGAAGTAGCTGAAAACATGAAGGCAAACGGCGGCTTTATCCCAGGTCTGCGTCCTGGTAAGGCAACCGAAGAATATTTAGCAAAAGTTATGTCAAGACTCTCTATTGTAGGTGCGATCTTCCTGGCAGCAGTTGCTACCTTACCTACAATTCTGGGCGCGTTAGTTCCATCTTTAAGCGGCATCCACTTCGGTGGTACATCCCTGCTGATTGCAATCGGTGTAGCACTGGATACCGTTAGACAGCTGGAACAGCAGATGATCATGAGAAACTATCAGGGATTCCTGAAATAGTGGGGAGATGAGAAGAATGCTTAGAACAATTTTATTAGGACCTCCGGGTGCCGGCAAAGGTACTCAGGCAGTAAATATCGTGGATAAGTACGGTGTACCGCACATTTCCACCGGTGATATCTTCAGAGCAAACATCAAGAACGGTACTGAACTGGGCAAGAGAGCGCAGGAGTACATGAACCGCGGTGAGCTGGTTCCGGATGATCTGGTAATTGAAATTGCAACTACAAGACTGCTGGAAGATGACTGCAAGAATGGATTCCTCTTAGACGGTTTCCCAAGAACCGTTTATCAGGCTGAAAAGCTGGATGAATTCCTGGCTGCTCACGGTTCCAAAATTGATAAAGTACTTGACATCGCAGTAGAAAAGGAAGAACTGATTACCAGACTGACTGGCAGAAGAGTGTGCAAAGCATGCGGTGCCAGCTACCATGTGGTAAACATTCCTCCAAAGACTGAAGGCATCTGCGACAGATGCGGCGGCGAACTGATTCAGAGAGCTGACGACACCATCGAAACTGTTACAAACAGAATCGATGTTTATGAAAAACAGACAAAGCCTTTAGTTGACTACTATGAAAAAGCTGGAAATATTGCACACATTGATGGTGCAACTGGACTTGACAACGTGTTTGCTGACATCGTAAAAGCTTTAGGAGAATAGCATGATCATCATCAAATCCAAACAGGAACTTGAATTGATGCGCGAGGCCGGTAAGGTAACAGCCCTGATCCTCAGAGAACTGGAACAGTTCATGAAGCCAGGTGTTGCTACCATTGAAATCGACCGGTTTGTAGAGAAAACTGTGAAGGAACACGGAATGATCGCTGCGGAAAAGGGATACTGCGGATATCCGGCAAGTATCTGTGTTTCCGTCAACGACGAAGTAGTCCATGGTATTCCAAGCGAAGACAGAATCCTCCAGGACGGTGACATTGTCAGCGTAGACCTGGTGGTTGAACACAAAGGTTACATGGCCGATGCGGCCAGAACCTACGGTGTGGGGAACATCAGCGAAAAAGCAAAGCGTCTCATTGAGACTGCAGAGCGTGCCTTCTTCGAAGGCATGAAGTATGCTAAAGAAGGCAACAGACTGTCTGATATTTCCCATGCCATTCAGTCTGTCGTAGAGGGTGAGGGCTTCGGCGTAATCCGCGATTTCGTAGGTCACGGAATTGGCAGAGATATGCACGAAGATCCGCAGATCCCGAACCACGGCAAAGCTGGAAAAGGACCGCGTCTGCAGAGAGGCATGACCCTGGCTGTTGAACCAATGATTTGTGAAGGCGACTGGGAAGTGGACGTTCTGCTGGACGACTGGACTGCGGTAACCGTAGACGGCGGTTTATCTGCACATTATGAAAATACTGTTGTTATCACTGATGGTGAGCCTGAGCTGCTTACTTTGTAAATAGAAGGAGACTGAATATGGCGAAGAAAGACGTCATCGAAGTTATGGGAACAGTTGTCGATGCCCAGCCGAACGCAATGTTTAAAGTGCAGCTTGACAACGGTTTCGAGGTGCTTGCACACATTTCAGGTAAAATTAGAATGAACTATATAAGAATTCTGCCTGGTGACAAGGTGAAGGTTGAACTTTCTCCTTACGATCTGACCAGAGGAAGAATTATATGGAGAGATAAGTAAAGTTTAAGAAACAGATTAGGAGGAATATCAATGAAAGTTAGAGCTTCCGTAAAGCCTATCTGCGAAAAGTGCAAGGTAATCAAGAGAAACGGTAAAGTTATGGTTATCTGCGAAAATCCTAAGCACAAGCAGAAACAGGGTTAATTAATTAATCAATTATTCAGTTGGAGCGGTGACCAGGCCCGCTTCCGTTCAGAAAGAACTGATTCTTTTATGTATGACAACCCGTCTATATCACTCCTGGGAAGCCCGGCATGAAGATTTTGACCGGACGGTGACGGAAGATGGGAGAAGGAGAAAAATATGGCTCGTATAGCCGGTGTAGACTTACCAAGAGAAAAAAGAGTTGAAATCGGTCTGACTTACATCTATGGTATCGGCAGACCAACTTCCCTGGCAATCTTAGAGAAAGCCGGAATCAATCCTGACACTAGAGTTAAGGATTTAACTGAAGATGAAGCTGGTAAAATCAGAAAGATCATCGATGAAGAATACCTGGTAGAAGGTGACCTGAGAAGAGAAGTTTCCATGAACATCAAGAGACTGATGGAAATCGGTTCCTACAGAGGTATCAGACACAGAAGAGGCCTGCCTGTTAGAGGTCAGAAAACTAAGACAAACGCCAGAACTCGTAAGGGTCCTAAGAAGACCGTAAGCAGAAAGAAAAAGAAGTAAAGGAGGTAGAATGTAATGGCTAAAGCTGTAAAGAAAACAGTAAGAAAGAAGAAGAGAGAACGTAAGAATATCGAAAAGGGCCAGGCACATATCCAGTCTACCTTTAACAATACTTTAGTTACTCTGACTGACATGGGCGGTAACGCTCTGAGCTGGTCTTCCGCTGGTTCCCTGGGATTCAAGGGCTCCAGAAAGTCCACTCCATACGCTGCACAGATGGCTGCTGAAGAAGCTGCTAAGGGTGCAATCGAACACGGTTTAAAGACTGTTGAAGTTTATGTAAAGGGACCTGGTTCCGGCAGAGAAGCTGCTATCAGAGCACTGCAGACTGCTGGTCTGGAAATCACTATGATCCGTGATATCACACCAATCCCACACAACGGTTGCAGACCACCAAAGAGAAGAAGAGTCTAGGAAAGGAGGAGTAATTTAAGATGTCTAGATATACAGATGCAAACTGCAAATTATGCAGAAGAGAAGGTCAGAAGCTGTTCCTGAAGGGCGAAAGATGCTACAGCAGCAAGTGTGCTCTGGAAAGAAGAAATTACGCTCCTGGACAGCACGGTCAGGCTAGAAAGAAGATGTCTGACTATGGTATTCAGTTTAGAGAAAAGCAGAAGGCAAAGAGATTCTACGGAATGCAGGAAACTCAGTTCAGAAATCTCTATGAAAAGGCTGCTAAGAAGGCTGGTAAGACTGGTGAAAACCTGTTAATCCTGCTGGAAACAAGAATGGACAACGTGGTATTCAGACTGGGCTTCGCTTCTTCCAGAAAGGAAGCAAGACAGCTGGTAACTCACGGTCACTTTACTGTAAATGGCAAGAAGGCTGACATTCCATCCATGGAACTGAAGGCTGGCGATGTTATCAGAGTAAAGGAAAAGAGCCAGAGCTCTCCAAAGTTCAAGGAAGTAAAGGAAATGTCTATCACAGTTCCTTCCTGGATGAGCGTTGACGTAGAAAAGCTGGAAGGTAAGATCGTAACTCTGCCTACAAGAGCTGACATTGATACGCCAGTTGCTGAACACTTAATCGTCGAATTATATTCCAAGTAATAAGTAGTTAACACTTTGGAATGCAAAGGAGGGTTTTGCGTGATCGAAATCGAAAAACCAACAATCAATAAGTTTATTGATGAAGACGGACACTACGGCAGATTCGTAGTTGAACCTCTGGAAAGAGGATACGGTACAACTCTGGGTAACTGCCTGAGAAGAATTCTGCTCAGCTCCTTACCTGGTGCAGCCGTAACATCCATCAAAATCGACGGTATTCTTCACGAGTTTTCCACCATCCCTGGTGTGAAAGAAGACGTAACTGAAATCATTCTGAACCTGAAGAAACTCGCTATCAGACTGAATGGAGACAGCACAAAGAGAGCTATCATCAATGCAGTAGGTCCAAAGGAAGTAACTGCTGCAGACATCATGGGTGATTCCGAACTGGAAATCTTCAACCCTGATCTGCACATTGCGACTCTGGAAGAAGGTGCAACACTGGTGATGGAACTGAATCTGGCAAGAGGCAGAGGTTATATTCCTGCTGAACAGAACAAGACTGACTCTACACCAATTTCTGTAATCCCTGTGGACTCCATTTACACACCTGTTAGAAAGGTAAACTATACTGTAGAAAACACCAGAGTAGGTCAGGTAACTGACTACGACAGACTGGTTCTGGAAATCTGGACTGATGGTTCTATTTCTCCGGATGAAGGCGTTTCTATCGGTGCAAAGATTATGCAGGAACATCTGAACCTGTTTATCCAGCTGACAGACGCTACCGCTTCCATGGATATCATGGTTGAAAAGGAAGAAGACCAGAAGGAAAAGGCTCTGGAAATGACAATTGAAGAACTGGAACTGTCCGTTCGTTCCTTCAATTGCCTGAAGAGAGCTGCCATCAATACAGTAGAAGAGCTGACACAGAAGTCTGAAGACGACATGATGAAGGTTCGTAACCTCGGTAAGAAGTCTCTCGACGAAGTAAAAGCGAAACTGGAAGAACTGGGTCTGGGCTTAAGACCTAGCGATGATTAAGAAATAGTAAGTAATTAAGAAAGGAGAGCATTACACATGCCAGGATATAGAAAACTGGGCAGACCTACTGCTCACAGAAAGTCTATGCTGAGAAACCTCGTAACTGACCTGTTCAGAGAAGGCAGAATTCAGACAACAGACATGAGAGCAAAGGAAGCCAGAAGAGAAGCTGAAAAGCTGATCACTTTAGCTAAGCGCGGCGACCTGCACGCAAGAAGACAGGTGCTGGCTTACGTTTTCGATGAAGACGTAGTGACCAAGCTGTTCGACGAAATCGCACCTAAGTATGCTGACAGAAACGGTGGTTACACCAGAATTCTGAAGCTGGGACCTAGACAGGGAGACAACGCAGAAGTTGTATTCCTGGAACTGGTTTAGTTTCGTCAATATAATTTAAACATCAAAACCCCGAGGTTCGGCTGTATAGCTGAATCCGGGGTTTTCCTGTTTTTTGTGAATAAGGGATTTTTATCGGACAGAATTTATGGTATACTGGAAGTCACGAAAAGGAGGTATCACCATGTCATACACATATCCTGATAAGAACGACCTGCTGACATGTCAGCTGATAGATACAGAATTTGATGCGAAATACTGGGGCGAGAGTGAGGAAGAAGTACTTCACCAGGCCATGGAACAAGTTGACCATCTGGCCGGAAAACGGCGTGCGAAAGGACTCCCTTTCACACTGCTGGATCTGGGATGTGGTATGGGACGCCTGTTCCCGGTATATGCACAGAAGGTGGATGAAATTACAGCAGCAGAACCGGATGAAGAACGCTGGCAGGCTGCAGTGGAGACCGCTTCAGAAACAAGCCGGCAGACCGGAACACCGATCGATGTGAGACATGGCGATGTACGTGTTTTGCCGGAAGACAGAAAGTACAGCGTGGTCGTGTCCAGCCACGTGATGCAGCATATTACATGTGGAATGGCAGCGGATCTGATGACTGCCATGGCGAAACGTCTGGAACCAAATGGTCTGCTTATCATGACAACCACCTATACCGATGGGGACGAGGATTTGTTTTTCCGGGAAAGCTGGAAGGACGGAGAGCGTTTTAATGAAATCATCGACAGGGAAGGGTTTAATCAGAGTTTCGGAGCGGAAGGCGTTCTTCCGGTGAGGATGTTTGCGGAGCAAAGCATTCTTCATCTGGCTGACGGAGCCAATCTGGAGCTGGTTCGCATGTCACGCTATCATTATCAGCAGCACCACAGTGCTGCAGAAGATGTGGAGGCCAACCTGTCCGGTGAAGGGGAAGGAGCCCGGGATGTAATGTATATTTTCCGAAGACGCCTGGAAGTGGATATCGACGGAAACATCTGCTATCACTTCAGTTTCAGCATTTATGACGAAGAAGTGGGCTTGCGTCTGGATGATGAGCAGGAACTGCGGGATGCCATCCGCAAGGCGTATCCTGCTGCTGTTTTTATCGATGATGAAAATGCGAAGGAAGAGCAGTTCTATCGGGAACTTGCCACCAGTCAGGGATTCCTTCATGGAGGAGGACTTCCATTTAACTGTTTCCGCGTGCTGCTGAAGGACTATGATCTGCAGTTCGCCATTGAAACCAGATCCTCAGCCGGTGTCAGGAAAACAGAGTATGATATAAAAGAAACCAGAGTTTTCATGACCGTATTTCCGGAATCGGATACGGTGCAGGTCTGCATCTGCCTCAGTGTGATGGACGCAGAGGAAAATGACTATGTATACTTCCGCCACGTGCAGGGCAATGGAGCTAAGATGCGGAACAGGGACGGAAGAATGCTGTCCATCCGGGATATCTTCAATGAAATCAGCGGATGCCTCCATCGGAACGTATCCGATGTTGCAGAAAACTATTTCCTTGAAATCAAGCGCTTTGGAGACTATGAAAAGCTGGAAGAAATCCTTCAGACAGAGCAGAAACTGCTTTATGGTATGATGACCGGAGATGAAGGATGGAAGCATGTTCCGCTGGAACTGGCGGATCAGCGTCTGCAGAACCGGTGGGGAAGCCGTGACTTTATCCGGCTCATTTCCTTTGGATCCAATTCCCTGTTTTTCAATCTGAGCAAGTCACCGGATGCGGTGAACTATCGGGCCAACCGGCTGAATTTTGACCATTCCTATTACGGCGATATGGATCCATATTTCAGCCTGGACAGTGATACGGCAGGACTGAACCATGGAATCATTTTCTCCATGGAACTGGTTATGGTAATCAAGACCATCTGCAACCGGATTCTGCGCCGCCAGGCAAGTCACTATTCCGGAAAAGAAAAGGGAAAACCATCGGAAGAAATCCGACGGATTAAAAAATACAGAGGTGAACTCATCACCACACTGAACAAGGTGGAAAATCTGTCCATTTCTGAAATTGGTGAAATGGAACGGGTGCTGCTGATTGGACAGCAGATTGATCCGCTGATTGAGAAAATAAAGTATCTGCTGGAACTGCTGGAATCTGAACTGGACCTGCTGTATAACACCAGTACCAACCGTCTGGGAAATATGATTGCTGTGGGCGGTCTGATTTTTGCGGGGATCCAGATTTTACTGGCATTATAGAAGTGAAATAGAATTGAAGGGAGTATTATGGACTTAAG
>JAFYNS010000163.1 GCA_017556505.1 Bacillota bacterium | reverse complement strand
TTCTCTTATGCTATGAAATTATTTGTTTTCTTCTACGTACTTAACCAGGTCTTCTACAGTCTGGAACTTTTCAGCATCTTCATCTGGAATTTCGATGCCAAAAGTATCTTCGATTGCCATGATGATTTCAACTGCATCCAGGGAGTCTGCGGACAGGTCCTTCATCAGGTTGGTATCCATGTTTACATCGGCTTCTTCAACCTGCAGCTGTTCGATAATAATATCTTTAATCTTATCAAATGTCATAATTTGCCTCCTAACTAACTGTTTGCGTTCTCAAACTATGGTTTATTATAAATAGTTTTCCGTAGCATTGCAAGGGAATTTTTTAACAAAATACTTGAAGTTTGTGTGAAATATGCAGAACATTGGCATTTTTCAACGTTTTTCTATGCTTCAAGTTCCGCCCATTCCAGGTAAACTTCGTCCAGAAATTCCTTCTTTTCATGAACTTCTTCCCCCAGACGTGCCAGAAGCTGATAGTCCATGGCATTGGCAGGATCGGCCATCTGTCCTTCCATCTGGCTGATTTCCTCTTCCAGCTGGGCGATACGTTCTTCCAGTTCCGCCATTTTTCTCTGGCGCCGGCGTTCTTCCGCTTCCCTCATCTTATTCAGCTGCCGCTGCTCTGCGGCGGTCAGCTGCACATCTTCCCCACCGGAAGCCTGGCCTGCCAGATCAGCCAGACGCTCTGCGGCAGCTGAAGCCTGGGACGGGGTGTTTTGCCCAGTGGCCTGACGCATGCCTTCCAGGTACTGTTTGCCGGAGCCCAGCTGTGCCTTCTTTTCCAGGTAGTAGTCGTACTTGCCCAGGTACTCGGTCAGGCCGCCGGCTTCCAGTTCCAGGATTCTGGTCGGAATTTTCTGCAGGAAGTAACGGTCGTGGGATACGACGATGACGGTGCCCGGGAACTCCAGGAGTGCATCTTCGAAGACTTCCTTACTGTCGATATCCAGGTGGTTGGTCGGTTCGTCGAGGATCAGTGTATTGGCGCCGCTGAGCATGAGCTTCAGCAGTGCCAGGCGGGCTTTTTCGCCCCCGGACAGGCTGCCTACCTGCAGGAACACGTCTTCGCCCTGGAAGAGGAATCTGCCCAGGATGGAACGCATTTCCGAGTCAGTGTACAGTCTGTAGGATTCTTTCATTTCTTCCAGCACGGTGTTTCGGTCGTTCAGCAGGAGCTGGCCCTGGTCGTAGTAACCAAAGGCAACATTATGGCCCGGCTTCAGGATACCGTCGCTGGCTGCTGTTTCGCCCAGCAAAATCCGCAGCAGGGTGGTCTTCCCAACCCCGTTTGGTCCCACGATACAGATTTTTTCGCCCCGTTTGATATCGAAGTTTACGTTTTCAAAGAGGTCTCTTCTGGTATCGCCGTAGCCAAAGTGCTTCGCCAGACCTTCGGCCTGGAGCACGTCGTTGCCGGACTGGAAGTTCTGCTTGAAGTGAATTTTCATGCGTCCCATTTCAGACTCCGGACGTTCCAGACGTTCCAGTGCATCCAGACGCTTTTCACGGGATGCAGCGCGCTTGGCCAGTTTTTCTGTTCCGCGTTCTTTGAAGCGGCGGATCATTTCTTCCTGGCGTGCGATTTCTCTCTGCTGGTTGGCATAAGCTCTAAGCTCCGTCTCTCTTCTGATACGCTTCTGCTCTGCAAACTGTTCGTAGTTGCCATCATAACAATACAGTTTATGATGCTCCACTTCAAAAATTCTATTCACAATCTGATTGAGGAAGTAACGGTCATGGGATACAACCAGGATGGTTCCCTTGTAGCCGGACAGGTACTGCTCCAGCCACTTCAGTGTTCCGATGTCCAGATGGTTGGTCGGTTCGTCCAGCATAAGGATGTCCGGCTTTTCAAGCAGCAGGGCTGCCAGTGCCAGTCTGGTCCGTTCTCCTCCGGAAAGGGTGTCAATCTTCTTATCGTAATACTCTGGTCCAAAGGCCATGGAGTTCAGAATCCCTCTGATTTCGCTGCGGTAGCTTTCCCCGCCTCTTCTGTAATATTCATCGTGGATGCTTGCCTGGCGGTGAATCAGCATGTCACGTTCTTCTGCCTCCGCACCTACGGATGCTGCAGACAGGTGAGTCAGGCGCTCTGCGATTTCTTCCATGTCCTTTTCCATGTTCAGCAGATCCCGGAAAATCTCAGTCACTTCTTCGATAACCGTTCTGTCGCCGTTGAAGTTTTCTCTCTGCTTCAGGTAGCCGATTCTGGTATTCTGGGACACGAAAAACTCTCCGTCATCGCAGGAGAGTTCGCCGGTGAGCATATTCATCAGGGTGGACTTGCCCGCCCCGTTCTTACCGATGATGCCGACACGGTCGCCTTCATTTACATGAAAGCTGACCTTCTCGATAATCACATCGGTCCCGTAAACTTTGCTTAAGTTTTTCGCTGATAATACGATCATTTAATTACTCCAAATCAATGGAACCTGCGGTTCCTTCCTTATTCCGCGAGCCGCCGGCGAGCCCTTGCAGCGGGCACCGTGCGGTGCAGAGTGCTTTTCGGTGCGCGTGGCACCTGCCAGCGCAAGGGAGCGTGGACTTTGGCTGCAGAAACGCACTGTCTGAGCACCGACAGATGCGAGTTTGCGGTTCTGCCCAAAGTCTGCGACTGGCTGCTGCAGGTGCAGCAAGCCGAAGGCAATCAAGCCGCGCGGTGCCCGCCTATTCTACATCTGGTAATGGCAGGCTTGGGTATGCGTCCATATCCATGCTGTCTGCTCCGAATTCTTTATACTTGTAATATGCGCTGCAGCCGATCATTGCTGCGTTGTCTGTGCAGAGGATCGGGCTAGGTCTGAAGAGCTCGATACCTTTTTTCGCACAGGCATCTTCCAGCATGGCTCTCAGCTTGGTGTTGGATGCCACACCGCCGGCCAGAACCAGCTTCTTGCCGGCGGATTTTGCCGGGTCATTGCCGTAGCGTTCCAGAACAGCGCCCACGGACTTATCCACGATAACGTCCATTACCGCCTGCTGGAAGCTTGCGGCCACGTCAGCCTTGTTTACTTCACGGCCGGCCTGCTTTTCGGTGTTCAGGTAATTGAGCACAGCAGTCTTCAGGCCGCTGAAGCTGAAGTCGTAGCTGTCCTTTTCCAGGTAGACACGCTTGAACGGGATGGCGTCAGGGTTGCCCTCTTTCGCCAGCTTGTCCATCTTCGGACCGCCCGGATAACCCAGGCCCAGTACACGTGCCACTTTATCGTAAGCTTCGCCTACCGCGTCGTCACGGGTTGCACCCAGCACGCGGCAGCGGTTGTAGTCTTCCACGTCAATAATATTGGTATGGCCGCCGCTGGTTACCAGAGCCATGAACGGTGGTTTCAGCTCCGGATACTCGATGTAGTTGGCGCTGATGTGTCCCAGAATGTGGTGCACACCCACCAGCGGAATGTCATGAGCAAAAGCCGCCGCCTTGGCAGTGGCCACACCCATGAGCAGTGCGCCTACCAGGCCAGGACCCATGGTCACACCAATCAGGTCGATGTCCTTCCATGTTACCTTCGCTTCTTCCATGGCCTGATCTACCACCCGGTTGATGTTTTCCAGGTGATGACGGGATGCGATTTCCGGCACTACGCCGCCATACTGCTTAAAAATATCAATCTGTGACGAAATCACGTTGGCCCAAACTTCTCTGCCGTCAGCCAGCACCGCTACGGATGTCTCATCGCAGCTGGATTCAAATGCCATCGTGATAAATTTACCGTCTTTCATTGTGTTTCCTCTCTGTTTTTCTATTTATAGAACTTTACAAGGCCGGATTACATCGGCAGTTCATCCCAAATCATGATTTTTTTAAATTGGGGATGGTATATTTTTCGTATTCACTCTGTGCATACACTTATGCCGCATTTAATGTCCACTTTCAGACTTCTCTCAGCCTGAATTCCTCATCAATCAGCTTGACAGGCATCCCAAATTTTTAAAAGATGAATTTTGGGATGTAGGGTCTTATGCTTTCAAGTCATTTTACTGATGCTGCATGGGAGTTCTGTGTATACTCTTGAATATTTGCTATGTTTTTATGCAAGGAATGCATGTTCTACACACCCCCCCGCTATTCTCTCCACATAATGATGGCGTCTTCGCCGTTATCCTGGTAGTAGCCGGCACGAACACCTACCTCACGGAAACCTTTGCCTGCGTAGAGGGCCTTGGCCGGCTCGTTTCCGGCACGGACTTCCAGGGTAAACCGTTCCACCCCCACCTCCTGGCAGGATGCAATGAGCACGTCCAGCATATTGGATGCAATGTGCTTTCTGCGGTAGTCCGGGGATACTGCCACGTTGGTGATGTGGCCCTCATCCACGATGTTCCAGATTCCCACATAGCCGCAGACCACACCTTCTACCTCCGCTACGATGTAGAAGGACAGCTTGTTATTCAAAATATCATGTTCCAGGGATTCGTAGGACCAGGGATCTGAGAAGCATACCTGCTCCAGGCCTTCGATAGCCATAATGTCCCGTTCCTCCGCCTGTCTGATAATTAACTGTGCCATTTCATTTTCTCCATAATATAATCCCGCACTGTCTGAGCACGGCTGCGGCCGATGCGAGTTTGCGGTTTCACTCAAAGTCTACGACCGGCTGCAGCAGGTGCAGCAAGCAGCAGGCTGGCCGCCGCCGTTTACTCCTGCTTCGGCAATTGACAGATCGGCAGCTGGCCTGCAGCCAGCTTTTCTTCCGCTTCTGCCTTACGCATGTATTCCGGATGCAGGTCATTATAGTGCAGAACCTGGCCTGCCTTCACCTTTTCGTATGCCAGACGGCCCACGGCAGCAGCGTTCTGATAACGCACTTCCACAGGGGCAAAGAAATAGTCCTTCTCCAGCAGCATGAATGCCTGGGAAAGTTCTTCCAGAATCTTTGGTTCGTAAGCGTCGATGCCGTCGCCGTAGAAGATGACCGGACGGCCGTCTTCCTTCACCTGACCCCGTACAATTTCAAGCACATCAGCCAGCATGGTCGGGCAGCCTTCCAGATATCCGTCCACAATGCCGTAAACCTGACCGCGGCGGGCATTTAAAATACCCACAACCACAGGATCACCTGCAGGCACGCAGTCCATGGTGTTCACGCCCATGGTCACATTGTCCTTATACAGGAATGCATCCAGAGTCGGTACGCTGACACACGGAATCTCCAGAGCCTGAGCCAGAGCTCGGGCCGTGGATACGCCGATACGGATACCGGTGAAAGAACCGGGACCCGCAGAAACAGCGATGTGGGACAGCTCGGATTTCGCCACGTGGGCAGAGTCCAGCAGACGGCCCACCATCGGCAGAAGATCCTTCAGATGATTCATCTCGTCGGTGGAGGTCATTTCCCCCAGCACCACACATTTATTCTCTTCTTCACTGACAAGAGCCACAGAACCAAATGGTCCGGTGGTCTCAATTGCTAAAATGTACATTTATATACTCTCCCGTTTTCTTCTTCCGCGTAGTCGATGCAGATAAATTTCGTATCTTCCGGCAGGGCTTCCATAACCAGATCCGCCCACTCTACCACGCAGACGCCGCGGCCGTAAAAATACTCGTCCGCCCCGATTTCAAACAGGTCCTCCGCATTGCGCAGACGGTACACGTCGAAGTGGAACAGAGGCAGCCGGCCTTCCCGGTACTCCTGCACGATGGTGAATGTAGGGCTTGTGATATGGCGCTCGATGCCCAGACCTTCCGCGATGGACTTGGTCAGGGTGGTTTTGCCGGTGCCCAGGTCTCCGATCAGGGCATAAACCGTACCCGGCAAAGCTTCCTCTGCCAGCGCGAGTCCGAACGCCCGGGTGTCGTCTTCATTTCTGATTTCAATAATTCTTTTAAATTCCATAAGTCTCCCTAACGATGTAAGAACGGTGAAATTCTCTTGTATAAAATAAAGGTTACTACACTGTTGATACCCGCCTTCACCACGTTGAATGCCAGGATGAACGGCATCAGGCTCATAACCACTTCACGGGTTACACCCATGAACAGCGGGGTGATAATCAGGTTTGCAGCAAACATCATAGCGGTCATGGCGATGGTGCCGAAGAGCAGTCCAACCACAGCCATCTTCTTGGTCTTATGGCGGCGGTAAATGGAACCGGCAATCAGAGTCAGTGTGGTAGTCGCAATGATGTGCATGATGATGCCATATGCACCGCTGCCTGAGCTGACGGTGATTCCCTGGAGAATGGAAGTTACTACGGTCAGCAGTACGCCGGCCGCAGGACCGAAGGCGAAAGTACCAATGAGAATTGGAATGTCCGCAGGGTCATATTCCAGAAATGCCACCATAGGGAAAATCGGGAAGTGGATAATCATAACCAGTACGATGGAGATTGCCACCAGCATGGCCATTTTCGCGAGTTTTGCAGTGTTTTTTGTTCTTTCGTTGTTCATAACATATTCCTCTCTTTCTTAACTGAACTGAAAGTTACAGGAATCTGTCAGGCATAATGAAAGCCTTGACAAAAAATATCAAGGCTCCTCAAGTACACGTTAATAATATCTATCGTGTTTCTTTCATCCGGACTATACCGTCGGTCCGGGAATTTCACCCGGTCAGCCGCCGAAGCGGGTCGCGGACTATACCGCCGGTGAGGAATTTCACCTCGCCCTGAAACAGATTGCTCTTAAATATTATATTCCCCGGAAGACAGTTTGTAAATAGCCTGTGTATAAATTTTTGTCATCTGACGCAGCCGTTCCAGGGACAGACGTTCATTTTTCTGGTGCATCAGGTCCTCGTCGCCAGGGAAGGCTGCACCGTAAGCGATAATGTTCGGTGTGGCACGTGCATAAGTGCCGCCGCCGATTACCATTGGCTGAGACTCCATGTCGCCTGTTTCGCTTCTGTAAATGTCCACCAGCATCTTCACCATCGGACTGTCCAGATCCTGATAGATTGGCGGCTGGTGGCGGATCAGAATGCGTCCCATGTTGTAACGGGTCAGCACAGGTTCCATAGCCTCAAAAATCGGATCCGGTCCGCTGGATACGGGATAACGCAGGTTAATGGTGATTTTGCCGGATTCCGGACCCATTTCCGCCATTCCCACGTTGAATACCATCTTGCCGGACACTTTGTCCTCGAAGTTGATTCCCAGGCCCTCGCCGTCCAGGCAAAAACCGATATAACGATTATAGAAAGCAAAGAATTCATTGTGGGCTTCATTGACGAAATTCAGCTGTCCCAGGAAGTCCATCATGCAGGAAACAGCATTGATGCCTCTGTCCGGATGTGCGCCATGAGCAGCAAGACCGGTCACAACCAGTTCCAGGGACTTGCCCATTCCCTTGCAGACAAGCTTATGGCCCGTCAGTTCGCGCCATGCAGCAGCGCGTTCCTTAATCTTATCGTAGGCACCTGCCGCTTCGCTTCTTACCACAGCCCGAAGCCTATGACCCCAGGTACAGCAAATGGGCATACGCAGACC
>JAFYNS010000162.1 GCA_017556505.1 Bacillota bacterium | reverse complement strand
CAAGAAACCCCTGACCGTGTGGATTCACACAGCCAGGGGTTTCTTGTTTGCTTAAATATAAGGTCTACTTGCCTGCCTTCTTTTCTGGTACGAAGAAGATGAAGCCCAGCGCACATATCAGCATCAGTATTGGATAGAATGCGTATGGAATCAGTGCATAGGTGGAAATGCCTGCAGCAGCTGCTGCGTACAGCATCTGTGCACCGTAAGGGATCAGCCCCTGACCAACGGATGCGAAGATGTCCAGCAGAGATGCGGAACGTCTTGGGTCGATGCCGAATTCATCGCTGATTTCCTTGGCAATCGGACCAGCCAGAACGATGGCAATGGTATTGTTTGCAGTGGACAGGTCCACGCCCAGTACCAGTGCACCGATGGACAGCATAGCACCCTTCTTGGTTCTTGTACGGTTCTTGATAAAGTTCAGTACGAAGTCAATACCGCCGTATTCTTTCACCAGAGCAGAAATTGCAGCGACAGTGATGGAGATTACAGTGATATCGTACATGCCGGTTACGCCGCTTCCGATGCTGCTGAACACAGTTGCAGCAGTCATGGTTCCGGTGATCAGACCTGCGGCAACGGAAGTAACAGTTCCCACAATCAGTACCACGAATACATTGATACCTGCCAGTGCACCGCCCAGTACCAGCAGATAAGGGATTACCTGCAGAATATTGTAGTCACCGATTGCTACAGAAGATGCACCGCCCAGTGTGCTTACAAAATAGATAATTGCAGTTACAATGGCAGCCGGCAGAACAATCAGGAAGTTCATTTTGAACTTGTCGCTCATTTCACAGCCCTGGGTACGTACTGCAGCGATGGTGGTATCGGAAATCATGGACAGGTTATCCCCGAACATGGCACCAGATACTACAGCAGCCAGACACAGTGCCATATTGAAGCCGGTTGCTTCGCTGATACCTACTGCAATTGGCGCCAGTGCTACGATGGTACCTACGGAGGTACCCATAGATACGGAAATAAAGCAGCCAATCAGGAAGAGGCCAACTACCGCAAACTGGCTTGGAATCAGGGACAGACCCAGATTTACAGTACTGTCTACACCGCCTGCAGCGCTTACTGCACCGGAGAATGCACCAGCAGCCAGGAAGATGAGGCACATGGTGATTACGTTGTCATCGCCTACACCCTTGGCACACGCTTTAATCTTGTCATTGAACTTCAGGGATGGATTCTGGAAGAATGCCACAGCCAGTGCGATTAAGAACGCAACGATAGTCGGCATTGCATAGAAGTCATCCATCAGGATTCCGCTTCCGATGAACAGTACCAGGAAGACCAGAATCGGCAGGAGTGCGACAGCGCGTCCCTTGTTAACAGATTTCTTTTCCATAAAATATATAACTCCTTTTCTACATCATAACGCTGATCAGTTTCGGCTGATAGCCTTTTTCCTTCAAAGCATTTACAATTTTTTCTTTATGTTCGGTACCGAAGGCTTCCAGGGTAATCTTCAGTTCCACCGCAGCAGTACGGTTAGTGGAAACGAACTGGTTATGTTCCAGTTTAATTACATTTCCCTGTTCCATGGCGATAACATTGGCCACACGGCTCAGTTCACCCGGTTTGTCCGGCAGCAGAACCGATACAGTGAAAATACGGTCACGCATAATCAGCCCCATCTGTACCACAGACGACATGGTGATGATATCCATATTTCCTCCGCTGATAACGGAAACAATCTTCTTATCATGAACTTCCGGATTCTTTACCAGGTGCTTCAGGGCAGCTACGGTAAGCAGACCGGAGTTTTCAGCCACCATCTTATGGTTTTCCACCATGTCCAGGAATGCTACAACCAGTTCATCATCTTCTACAGTGATGATGTCATCCAGTCCTTCCTGCAGATATGGGAAAATATTTGCCCCCGGTGTCTTCACGGCCGTGCCATCCGCAATGGTGTTTACCTTCGGCAGTGTAGTTACCTGACCTGCCTTAATGGATTCCTGCAGGCAGTTTGCGCCGGCAGGTTCCACACCAATCACCTTAATCTTAGGATTCAGCAGCTTAGCCAGAGTAGAAATCCCGGTAGCCAGCCCACCTCCGCCAACCGGTACCAGAATATAGTCTACCAGCGGCAGTTCCTTAAAAATTTCCATGGCAATGGTTCCCTGTCCGGTTGCCACAGCCCAGTCGTCAAACGGATGAATGAAGGTATACCCATGTTCTTCCGCCAGTTTAGCTGCGTGAGCGGCTGCTTCATCATATACATCACCAAACAGAACCACATCGGCGCCGTAACTCTTGGTACGGTTCACCTTAATCAAAGGTGTAGTGGTCGGCATAACAATTGTCGCCTTGCAGCCAAAAGCCTTGGCCGCATATGCCACCCCCTGAGCATGATTTCCTGCAGACGCAGCAATCAGGCCTCTGCCTCGTTCTTCTTCCGTCAAAGTACTGATTTTATAGTAGGCGCCTCTCAGCTTGTAGGCACCGGTCATCTGCATATTTTCAGGCTTCAGATACACCTTATTATCCTGTCCGATCTGTTCACTGAGGAACTTGCTGTAGATCAGATTAGTCGGTGTTGTAACCTTTGTTACGATTTCAGAAGCCTCTTCAAAAGCCTTTAATGTAAGCATTTCCATATAGTTATCCTCCACAGATTATACCGTTTTCATAATTCCCATATATCTCAAAATGAAAATGACCATGCACAGCACGAATACCGCCAGGCTCGCAAGCGTCTGACCATACCGTTCAATGAATGTACCGCTTTCCTTTGGTTTTCTCCGTTCACGGTTCAGTTCTACAAAAAAATTAATCGCTGCCAACAGCAGCAGCACTGGCATTTTCATTGCAATCACCCCTATCCTTTCTATAATATCCCACAGGATTCGGCATGTCAAGCAAAATCCCTTGAATACTTCAGGCAGCGTGAGGACTGCTTTTCCCTATTGTTTAAGGCTGCAGACCTTCGACTGCTGCTTTTGAAGAAACAGTCAGGCTTTCAAATCGGATGAGAAAAGAGTCTGGCTGGATTGAAACACTGTTTGAGGCCTGCATGCGTCAAGCCGAGTTTGTTTCAATCCCCAGACTCTTCGAATTCGATTTACTGAAAGCCTCTGTTTCTGAGATGCAGTCAGGAGAAGGCTCCGCTGCCTTAGTCCTCCTTCATTACCGCGCCCTTGCAGCTTGGACCTACCAGTTTTGCATAGCGGTACAGCCAGCCTGACTTTACGTTCGGTTCACGAGGTACGTATACTTCACGTCTTGCAGCCAGTTCTTCATCGCTTACCAGCACGTTAATCTTAGATGCAGGGATGTCGATTTCAATCATATCGCCTTCCTGAATCAGGCCGATGTTGCCGCCGCTTGCTGCTTCCGGACATACATGGCCAATGGAAGCACCACGGGATGCGCCGGAGAAACGGCCGTCCGTAATCAGTGCTACGGTCTTATCCAGCTTCATGCCGGCCAGAGCACTGGTTGGATTCAGCATTTCTCTCATACCAGGACCGCCCTTTGGACCTTCGTAACGGATTACCACCACATCGCCGTCCTTGATTTCACCTGCATAAATGGAAGCAATGGCATCTTCTTCACAGTCAAAGACTCTGGCAGGACCGGTATGGGTCAGCATTTCCGGTGCTACCGCACTTCTCTTCACGACACAGCCCTCCTGCGCAATATTGCCCCACAGGATAGCGATACCGCCGGTTTCACTGTAAGGAGCATCAACACCCTTGATTGAATTGTTATCCTTGATGTACTTACCCTTGATGTTTTCCCCTACGGTCTTGCCGTTGGCGGTAATCAGGGATGTATCGATTAAGCCGATTTTGTCCAGTTCTGCCATTACCGCACCGATGCCGCCTGCGTTGTTCAGGTCATGCATGTGGGTATCACCAGCAGGTGCCAGATGGCACAGGTTTGGAGTCTTGGCTGACATTTCATTAAAGAGTTCCATGTTCAGCGGAACGCCTGCTTCATTGGCAATTGCCAGCAGATGGAGCACACTGTTGGAAGAGCAGCCCAGCGCCATATCGCATGCCAGAGCATTGCGGATAGACTTTTCATTGATAATGTCGCGGGCCTTGATATCTTTTTCCACCAGATCCATGATGGCCATACCTGCATGTTTTGCCAGCTGAATTCTTCCGCTGTGAACTGCCGGAATGGTGCCATTGCCAGGCAGACCGATACCGATAGCTTCACAGAGACAGTTCATGCTGTTGGCAGTGTACATACCGGAGCAGGAACCGCAGCCAGGGCATACATTCAGTTCATACTCTTCCAGACCTGCATCGTCGATAATGCCTGCCTTGTGAGCACCGACGGCTTCAAACATTTTGGAAAGAGAAGTTTCCACGCCGCCAACCAGACCGCTCATCATCGGGCCGCCGGAAACAACTACAGCAGGAATGTTCATGCGGACAGCTGCCATAACCATGCCCGGTACGATCTTGTCGCAGTTTGGTACCAGAACCAGACCGTCAAACTGATGAGCCATGGTCATGGTTTCCACACTGTCTGCAATCAGTTCACGGGAAGCCAGGGAGTACTTCATACCCACGTGCCCCATGGCGATACCATCACAGACACCGATAGCAGGAACCATAATCGGTGTACCGCCGGCCATCCGTACACCCGCCTTTACAGCTTCCGTCACCTTATCCAGGTGCATATGGCCCGGCACGATTTCACTGTGAGCAGAAACCACGCCGATCAGCGGACGTTCCAGTTCTTCTTTTGTATATCCCATGGCATAGAACAGGCTTCTCATCGGAGCACGTTCAGGGCCTTTTGTTACATTGTCACTTCTTCTGGTCATTTGTCAAAATCCTTTCGTCATACAATACGAAAGCCGGGCAGTATCAAACTGCCTGGCATCCGTGAAATTATCATGTTGTCGAAGTATTATTTCTTCAGCCAGCTCATCATGGCTCTCAGTTCAGCACCAACCTTGCACAGCAGGTGTTCAGCTTCCATTCTTCTGGAAGCCAGGAATCTTGCCTTGCCGCCTGCATTGAATTCCTGAATGAATTCGGATGCGAAAGTACCATCCTGGATTTCCTTCAGAACCTTCTTCATTTCCTTTCTGGTATCTTCGGTAATGATTCTGGTACCGGTTCTGTAGTCACCGTATTCTGCAGTATTGGATACGGAATATCTCATCTTGTCGAAACCGCCTGTATTGATCATATCTACAATCAGCTTCATTTCGTGGATACATTCGAAGTATGCCATTTCAGGTTCATAACCTGCTTCCACCAGAGTATCGAAACCCGCCTTCATCAGCTCGGTTACGCCGCCGCACAGTACAGCCTGTTCACCGAACAGGTCAGTTTCTGTTTCTTCTCTGAAGGTAGTTTCCAGGATACCTGCTCTGCCTGCACCGATACCTGAAGCATACGCCAGAGCATAGTCCTTTGCCTTGCCGGAAGCATCCTGATGTACAGCAATCAGAGAAGGAACGCCCTTACCTTCCACATACTGAGATCTTACAGTGTGGCCAGGGCCCTTAGGAGCGATCATGATAACGTCCAGATCCTTAGCCGGGGTAATCTGATTGAAGTGAATGTTGAAGCCATGAGCGAATGCCAGAACATCGCCTTCCTTCATGTGCTTTTCAACCTGTTCTTTATAGATTTTAGACTGCAGTTCGTCCGGAGTCAGCATCATAACGATGTCACCAGCTTCTGCAGCTTCTTCAATACCCATAACCTTCAGACCAGCGTTCAGTGCCTTCTGTTCGTGTGCAGAACCAGGTCTCAGACCTACTACTACATTTACACCGGATTCATGCAGGTTCATTGCATGGGCATGGCCCTGGGAACCAAAACCGATGACAGCTACTGTCTTTCCGTCTAATAAGCCTAAGTTGCAATCCTGGTCATAATACTTCTTGATCATGTCTTTTAATCTCCTTTTTATTTATATATCAAATGAATATGTTTTACTTTTTATTATCTGTAATCCGGGCTGCTTTCGATACCGGTGAGACCGGTTCTGCAAACTTCTACAATATCATAAGTAGACATCATGTCGAGGAATCCGTCCAGCTTTTCCGGAGTACCGGTCAGCTCAATAATCATGCTGCCTCTGGACAGGTCCACGATCTTGCCGCGGTATACATCCACAATTTCCTTGATTCCGGTACGCTGTGCATCTGTATTGTTTACCTTAATCAGCAGCAGTTCACGGTACAGAGCATTTTCGCGGTTCAGCAGGCAGATGGACTTAACTACTTCCAGCTTTTCCGTCTGCGTAATAATCTGCTGCATGGAACGCTCTGTAGCATTAAATACAATGGTGATTCGTGATAAAGTCGGATCATTGGTAGCAGATACAGTCAGAGAATCAATGTTAAATCCACGTCTTCCGAACATGCTTACAACTCTTGTCAGTACATTGGCCTGGTTATCAACCAGTACGCTGACGATTTCTTTTTTTAATGGTTTATACATCAGCTTCTCCTCCTAGTCAATAATCATGTCTTCAACGTTCTTTCCGGCTGGAATCATCGGAAGTACGCGTTCTTCTCTGGAGATGATACAGTCAATCCATACCGGGCCGTCTGCCTGCAGTGCCTTCTTCATGGCATCTTCAAACTCTTCCGGTGTGGTGGCTCTGTAACCTTTTGCCCCAAAACCTTCTGCCAGTTTCACAAAATCTGTCTTCCGTTCCGGTGTAGTATTGGAAAAACGTTTACCGTAGAAGATGGTCTGCCACTGGTAAACCATACCCAGAACGCTGTTGTTCATAATAATTGTGATAATCGGCAGATTGTTGCTGACTGCAGTGCATGCCTCATTCAGGTTCATGTGGAAGGATCCGTCTCCGGTAAAGTGGATAACGCGCTTATCCGGGTTACCCAGCTGAGATCCGATTGCGGCTCCATAACCAAATCCCATGGTTCCCAGGCCGCCGCTGGTGATGAACCGGCGTGTCTTTTCGTGCTTTACATACTGTGCTGCCCAGATCTGATGCTGGCCTACATCTGTTACATAGATAGTATCCTTATCGGTCAGTTCACAGGCCTTCAGTACGATTTCATCCGGATGGAGCTGGCAGGCACCTTCACCCTCATAGTGAACAATCTTCTCACTTTCCTTCCATTCCTGAATCTGCGCTGCCCATGCTTCACGTTTCTGTTCCTTAATCAGAGGAAGCAGCATGTGCAGAAATTCTCTTACATCACAGATAGTGGCTTCATCTACCGGAACATTTTTTCCGATTTCAGACTTATCGATATCAACCTGCACTCGTTTCGCATTCTTTGCGAAGCCGGCAGGATTTAATGCAACCCGGTCAGAGAAACGCGCTCCCAGAGCCACCAGCAGGTCTGCCTGGCTTACTGCACGGTTTGCAGAAATGCTGCCATGCATACCCAGCATACCCAGACTGTGCGGATTGTCAGAACCGACAACGCCGGCACCCATCAAAGTATATGTGGCCGGTATATCTGCCTTTTCAATCAGCCGGTTCAGTTCCGTTCCTGCATCGGAGGCTGCTACTCCCCCGCCGAAATAGATAACCGGACGTTCCGCTTCATTAATCAGCTGTGCGATTTTCTTCACCACTTCGCCGTCAGGCTGCGGGTTCTTCCGCAGTTCATAGGGAGCCTTGGAAGTATATTCGATGGAATCTGCGGTGACGTCCTTGGTAATATCCACCAAAACAGGTCCTTTACGTCCGCTGTTTGCAATCTGGAAGGCTTCACGCAGTGCAGGTTCCAGGTCTTCAATGCGGTTGACGAAGAAATTATGCTTGGTAATTGGCATGGTCACGCCTGTAATACTGATTTCCTGAAAAGCATCTCTGCCAATCAGATTATCAGGAACATTCGCAGTAATTGCCACCAGTGGGATGCTGTCCATAAATGCAGTTGCGATACCGGTTACCAGGTTGGTTGCACCAGGTCCGCTGGTTGCGAATACGACGCCGGTCTTGCCGGTAGATCTGGCATAGCCATCTGCTGCATGGGCCGCACCCTGTTCATGGGCAGTCAGGTAATGGTGAATCTTATCACTGTATTTATAAAGTTCGTCAAAGATGTTCAGCGCCGTGCCGCCCGGATATCCGAATACGGTGTCAACGCTGTGGTCCAGCAATACCTCTGCCACAATTTGTGATCCTGTCAGTCTCATCTTTTATCTTCCTTTTCCATTATTTATATCGATGGTGAATGGACGAATCATAACTCCGTCCAACGTATATTTTCATTATAGTGATAAAACTCGGATTGTCAATATATTTTGTGAATGTTCACAAATAAATACACGATTTTATATTTATTTTTCACAAATCCCTGTTGACATATGGACTGTTTTCTTCTATTCTATATAATATAAATTTACTGTTTTGATGTTTTCACATTAATGTCAGAAAGAAAAAAGAGGTAACCAGAATCGTTATGAAAAATCACGTCAAGTATCACATCGGGTACTATCCCGCTCCAGGACAGATGGAATACACCTGGATGAAAAAAGACCACATTGAAAAAGCTCCTGCATGGTGCAGCGTAGACCTGCGTGATGGAAACCAGGCTCTAATCGTGCCTATGACTCTGGAAGAAAAAATAGATTACTTTAAACTGCTGGTAGATATCGGTTTCAAGGAAATCGAAGTAGGCTTCCCTGCAGCATCGGAAACAGAATATGAATTTCTGCGGAAACTGATCGAAGAAGACCTGATTCCGGATGATGTTACCGTTCAGGTCCTGACACAGGCAAGAAGCCATATAATAGAAGAAACTTTCGAAGCTCTGAAGGGCATCAAGCGTGCGGTAGTACACCTGTACAACTCCACAAGCTTTGCACAGAGACAGCAGGTATTCCGTGCAGGTAAGGATGAAATCATTGAAATCGCCCGTCACGGTGCCACCATGGTGAAGCAGCTTGCAGCCAAGTATCCGGAAAGTGACTTTACCTTCGAATACTCCCCTGAAAGCTTCACCGGTACCGAAATGGACTTTGCCGCAGAAATCTGCAATGTAGTCATCGACATCTGGAAGCCGACACCGGAAAAGAAAGTCATCATCAACCTGCCGGCAACTGTGGAAATGTCCATGCCGCATGTTTTTGCAAACCAGGTTGAATATATGTGTGCAAACCTGCATGACCGGGAAAACCTGATTATCTCACTCCATCCGCATAACGACAGAGGCTGTGCGGTGGCAGCGGCAGAACTGGGCATCCTGGCCGGCGGCGACAGAATCGAAGGTACCCTCTTCGGCAACGGTGAAAGAACCGGTAACGTGGACATTGTAACCCTGGCCATGAACCTGTTCTCCCACGGTGTGGATCCTCAGCTGAATTTCGCCAACATGCCGCAGATTGTAACAGAATATGAAAAGTTTACCGACCTGAAAGTAAATCCTCGTCAGCCTTACGCAGGTGCACTGGTATTCGCAGCCTTCTCCGGCTCCCACCAGGATGCCATCGCCAAGGGCATGAACTGGGTTAAGGAAAAGAATCCAGATAAGTGGACCGTTCCTTACCTGCCAATCGATCCGCATGATGTAAGCCGCGAATACGATGCTGACGTTATCCGCATTAACAGCCAGTCCGGCAAAGGCGGCGTGGCCTACGTTCTGGAACAGAATTACGGTTTCGACCTGCCGCAGGCAATGCGTGCAGAAATCGGCTATATGATGAAGGACATTTCCGACAAGGCCCACGAAGAACTGTCTCCTGCCGGCATTTACGAAGCTTTTGCGAAAGAATACATCAACGACTTCGCTCCAATCGACATCACCCATGCTACATTCAGCCACTTCTCCGACACCAAGATGGAAGACAGTGACAGCATGACCGTAAAGATGCGCGTTGTGATTGAAAATCAGGTTTACAATCTGGAAGGCAAGGGTAACGGACGTCTGGACGCAGTTGCAAACGGCCTCCGTCAGACCGGCTACCACTTCGATTACAAGTTCATCACCTACTCCGAACACGCAATCAGTGCGGACTCCAATTCCAAGGCTGCCGCTTATGTATGCATCGAAGGACCAGACGGCAGCAAGTATTGGGGCGTAGGTACCCATGCCGACATCATCCTGGCATCCGTAAATGCTCTGGTAAGTGCTCTGAACCGGATGAATAAGAAGATTCACTTCGTAAACTAAAACTTTTTCACATACAAGGAGGAATACCGTTATGGGTATGACAATGACACAGAAAATTTTAGCAGCTCATGCAGGTCTGGACAGCGTAGTGGCCGGACAGCTGATTGAATGCAATCTGGACGTGGTAATGGCCAACGACATCACAGGTCCCATGGCCTTGCCGATTTTCCGCCAGATGGCTGATAAAGTTTTCGATAAAGATAAAGTAGTTCTGGTTCCGGACCACTTCACACCGAATAAGGACATCAAGTCCGCACAGAATGCCAGAGACATTCAGGACTTCTCCCGCGAGCAGGGTCTGACCCACCACATGGTGCAGGGCAAGTGCGGTGTAGAACATGCGATTTTGCCGGAAAGAGGTATCGTAACCGCCGGTGAATGCATCATCGGTGCAGACTCACACACCTGTTCCTACGGAGCGCTGGGGGCATTCGGTACCGGCGTGGGTACTACCGACATCGCTACCGGTATGGCGACCGGCCAGGCATGGTTCAAGGTTCCGTCCGCCATCAAGTTCGTGCTGACCGGCAAACCATCACAGTATGTCAGCGGCAAGGACATTATTCTCCACATCATCGGCATGATCGGTGTGGACGGCGCGTTATATAAATCCATGGAATTCGTGGGTGACGGTATTGAGCACCTGACCATGGACGACCGTTTCACCATCTGCAACATGGCTATTGAAGCAGGCGGCAAGAACGGCATCTTCCCTGTAGACCAGCAGACACTGGACTACATTCACGAACACTCCACCAAGCCTTATCAGGTATTTGAAGCTGACGAGGACGCAGAATACGAACAGGTCATCGAAATTGACCTTGCGCAGATCCGTCCTACCGTTGCCTTCCCTCACCTGCCGGGCAACGCACATACCATTGATGAAATTGAAGCTTCCGAAAAGATTTACATCGACCAGGTTGTCATCGGTTCCTGCACCAACGGCAGAATCTCTGACATGCGTAAGGCAGCAGCCATCCTGAAGGGTAAGACTGTTCATCCGGAAGTCAGAGTTATGGTGATTCCTGCAACCCAGAAAATCTTCCTCCAGTGCATGGAAGAAGGTCTGGCACAGATTTTCGTAGAATCCGGCTGTGCCTTCAATACCCCATCCTGCGGTGCCTGCATGGGCGGGCATATGGGCGTAATGTGCAAGGGTGAAAAGTGCGTATCCACCTCCAACCGCAACTTCGTAGGACGTATGGGCGACGTGGAATCCCTGATTTACCTGGCATCTCCGGAAGTTGCCGCTGCAAGTGCCCTGGCCGGCTACATCGCAAACCCTGAAAAGATCGGAGGCGAAGAATAATGATTGCAAACGGAAAAGTTTTAAAATATGGTGACAATGTAGACACTGACGTTATCATCCCTGCCCGCTACCTGAACTCCTTCGACGCGAAGGAACTGGCAAGCCACGTAATGGTGGACCTGGACCCAACCTTTGTGGACCGTCTGGAGCCTGGTGACATCGTCGTGGCAAAATCCAACTTCGGCTGCGGTTCTTCCCGTGAGCACGCACCTCTGGCATTAAAGACTGCCGGTGTCAGCTGCGTTATCGCAAACTCTTTTGCCCGCATCTTCTACCGTAACTCCATCAATATCGGCTTCCCTATTCTGGAATGTCCGGAAGCAGTTGCCGGCATCGATGAAGGCGATAAAGTGGAAGTGGAATTTGAAACCGGTGTCATTAAGAATCTGACCAAGGGCACCAGCTTCCAGGCACAGGCCTTCCCACCATTCCTGCAGAAGATGATCGAAGCAAACGGTCTGGTAAACTACGTAAACGCAAAGAAATAAAACAAGCGGGCGGCTCACAGAGCCGCCCTTCTGAGGAGATAAATCTATGAATTACAAAATCGCTGTTATTCCGGGCGACGGTATCGGCCCGGAAATTATGAACGAAGCACTGAAGGTGCTGGATAAAGTTGGAGAAAAGTACGGTCATTCTTTCGAATGTACGAAGGTTCTGGCCGGCGGTGCTGCCATCGATGCCACCGGTAAGAGCCTGCCCCAGGAAACTCTGGATGTTTGCAAAGCATCCGATGCGGTAATGCTGGGTGCCGTAGGCGGCCCGAAGTGGGACAATCTGCCTGGCGGTGAAAGACCGGAACGTGCCCTGCTGGGACTCCGTAAGGAACTTGGTCTCTACGCCAACCTGCGCCCTGCCATCGTATTCGATGAACTGGCAGATGCTTCTCCGCTGAAACCTTCTATCATCGACGGCGGCCTGGATATTCTGATTGTCCGTGAGCTGACCGGTGGCATTTACTTTGGAGAAAGAAAGACCGAACCTGGAACCGAAGAAGAAGGTATGGTTGCCTGGGACGTGGAAAAATACTCTGAAATGGAAGTAAAGCGCATCGCAAAAATCGCCTTCGACATGGCTGCAAAGCGCGGCGGCAAGGTTTGCTCCGTGGACAAGGCCAACGTACTGGACAGCTCCCGCCTCTGGAGAAAAACTGTCGCTGAAATGCACGCAGCTGACTACCCTGAAATCGAACTGGCCAACATGTACGTAGACAACGCGGCAATGCAGCTGGTAAGAGGACCGAAGCAGTTTGACGTTATCGTAACCTCCAACATCTTCGGTGACATCCTCTCCGACGAAGCTTCCCAGATTACCGGTTCCATCGGCATGCTGCCGTCCGCTTCCCTGGGCGAAGGAAACTTCGGTATGTACGAACCAATCCACGGTTCCGCACCTGACATTGCAGGACAGAATATCGCAAACCCTATCGCAACCATCCTCTCCGTAGGCATGATGCTCCGCTACACCCTGGGTTTAGGCGAAGAAGCCGATGCCATCGAAAAGGCAGTCAATGACTTCCTGAAAGCCGGCCACAGAACAGCAGACCTGGTGGCACCTGGAGAAGAATTCAAGAGCACCAGCGAAACCGGTGATCTGATTGCTGCGCTGATTTGATGCAGCCCTCTCCTCGAGTTTCGACATATTCCCGGCGAAAACTCGCCAAAATGTCGAAAAAACATATGATTTTTGTCGAAAATAAAAGGCTGCACAATTTTAACAGCCGCCTGTCACACGGACAAGCGGCTGATTTTTTAATGACGTTTTATGGACTTATACAGGAAATATACGAATGCAAAAAATGTCAGAGCTAAATACAAAACCATAAATATGGTTGATTTTAAATCCATCTGTTTCCCCGCTTCATCGGTAACTGTGAAAAGAAATCTTGCATCACTCACTTTTAATAAGAACAATGAAGCAAAAATGATACAGTTTACTATATACTTTCCCATTGCCATACTCCTTACATTTACGCGAAATAATCTACGTCTACAATACTGTTTACTTCATACACATAAGCATGCGGATGATTATCCCAGGCATATATATATGTTCCTGATTCCGCCCCAGCACCCCACGAAATTGACATTACTTTACTGTAAAAGCCATTATCTTCAACTTCCTGTTTTGTCGCATAATTCATTGCTAACTTAGCAAGCGCATTATATCCAACTAATACGAATCCAAAACTTACGACTGCGGTGATTAAATCACCAAAAGTAAAAGTATTGTCAAAATAGTAAAGCTTTGTACCCTCCTCATTTAAAAATAATATTATATTTTCAGTGTTAAGACTTCCTGTATATGACACCGCACCTCCATTTGGGAAATAATACATAAAAGTCGAGTTATTAGTGGATAAAGTGGTAAATTCTTCAACACCGTAGCGTTCGTAAATTACTTTTCTTATTTCTGGCCTTAATGCATTTTTAAAATACTCAATGCCCCCTAACGCGTCCTGTGCCTCTAATTGGTTATATAAATCTTCCCAAACCTGTTCCTCCATTTCGCAAATAGCTTTCTCAAGTTCACCGGTTGAAATATTCGTGTTGGTATTATAATCCGCATAAGCCGGCACTGTAAAGACTGTTAACATTGATATTATAATCAAAACGGTTATGTACTTTCTCATATAACGCTCCTTTCCTATATACTATCAACATGCATGGCTTCCAAACTTCTTTACTCTACTGAAACCACTACACTATTCTGTGTAATCGTTTCCAGCAGCACACCATTCTTATAAGCCTTATACGTTATCTGCATATAGTAGCTTCCTGATGTCGATACTGTACAGGTATCCTCCGCTTCGTAGTAGTCTGTCAGATAGTTATACTCGGCATTGTAGGTTTTGTTATGAACTACTACTCCTGTCACATAATTCATTACTTTCATGGTAATTTTTACTTCATCTACACCGGAGCTACTTTTAGGTTCAAGGCCTGCATATAGCTTTAGCTGCATTCCAAGTCCCGGATCGATTCCTTGTTTGACTTTTGATGTAGCCACATAGCATGGTGATACCTCACCATTTTCTGTGATAACCTGTCCGAATCCTAACGCAGATGAGGCTACCACCATAGTTAAAATCAAGAGTAAACACATAATTTGCTTCATAAAATCAGCCTCCTTTTTCATCTTTTACATACATATACTGCGAAAGGAGTCTCATGTTTCAAAGATTTATCATGTATACAATATACACTTAACGTTTGGGCATATATTTCATATTTTGTGCAATTTTCATTACTATATCTTCGTTTTTTAGATTTTTAACTTTTATTTCCATTATCCTGCTGTCTGTGAACCATATCAGATCAATCGAACAGTTTGCAACATCATTGAACAGATATCCATTATATCCTTTAACTTCAATTTTTTTAAAATCCGAGGTATCTTCATCGTATGATTGAGTGTGATTTAAGCTGCTTTCAATAATCCGTATCTCCGCTTCTTCCGTATCCGACACGAAGAGCATCACGCCGACTTCCTTATCCGCACCCAGCAGGTAGTAGCCGTCCGGAATCCAGGTCGGATACCAGTAGTCGTCCCAGCTGCCAATCATATCGTATTCGCTTTCCGTCCGCAGGGTTACGGAACCATACTCTTCATTGTGGAACAGGGTGAAAACCCGTTCACGCAGAGCTTCTGAGTTTCCTATCGCCAGCGTCCCCATGGTTACGATACAGACACAGAACACTGCGGCAAACCGCATAGCACGGGTGCGGAACTGCCTTCTCCGCCGCTCTGCATCCTTTCGGTCCAGTTCACGAACGAATTCCAGCATTTGCCGATGCAGTTCTTCCGGAACCTCCACATCCAGCTGCTCGATTTCCTCTATTTCCTTGTCCATGTCTTCCGCAATCAGTTCTGCCAAAAGCCCCAGTCCTTTGTCCTTCTTATTCATCCAGGTCACCGCCTTCTCTCATAAGCCGCTCCATTTCCTTCCTCAATTTCTTACACACCCGGTTTACCTTCGTCCGCAGAGTGTTATGATTCATATCCAGATACAACGCAGTATCCTTTCCATCTCTGTCAGTAAAATAATACTCCCAGATCAGATACCGCTCCTCCCGGTTCAGAATCTTAATTGCTTCTCTCAGATATTTCTTCCGGTCCACCGTAAACAACGCCGTATCAATGGTATCGCTCGAAACCATTTCCTGCAAAATCTCCTCTGCCGGCACCGTCCGCTCCATCTCACGCTTCTGTTGTTTAAGATAGTCGAAGTACACATTTTGCGAAGTGACCCGCAGAGAACGTTTGATATGTACATCCGTCTTTATCTGATACTTGTGGAAACTGCGGAACACCCGAACCCAGACTTGAGAATACAATTCACGGAGTACATCTTTCGCCAGCACACGATCCGGCTCCGTTTTCAGGTAATCCCAGAGGAACTGATACACCAGTTTTTCGTATTTTAAATAAAATGATTCTTTCGTATGTTTCATAAATTACCGCCTTTTAAACCATTTCCATTACCCTATTCTAACACAAAACCACATAACGCGTAAATCGAAACAGTCCCAGGCATTACAAGTTCCCATACCCCTTCTACTTACATATACTGCATAATTTGATTTTGTTTCAGAATATTTTAAATTTCTTCAAAAAACAGAAAACGGGCAGTGCATGCCGCACTGTCCATTCTCCATGTTTCTAACGTTCTTCAAACAGCTTATATACTGGAATCTCCAGTACATCAGCAATTTTAAAAATCAAATCCACAGCTGGAATACTTTTAGAAGTCTCTATTTCAGACATATAGCTTTTACTGATAGGAATCGCTTCCGCCAGTTCTTTCTGCTTCATCTTCTTATTCCTGCGGTAATATGTAATATTCAGACCAATCCAATTCATGTCGTTTTGTGGTTTTTCGTTCATAGATGGATTCACCTCTATGACTATTCTAAATCAAAAAACGACATTTTTCGACACGCCAATATCTGTATAAATCCAACTGTCAGTTATATTTTTTATCAGCCAGATTGTTTTTATTCAGCGGTTACTGCGGATATTCAGGACATATTTCTACCTAAACAGGGACATCTGTCCTTTTTTAGTCTGGAAATGTCCAAAACAGCCGCCTGTATTGACCATACAAGCGGCTGCTGTTTTAAAAGATATACACCATATCGAAGTACAGATATCTGCATCATCTCCAAATTTAATCCCGGAACAGGTCATCTAAAGTAATTACATTGGAAAAGACTCCGCTGTACTCATTATAGAAGAGACCGAAGGTAGTAATCAGAGTACTGTGTACAGAAATTTTCGGAGATATTTCCTTCATTAAAAGTTCCTGCCGGTGAAGAAGTACTTTATAATAATCTTTATCAACGGAGAAGCAGTCGCTGTAATACTTTATTTCACACATATTAATAACATTATCGTTTCGGTTGATCAGAAGATCAATCTGAGTACCGTCAGAATCATTTTTTCGCTTGGACCATGCGGAATGATTTGTAATAACACCGCTGATACCAAGGGCTGCCTTAATCTGCGGAACATGATTGAAACATACATTTTCGAATGCATAGCCTCTCCATGAAACGATTTCCTGTGATGTTATATTCTGCTGCCAGTAATTTTCACTCAGCTTACTTTTCTTATTAAGAAAGTGCAGGTAGAACAGACAGAACGGATCGGTCAGTTTGTAATGTTCCCGCTTTCCCTTTCCAAATGGAACATATTTAACCACAAAATCACTGGCAATCAGTGCATTGAGACTCTGTGACAAACTGCCTCCATCCCGGATATCGATATTTTTCGAAATTTCATTCCGTGTAAAGCCTGCATTGCGGGTATACAGAAATTCCACAATGGCCTTGATTGTTTCCGGATTGCTGAAAACAGAGGCAAACAGGCGATGGTATTCCTCCCGGAGTTTCCCCTGCTTATGAAACAGAATATTGTCGATATTCTGTGCCAGACTCATCCCGCTCTGAAAATAGTTCATGTAGTATGGTACACCGCCAAGAATCATATAGCTCTGCACGATATCATACCTGGACATCTTCACGTTTTTACTTTCATAAAAAGCCTCGCACTCGCTGAGTGTAAATGGTGCCAGCTTAATTTCATAGGTTACCCGGTTGTACAAACCACCATGACTGTTTATGAGCTTATCCAATATCCACGAATTGGCACTGCCGCAGACGATTACCATCAGATGTTCTCTATGGCAGCCCCAGGTATTCCAAAATCCTTCAAAAGCGGTCATGAATCCGGATCTCGGAGTATCCATCCATGGTAGCTCATCTAAAAATATTACCTGCCTGCTGCCATCATCAATTTCTTCCAGAAACTTCTCCAGCATAT
>JAFYNS010000161.1 GCA_017556505.1 Bacillota bacterium | reverse complement strand
TGGAGCCTGTACAAAGTGTTTAAAAAAGTAGATTTACGATAGGAACCGTGTTAGAATAAAGACGTTATTAAGGAGGCATAAAATGATTAAACTAACCGATTCAAATATTAATCCTAAGGACTACTCCTATGAACAGTGGCTCTGGATAAACGCAGCCCTTGACCGCACACAGCCTGTTCTTGACGGCAAAGCTGTTCACGATCTGCGTAAACAGTACAATAATGACTTTGTGCTGCTGGTGATTATGGCTATCCTCGCTGCAATCATTTACATAAAAGTAGAAGATTACAGAATGGAATTGAGTGCCCTTATTACGATTTTCGGCATTTATGCAGTAACACATATTTACAGAATGATTACGCTGAAGAGCAGATACGAAAGATTCCTCGGTGCTTTACCGGCAGATACAGAAATAATTTTGGACGAGACAGGATTTTCGCAGTTCGAAGCTAATAAGAGAACTGTACACGTTCCGTGGAAAGATTTCCAGCTCTGTTTCATAGCGGAAGATTTCATTGCCATGAAATTCGAAAATACAAAGTACAGATTTGTAACTAAGTATTCAAAAGAAAAAGAAGAACAGATTCTTGAAGCTTTCGGAACATGGGGCAACGTAGACCTGGTTAAGCATCTGAAAGTAGAAAACGGCAAAATGTCACTCAAATAAAGAGCATAAAAAAGGCTGATGCAATTTGCATCAGCCTTTTAAAATATCCGGATTATTCATCGATACCGAGAAGATATCTGTCTAAAATTGCTACCGCATCTTCAATGCAGCCGTCGCAGCTTCTTAATACATTGCCTGTATTAACACCCTTGATTTCGCTGCAGATGATGGAACCATTTTTGTCAGCGAATTCTTTAGTAACTGCCTGCATCATTCTGTAGCAGGATTTTTTAGTCTGCGGGTTGTCCATGTTACCGTCACTCATTTTCATTCCGATAACGAGAGCCATTGCAGAAACTGCTCCACAGGTTCCCATATTGCCCATGCCGAAGCCTAAAGGTTCAGCAAGTCTGAAAGTAGTAACAGGATCTGCGCCCATTACGTGGCAGAAGGAGCAGGCAACTGACTGTGCACAGTTGAAGCCCTGCTTATGCAGTGTGAGTGCTGTTTCTTTTCTATTCATAATGTCACCTCTATTTTACGATGAATTTAGGATTCTTTGCCTTGATGTCAGGGTCCTTTACGATGGAAGCTGCCTTTTCTTCTAAAATTTCAGGATGCTTAAGGTAGCTCATCCATTCTCTGAAGCACTGTCCATAGTAGTGGCCGTCAGCGATTCTTTCGTCGGTTACGATACCAAGTTCCATAACTTTACGTTCTTCGAATTCACCGTCTTTGTTTTTAATAACTTTCTTGGAAGGCTGTCCCATGGATACGAATACGCCGGTAGTACCGAATTCGTACAGGTGGTGATAAATTGCACCGACTCTGATGGAAGCCAGGTTAGTTACAAAGAGTGAAGTGTGGAACGGGCTGGCATGGCAGATGGTAAATGGTAACCAGAAATGCTTGTCGATAAACTTGAGCAGCGGAACAGTGAAAGAAAGAAGTCCCGGCAGTTTAACCAGCGCATTACAAATCTTATCTACTGCAGTCACGGTGTCTTTATCCTGGCAGTTTTCGATGGCAGCTGTAATCTTTTCGTTAACAGTGAAAATGTCGTCGTCAAGATTAAAGTAAATCTTGTTTACTGTGCTGGCCTTCTTGATAGGTGTAAGAGTTACGAAGGACACAACGAAGTGGTTTCTTGCGTAAATCTTGCTGTTCATTACGAATCTGTTCAGGTATGGGTTCTGTGAAGCGGTACGCAGGTAAGCGGCAATGATGATACTCATGTGGTTCATTGGGATGCCTCTTTTTCTGCATTTAACTATATAACTCTGTAACAGTTCCATATCGATTTCTCTGGTGATGGAGTTGCTGGCGTCGTAACGCTTATCCATAATATATGGCACAAGCTCATACATCGGATTGTCGGTGGAAACACGATAACCGTCTCTTCTATACATATTTGAATCTCCTATATCTCACAAATAACTTACTGACATTATAACCCAAAAAAAGCGAGAAAACAACAAACTATTATGGTATAATGTCCTTAAAGATTTCTTAAGAACGGGGTGTTTTTATGAAGTATAACCTTTTTAAAAAAGAAGATTATAAATCAAGTCAGTGGATGGGCGGAACCACAACGGAACTGGCACTGTTTCCGCAGGGAACTTCCTATCTTGACCGCAACTTTATGTGGAGATTAAGCTCTGCAGTAATCGAGAAGGATGAGTCGGACTTTACAAGACTGCCGGACTACGACAGAGTTCTGATGGTTCTTGAAGGCGAAGTGGTTTTAAGCTACGAAGGCGAAAGAGTTGCCCGTCTCAAGGAACTGGAACAGGACAGATTCGACGGCGGCTGGAAAACAAAGAGTTTCGGAAGAATCACCGACTTTAACCTTATGGTAAGAAAAGGTATGGAAGGATATCTGGACGTTCTTCTTCCTACAGGCGAAAAACAGCAATGCGGTTCCACCGAAGAGAGTGAACTGTCAATGGCTACCCACGCCCTTTACTGCAAAGACGGCTACTGCGTAGTGACCTTCGGCGGCGACAGTCATATGCTCAGTCCGGGACAGCTGATGGTTCTGGAATACGAGGCAGGAGAAACTCCTGACTACTCCATAATGGGTGAGGGCACCGTAATCCGCGGACAGATTTTCTATAACAGAATGCAGGACGAGATTGCTCCCGAAATCATCACTGCCGAAAAGGCAACTTTCGACGATTTTAAAGCCTGCGTTTTCCTGGCCAATACTCAGTTCAGAGG
>JAFYNS010000160.1 GCA_017556505.1 Bacillota bacterium | reverse complement strand
TGTGGATCCTTAGCTCAGCTGGCAGAGCACCTGACTCTTAATCAGGGTGTCCAGGGTTCGAACCCCTGAGGATCCACCAATTTTTCAAACAGGCAGATGGCCTGTTTTTTACTGCGTAACCGAAACAAGGATGTGGATCCTTAGCTCAGCTGGCAGAGCACCTGACTCTTAATCAGGGTGTCCAGGGTTCGAACCCCTGAGGATCCACCAATTGCTGAAAACAGGCGTAAGGCCTGTTTTTTCATGCGACTACAGCGGTGAAATTCCGCTGATTACATATATTTCACATAGATTTTTACATATATTTACAATTTTCAAACTGCCCGCGAGGGTGGGCAAGTGAAACCCAAGTTACCGTCAAACAGAGGATGTTTGGCGTTTTTTTATTGTCAAAACTGTGGTATAATGAAAAAAGGAATGTAATATATCGAAAAGGAGTTTGCGTATGATTCGATTTTATCAGGATAAAATAAAAACCGCAGCAGAGGCGGTGAAGTGTGTCAAGTCCGGTGACCGTGTGTATGTGGGAACTGCCAGCAGCTTCGCTTATGAGCTGATGGATGCCCTGTGGGACAGAAGGGATGAGCTGGAGAACATAACCATTCTCTGCAGCATGTCCCTGAAACCATCTAAAATGTTCAGTACAGACCACGATGAACACAATCCGTTCACCATTGAAACCTTCTTCTTAGGTGCCAGAGAACGTGTGGCTCACAGAAAGCACGGAATGCCGATGAACTTCACATCCTTCCATCTGAGCCAGGTGGATATCTGGTGCCGCGAAGTGGCCCGTCCGGACGTGTGCTTCCTGGAAGTAACCCGCCCCGATGAAGATGGTTACGTATCTTTCGGACCGAGCGGCGGCTGTATGTACACCTATCTGATTGAAAAGGCGAAAACAGTAGTGCTGGAATGCAACGCCCAGACACCATATATTTTGGGGGATGAAACCAGCCGCATGCATATTTCCTGTGCCGATGCCATGATTCTCACTGACAGCGAAGTATCCCCGCTGCCAAACGAAGAAGTGGATGAAGTTTCCAGGAAAATTTCCGACCTGGTTCTGGCGGAGGTGCCGGACGGCGCTACCATTCAGCTGGGCCTGGGCAAAGTATCCACTGCCATCGGTTACGGCCTGATGCACCGTAACGATCTGGGAATCTTCTCTGAACTCTTCAGTGAACCGATGATGCACCTGATGAAGAATGGCAACGTAAATAACACCGCCAAAGGCTTCATGGACGGCAAGTCTGTATTCGCCTTCTCTCTGGGAACACGTGAAATGTACGAATATATGGACCGGAACCCGCTGATTTACAACTGTCCGTTCCCCTTCGTCAATGATCCGGTGAACATTGCGAAAAACAAGCGCGTCATGTCTATTAATACTGCAATGTCCGTGGACCTGTTTGGTCAGGTGGCGGCGGACTCCATGGGCTGGACTCAGCAAAGCGCGGTGGGCGGACAGCTGGACTTCGTCAAGGGTGCGCAGATGTCCGAAGGCGGTAAGTCCATCATTGCCCTGGCGTCAACCATGGAAAAGAACGGTAAGCTGGAAAGCAAGGTCTGCCTCAACTTCCCTCCTGGCACTGCAGTGACCACACCGCGGTCCGAAGTGCAGTACGTGGCAACTGAGTACGGATGCATCAACCTGAAACACCTGAATATGGCAGACCGTGTACGCGCCATGATCAGCCTGGCACACCCGTCATTCCGTGACCAGCTGACAGAAGAGGCAAAGCGATACGGACTGATTCGATAGAAAGAGGAGAATTTATTATGGAAGCAAAAGTCTTAAAACAGTATGTAGTAGATGCTTTTACAGATAAGGTATTCGGTGGAAATCCGGCCGCAGTCTGCGTCATGGACGAGTGGCTGCCTGATGCAGTAATGCAGAAAATTGCTGCAGAAAACTGTCTTTCTGAGACTGCCTTTACCGTTAGAGAAGGAGAGGGCTACCGCCTGCGCTGGTTTACACCGGGCTGTGAAGTGAAGCTTTGCGGCCATGCCACACTGGCAACCAGCTTTGTTCTGGCCAACTTCTATGAGCCTGAGGCAGAAGAATTCCATTTTCAGTCACTCAGCGGCCCTATCAGCGTAAAACGTCAGGGAGAACGTTTTCAGCTGAATTTCCCTGCATCTAAATTCGAGCCGGTGGAAATTACACAGGAACTGGTGGAAGCCGTTGGTTTCACACCGAAGGAAGCATACCTGGCAGCAAGTTACCTGCTGGTTATGGAATGTGAAGAGGATGTGCAGAATTATCAGCCTGATTTCAGCAAGCTGATGCAGATTCCGAAGGGCGGCGGCGTACTTATCACCGCACCGTCCAGCCACGAAGGATATGATTTCGCATCCCGGTGCTTCTTCCCGAAGCAGAGTATTAACGAAGATCCGGTGACCGGTTCTTCTCACTGCACCTTTGTGCCATACTGGTCAAAGCGTCTGGGAAAGAAGGTATTGACTGCACGCCAGCTGTCACGCCGCCAGGGCACTTTATACTGCGAAGACTGCGGCGAGCGGATTTTGATCAGCGGCTCAGCAGTGCTGTACAGCAAAGCAGAAATCACCGTACCAGTGGATACGATTTAATAAGGAGGGCAAACCATGAGTGCTAAAGTATATTTTTCCCGCACCATTACCGGTGAAAAAGTTCTGGAACTGTTTCGGATGATTGAAAAGGAGCTTCCAGGCAAAGTTGCCATCAAGGTTCACTCCGGTGAAAAGGGTAATCAGAACTTCCTGAAGCCGGACTTCTGGAAACCGGTTATTGATCATGTGGGAGGTACCGTGGTGGAATGCAATACCGCCTACGATGGCCAGAGAAATGAGACCAGCCGCCATAAGCAGCTGCTGAAGGATCACGGCTGGAACGTGCATTTTCCTGTGGATCTGATGGATGCGGAAGGTCCTGACCTGGAACTGGAGATCCCAGGCGGAAAAGTCATTCAGAAAAACTACGTAGGCAAGAACCTGGTGAATTATGACTCCATGGTGGTGCTCTCTCACTTCAAGGGCCATCCTATGGGTGGTTACGGCGGCGCACTGAAGCAGCTGTCCATCGGTGTGGCTTCTTCCTACGGCAAAGCATATATTCACGGCGCCGGCGAACCGGAAAAAATCTGGACCGCAGACCATGACCTGTTCCTCCGCTCCATGGCGGATGCTGCAGGCTGCATCGTGGACTACTTCAAGGGCAACATCATCTACGTGAATGTTATGAAGAACATGAGCGTGGACTGTGACTGCTGTGCAGTTGCAGAAGACCCTTGTATCGCTGATATCGGGATTCTGGTATCTACAGATCCGATTGCCATCGACCAGGCCTGCATCGATCTGGTATACGCCAGCGAAGATCCGGGCAGAGACCATCTGCTGAAGCGAATTGAAAGCAGAAACGGCGTGCTCACCATCGAAGCCGCAGCCGAACTGGGCTACGGCAGCAGAGAGTATGAACTGGTGGAAGTGGAATAGAATTCGAATACGGAATAAATAACAAAGTAGTCAGCCTCGTGAAGAGGCTGACTACTTTGTTGTTTAATGTGGTATCGGCTCCAGGAGGGATTCGATGTATTCCCAGTCGATGTCCTGGGTGATGTAGTAGTAGGATGCGAAGGTTGTTCCATAAGCAAACGGTGTGAAATGAATACTGTCATCGCTCAGTGCGATAAACGCAGTGGAGTCCAGATCGATTGGATAGCAGAGTTCCAGATAATGACCTTTCGGTTCGAAAACATAATTCCCGGTGATTTTATGGAGCTGGAGTTCATGGATGTACTGGTAAAGCACAGCTTCATCTTTGCAGGCATATGTCGTGCCCTCCATGTCGTCATCCTGCGTATAACCTTTGATGGCAG
>JAFYNS010000159.1 GCA_017556505.1 Bacillota bacterium | reverse complement strand
GTTGATTACCTACGTACCGCAGATTATTACATTCCTGCCAACTGTACTGGGTTAATACAATGCTTATCAAATTTTTATAATTTCACACCTCGAAAAAGACCTGTATGCCAATGCAGGTCTTTTTCAATTGTCACAGTATCGAATTCTGTTATCCTGTGTCGGCTTGTGGGAAAGTATGATGCACGGTGTCTATTCATGTCGAGAAATGACAGAAATTCAACATTTACATCCAATAAATTCGGATGTAAAATTATGGTAGGGCGCCTGAATTTCATATTAAAAGGAGATACAGGATATGAGGACAATTAACAATAACCATAAAGACTTTCTGCCTTTCACCAATGATTTTATTTTCGGAATGGTTATGCGGGAACCAAATGTCTGTCTGGGATTTTTAAAGGCGGTTCTGCCTGAGGAAGATTTTTCGGAGATTAAGATGAAACTGCCAGCCAACCCTCTGCTCAGGGAAGATCCGTTGGAAGAAGAGGATTTTGATCTGGAAAAAGTGAAGGTGGAAATCCAGAAGAGTCTGAAATTCGAAGGCGGTATGCATGGGGTACGGTTTGATGCCTATGCGGAAACACCGGAAAAATGTGCTGAAATCGAGATGCA
Organism: Bacillota bacterium; assembly: GCA_017556505.1. Classification (GTDB taxonomy): domain Bacteria; phylum Bacillota; class Clostridia; order Peptostreptococcales; family Anaerovoracaceae; genus RGIG7179. The sequence continues at coordinate 2,013 of JAFYNS010000159.1, read as the reverse complement.
GACTGTAAAAGAAGCGTTCATAGGAAAACGTACCCGATTCTATCAATGTAATATGGACCTGGACCACTTCGAACAGGGGAAGGCCTACAGCCAGCTGAAACGGTCTTTTATTATTATGGTCTGTACCTATGATCCTTTCAAACTGGACGAACCTGTGTATATTTTCCAGTCCTTTGATGAAAACTTGGGCTTGAAACTTGATGATGAGGCATATAAAATAGTCTTAAATACAGCGTGCACTCCCAAGAAGGTTCCGAAAGAGCTGAGTGCTCTTTATGCGTATATCAACGATCCTTCTAAAAGTGAGAGCAGTACACTGGTAAAAGCCATTGATGAACGGGTAAAAAAATTCAATGGACGAGACTGGAGGTGGCGTCAGGTGACACTGGAATATATGATGATGGAGGAGTACCGAAAAGGATTGGCCGAGGGGAAGGACATCGGCTTTGTGGAAGGTGAAGCTAAGATGGCTGAGCGGCTGAATAAGCTGAATTTACTTCTGAAAGAAGCTGGACGTATGGACGATTTATTCCGCTCCCTGGAAGAACCGGTATACCAGGAGCAGCTCCTGGAGGAGTTCGGACTGTAGCGAACCGCTGTCTATGAATTGCGGAGGTTTTCACTGAAAACAGGTGAAAACCTCTTTTTTATTAGTTGAAAGTAGGGTAAAATAGAGGTTAAAGTGAGGGCATTACTATGACAAATTCGATGAAAACCATTCATATAAATACAGCCAGTCCTTATGATGTTCATATAGGCTCTGGTCTGCTGAACAGCATGGGTCAGCTCCTTCCTGAGCGGATTCTGAAGGCAGCCGCTGCCGGAGGCAAGGCGGTTCTCATTACCGATACCAACGTGGAGTCTCTGTACGGGGAGCGTGTGTGCACAGCCCTGGCTGGCCTGGGATTTCATGTGCTGAAAACAGTGATTCCGGCAGGAGAGGAGGCAAAATCCGGAGAGCAGTATCTGCGTCTGCTGTCCTTTATGGCGTCAGAACGTGTGAGCCGCAGTGATGTGATATTTGCCCTGGGCGGCGGCGTGGTCGGAGATCTTTCCGGTTTCCTGGCAGCTACGTACCAGAGGGGAATTGACTTCGTTCAGCTTCCGACCACATTGCTTGCTGCAGTGGATTCTTCTGTAGGCGGCAAAACAGCTATCAATCTGCCGGAGGGCAAGAATCTGGCAGGAGCCTTCAAGCAGCCTGCCTGTGTGATTATGGACACGGATACTCTGGAAACTCTGGATGCATCGGTATTTGCCGATGGGTGTGCAGAAGTGATAAAGTACGGCATGATCTGGGATGGAGAGCTGTTTGAGGTGCTTCAGAATCATGTTTTGACAGAGCCGGAGCAGCGAAAGAACACGGCGCTTCTTACCGATGTGATCAGCCGCTGTGTAGATATCAAGCGTGAGATTGTAATTCAGGATGAACTGGATAAGGGAATCCGCAATATTCTGAATTTTGGACATACGGTGGGACATTCCATCGAAAAAAACAGCGGCTTTGAAATCAGTCACGGCCGTGCGGTGGCCATGGGAATGGCGATTATAACAGAGGCCGCTGAAAAGGCGGGCATCTGCCAGGCAGGTATCGGAGAAGAGCTGCGTGATCTGCTGACTGGTTACGGACTTCCGGTAGAAGCCCCGTTTACTGTGGAGGACCTTCTTGAAGGCATGCTTTCTGATAAAAAGATTGAAGGCCAGAAAATCAACCTGATCGTACCACAGCAAATCGGCTGCTGCATCATCCGCAGGATGAGTGTGAGCAATGCCCAGAGAATGCTGGCAGGGGAGGCATAGCTTATGGATATTACGTTAGATAACCGGACACTGTCGGGTTCTGTAAAAGTGATTCCGTCCAAATCCTATGCGCACCGTATTTTGCTTGGGGCATCCCTGGCAGGGCTGACAGGAGGCGGAAAGACGGAGATTTTGCTGGAAAATGACAGCGAGGATATCCGGGCTACAAAACGTGTGATTGCCGGTCTGCTGAGCCGGGAAGGAGTGCTGGAC
>JAFYNS010000158.1 GCA_017556505.1 Bacillota bacterium | reverse complement strand
TGCTGATATGTGCGCTGGGCTTCATCTTCTTCGTACCAGAAAAGAAGGCAGGCAAGTAGACCTTATATTTAAGCAAACAAGAAACCCCTGGCTGTGTGAATCCACACGGTCAGGGGTTTTCCTTTTTCAATCATTTTATATGAGACAGCTGCACGACGAGCGTTTCCGCAGACGCGCCAGCGGCGAGGACTAGAGAGGAGTGCGGGCTGACCCTACAACCCTATCTTCGTCAGCTGCAGGAACTGCTTGGCAGTTCTTGGGCTTCTGCCGTTCTGGCGGATTGCAAAGGCTTCCGCACGGCGGAATAGTTCTTCTTCCGGCAGGTCCACACCGTATTCGGCAGCCAGGCTCTTTACGATTTCAAGGTAGAGATCCTTGGCAGGCTTGGAGAAGGTGATGGACAGACCAAAACGTGCAGCCAGGGACATGGTTTCCTGCATGGTGTCGTTAATGTGCAGGGAATCGCCCACGCGGTCTTCCATGGATTCTTTGATCAGATGGCGGCGGTTGCTGGTTGCGTAAATTGCAATGTTTCCCGCATAGCTTGCCGCACTGCCTTCCAGAATACCTTTCAGGGCACAGAAACTGTCGTCGCCTGCGTTGAAGCTCAGGTCGTCGATGTAGAAGATGAACTTCAGCGGAATTTCAGAGAGGAACTCCATGATCGGCAGGATATCATCCAGCTGGTCTTTTTTAAATTCCACGATACGAAGGCCACGGTCAAAGAAATGACGGGCACACGCTTTGATGGTGGAGCTTTTGCCGGTACCTGCATCTCCGTAGAGGAGGACATTGCAGGCTTTGCCGCCTTCCACCAGAGCACGGGTGTTTTCCAGTACCAGATTCCGTTCCCGTTCATAACCATAGAGGGATTCCAGAGTCTGGGTATCCATGCTGCGGATTGGAACAAGCTGGCCTTTGTTCACGGTGAAACCGTTGTACTTGGCAAAAATCCCGTATCCGGTTCCCTTCAGATTGCGAATCTGGTCATGGTAAGCGCTGCGGATATCCACATCGGATACGGACCAGCCGGCCAGAAAACCGTCATAGTCTATGGCGGAGCGGAGCACTTCTGGTGTGAGATGGGCTGCTTCCTGCAGCAGTGCCAGTTCTTCTTCCAGTGCTGCTTCAATCTGCGGTGCCATCTCTTCACCTCGGGCACGGCCTACGATATAGAAGTTTTCATCTTCCAGCACGATGCGGCGGATAGCCTCAGACAGGTCACCGCCTTCTTCGTACACCGCCTGGGTGAAAGCACCCCAGCATCCAAGCTGAGCATCCAGATCCAGCTGTTCCGCTGCGAAGAGCAGATCCTGCAGACCGCAGATAACAGGCTCTTCTAAGATGCCGCGGAACACGGTCAGAGCGTTCAGCCGGTGATACAGTTTATGTAAGGTGGGTTCGTTCATAAATAAGCTCCTATTTGCACATAATCTGAATGCTGAATACGCCTTCTTTTTCCAGATCCAGCAGTACTTCAGCAGATTCGTAATCCGCATCGGTTTCTGCCAGAACATAGCCGAAGCCCTTCTTGTTGCCGCCGGCAATCTTGGTTACGAAGATGTTGGCTTCGGACAGGTATTCAGCAATAGCCTGAACCGGATTTTCGATATCACAGGTCATGAACGCGATACGGGTGTGGTCACCGATCGGACCCAGTGTTACCTTAGGGAAGTTTACAGAGTTGACAATGTTTCCGTTTTCCAGATAGTCGCGGATTTCCTGAACTGCCATAACAGCACAGTTATCTTCCGCTTCTTCCGTAGATGCTCCCAGATGAGGCAGAAGTACTACGCCGGCCTTGCCAACCAGTGCATCGTTAGGGAAGTCAGTCACATACTGAGAGATTTTGCCGGATTCCAGAGCGGCCAGCAGGTCCGCATCCTTAACCAGCTTGTCACGGGAGAAGTTGAGCACAACCGCACCGTCCTTCATGGCAGCAAACAGTTCTGCATTGAACATGCCCTTGGTTGCATCGTTTGCAGGAACGTGAATGGTTACATAGTCGCATAAAGTCAGCATTTCCTTCAGGTCATCATACACGGCAAAATCTGCTTCGCCATCAAAATACGGGTCATAGCCAACCACTTTCATGCCCAGGGCGTCTGCTGCAGCAGCAACCTTGCGGCCGATGGCGCCAAGACCGGCGATACCTAATGTTTTACCGGTTATTTCAGTTCCGGCGAACTGGGATTTGCCTTTTTCCACGGTTTTGCTTACATCTTCAGTGAGGCCGGCAGCCCAGTTCAGTGCAGAAGGAATGTTTCTGGCAGCCAGCAGGAGACCTGCAATAGTCAGTTCCTTTACGGCATTGGCATTGGCACCAGGGGTGTTGAATACCACAATGCCGGCTTCTGCGCAGCGTTCCAGTGGGATGTTATTTACACCGGCACCGGCACGGGCAATGGCCAGCAGATCATCGCTGAATTCCATGTCATGCATGTCAGCACTTCTCACCAGAATACCGTTGGCTTCTGCCACATTTTCGGTAATGGTATAATCTTCAGTCAGCTCAGCCAGGCCGACTTTGGAAATCTTATTTAATGTTGCTATCTGATACATAATTTTCCTCCCTGTTAAAAAATATTATGCTTATTCCACAAAATTTTCACCCATACACGTCCGTATATGTTATAATGAAACAAAAATTATATATATTATACCACTTTACTTATGTAACGTAAAGTAGTATAATAGCTGAAAACATAAAAATTACCACTTTTTAGAGGAGGACTTAACAATGACTATGAAGTATGATCGCGTTTACAACTTTTCTGCGGGCCCATCCATGCTTCCCCTGGAAGTACTGGAAAAAGTTCAGGCTGAACTGCTGAACTACAATGGCTCCGGTCAGTCTGTAATGGAGATGAGTCATCGATCTAAAGAGTTTATCAAAATAGCGGAAGATGCAGAAGCCAACTTACGGAAGCTGCTGAATATCCCGGATAACTACAAGGTACTGTTCCTGCAGGGTGGCGGTACCCTGCAGTTCTCTATGGTTCCGCTGAATCTTTTGAGAAACTCCAAGAAGGCGGACTACATCGTAACCGGCACCTGGGCGAAGAAGGCCTATAAGGAAGCCACCAAGTTTGGTGATATCAAGGTTGCTGCATCTTCTGAAGCAGACACTTTCACCTGGATTCCGAAGCTGAAGAAGGAAGACTTCCGTGAGGATGCGGATTACGTTTACATCACCGACAATAACACCATTTACGGAACCGAGTACAACTACGTTCCGGATACCGGGGATATTCCTCTGGTGGCAGACATGTCTTCAAACATTCTGTCCCGTGAGTTTGACGTGACAAAATTCGGACTGATCTGGGCCGGTGCACAGAAGAACGTAGCTCCTGCCGGCGTGACTATCGTCATCGTAAGAGAAGACCTGATTGGTCATGCGGATGCATCTGTTCCGACTTACCTGGATTACAAGGTACATGATGAAGCAGATTCCATGTACAATACACCGCCTTGCTTCTCCCTGTATGTAGCAGGCGAAGTATTCAAACACCTGTTGGAAAACGGTGGTGTGGCTGCGAAAGAAGCTGCCAATAAGGAAAAGGCTGCAATTCTTTACGACTATATCGATTCCAGTGAAATGTTCAAGTGTCCGGTTGCGAAAGAAGACCGTTCTCTCATGAATGTGGTATTCGTTACCGGTGATGCAGACCTGGATAAGAAGTTCGTGGCAGAAGCAAAGGCTGCGGGCATGGTGAACCTGAACGGCCACCGTTCCATCGGCGGCATGAGAGCATCCATCTACAACGCTATGCCGAAGGAAGGCGTGGAAGCGCTGGTAGCATTCATGAAGAAGTTTGAAGAAGAAAACGCATAAGGATGCCTGGAGCGTATAATGGCTGAATACCGGATTTTGAGTAAAAATGCATAAAAACCGGTAAGATTTTTAGAATAGTAGCCGAATAAGGCTCCTGCAATTTTACAAATCAAACAAAATGTAAAAGACGACTTGCGGAAAACTGTGAAGTTTCCAGGCAAATCGTCTTTTTTATTCGTGGCTTAATGAGTTTTTTGCTGAATCATACCGGAAATCATAAAAAAATATGAAAAAACCGGTATGACGGGCAGCGGTTCAACTATTGCGGATCTTCAGGCTTTGCGGTCGAAGCTTTATGCTTATCCCTCGTAAACTGCCTTAATGGCGGCCAGCAGTTCGTCGTAGGTTTCCAGTGCAGGAACGTCAGGATTTGCTTCCTTGATAGCATCGGTGGTGCAGAACAGGAAGCCGGCCTTGCTCTGGCGGATCATGCCCAGATCGTTGAAGCTGTCACCGGACGCAATGGTTTCCAGACCTGCAGCCTGCAGTGCCTTTACGGTATTCAGTTTGGAGTCCTGCAGACGCATTCTGAAGCCGGTAACCTCTCCGTCTTCTGCCACAATCAGTTCGTTGCAGAACAGAGTAGGCCAGCCCAGTTTCTTCATCAGCGGCTTGGCAAACTGTGTAAATGTATCAGAAATAATGACAACCTGGCCGTAAGATCGAAGTTCGTCCAGGAACTCCTTCGCACCCGGAAGGGGATCCAGGGTTTCGATGGTTTCCTGAATTTCCTTCAGTCCCAGACCGTGTTCCTTCAGAATTGCCAGACGGTAATTCATCAGCTTGTCATAATCCGGTTCATCACGTGTAGTTTTCTTTAATTCAGGGATTCCTGCGGCTTCTGCAAAAGCAATCCAGATTTCAGGTACCAGAACGCCTTCCAGGTCCAGACATGTCATATACATAGTGTTTTCCTCCAAAAACTTAATAATATCTTGTAATTATATCACAAAAAACAACGTCTGAACAGCGATTTTTTCGTTGTTTATTAATTATTTTTCGCTTATCTTTCGATTTTCTTAATTTCCACCTCTCCGCCTTGCAGAAAACGGCATGGTCATGCTATACTGTATTCGTATACAGAACATTAGCAAGGGGAAAACTATGAAACATATATTCAAACACACGATTACATTTTTACTGATTTTCAGCATGCTGCTGGGAAGCGGTGCAACTGCTGCATATGCAGCAGGCGGACCAGCCGTCCATGGGGATGCCGCCATCATATACTGCGAAACCACCGATGAAATCATCTGGGGAAAAAATGCAGATGAAGAAAGAAACCCTGCCAGCATGACCAAGCTTCTGACTTGCCTTATTGCCATTGAGAATCTGGACCTGGATCAGGAAGTGGAAGTAACACAGGAATGTACAGAAGTGATTCCAACCAAAATCTGGCTGCAGGCCGGTGAAAAGGTAACGGTACGCGACCTGCTGCACGCGGCTCTGCTGGAGTCTGCCAATGATGCGGCCATGGCTCTGGCGGTGGCAACTTCCGGCAGCGTGAAGGATTTTGCCAAGAAGATGAACAGCCGTGCCAAGAAAATCGGCTGCACCAATACCAAGTTCGTGAATCCTTCCGGTCTTTACGGTAAGGGCCAGCATTCCACGGCTCACGATATGGCGCTGATTGCAGCGGAAGCCTTCGATAACCGTACTTTGAAGACAATCGCAGCTACAGCTGAATATACCATCGGAAAGACCAACAAATCCGAAGCCCGCGTACTGGAAAACGGAAACCTGCTGCTGAAGGGCGGTGAAATGGATCTGCCGACCGGAACCATTAAGGTGAAAAAGTATGACGGTGTTTTCGGCGGCAAGACCGGAACCACCGAAGAAGCGGTAGCTACCATGGTTGCAGGAATCAATCATGAAGGCCTGGAACTTTATGCGGTTATCATGGGCAGCACCATGAAGGAACGTTATCCTGATATGAAGAAGCTGCTGGAGTATGCCAAGGAAAATGTCTGCCCTTACGAAGTATTTAAAAAGGGTGATCTGTTTGAGGAAGCCCGCCTGACGCACGGTGCTACAAACAAAGTAGCGGGGGTGGCTTCCGTCAGCGGTATCATCAACCTGCCGGAAGGTGCATCTCCCGCACTGGTGACAACTAACGTGGTTTATGATGAAGATCTGAAGGCACCGATTAAAGAAGGTGACCGCCTGGGTAAGGTGGAAATTTACCTGGCTGATGAAAAGGTCAGAGAAGTCCGTCTGAAGGCTGCAAACGATGTGGAAGAAGGCTGGTTCCTGTCTCCATATGGCATTACCAATATTCAGACAATCCTGATCTGCGGAGGAGCAGCAGTGATTCTGCTTCTGTTTATCACCGTTCTGACACTTCGTTCCATCAATAAAAAGAAAGCTAAACGCCGCCGCCAGCAGCGTATCATGGAGCAGGCGCGCCGTGAGCTGGAGAGGGAACAGAGCATGAAACAGAGAGGCTGGCCGTACTAAATGTTTGATATTAAGGAAAATTTAAAGAAACTCCCGGATACTCCGGGAGTTTATCTGCATAAGGACAAGCTGGGACAGGTAATCTATGTAGGGAAGGCCATTTCCCTGCGGAATCGTGTGCGCCAGTATTTTCAGAGCAGTGCAAATCACAGTGCCAAGGTACGGGCCATGGTGTCTCATATCGCTGAGTTTGAGTACATCACCTGCCAGACGGAGATGGAAGCACTGATTTTGGAGTGCAATTTAATTAAAAAGTATGCACCGAAGTATAACGTACTGCTTCGTGATGACAAGACATACCCTTACATTAAGGTTACTTTATCGGAGGATTATCCGCGGATTGTGAAGACCCGCATCATTGAAAAAGATGGAGATAAGTATTTCGGTCCTTACAGCGATGCCGGCGCGGTGAATCAGATGATTGACCTGCTGAATCGTGTCTATACTCTGAAGCGCTGTTCTGCGCGAAGCTTTCCGCCTGGATACCGTCCGTGTCTGAATTACCATATCGCTGAATGCAGGGGTGTGTGTACCGGACAGGTGAGCCGGGAGGAATACCGGCAGTATATCGATGCTGCCATGGAATTCCTGGGCGGCCGTCAGAAGAAGCTGCTTGATTATCTGACGGAGAAGATGATGGGCTATTCTGAGGCCATGCAGTTTGAAGAGGCTGCCGTGTATCGTGATTATATTATTGCGGCAAAATCCATCGGCGAGGTGCAGCGTGTGAGCCTGGTTTCCGGCAAAGACCTGGATATGGTTCTTCCGGTGGGTACGGGAAATACACAGTCTGTTGTGCTATTTACCGTGCGTGACGGCAAGCTTTCCGGACGTGAAACCTTCTCCATGCAGGCAGAGGCTGATGATGATTACGACAGCCTGATTGGGGAGTTCATCAAACAGTATTACAGCCAGTGGGCTGCGGTGCCGTCGGAAATTCTGGTTCCGAAACCTTTGAAAGACGCAGAGCTGATTCAGGAGTTTCTGGAAAGTCAGGAGGAAGGCCGCAAAGTCCGTATTTTCATGCCACAGCGCGGAGATAAGAAAGCTTTGATGGATCTGGCGCTGCGCGATGCCGGAGAAATGACCAAGAACCTGGAAGATAAGCTGAAGGCCGGGGAAGAACGAAATCAGGCGCTGATTGAGGAACTGGCCGGCGTACTTGGATTCCGGAAGGAATCTTACCGTGTGGAATCCTACGATATCTCCAATACCAACGGGGTGGATACGGTAGGTGCCATGGTAGTCTTCCGAAACCTGAAACCGGTACGGAAAGACTACCGCAGATTTAAGATAAAAACCGTCACCGGTCCGGACGATTACGGCTCTCTGCAGGAAATGCTGCAGCGCCGGTTCCGCCGTTATCTGGCGGGAGACCCGGGATTTAAGACTTTGCCGGATGTCATCCTCATGGACGGCGGCCAGGGTCAGGTTACCGTCGCCGAAAAAGTGTTGGAAGAACTGCAGATCAGCATTCCGGTGCTGGGGATGGCCAAGGATGACAGCCACAGAACGAGAGCACTGGTGAATGGACGAGGGGACGAGCTTCCGCTGGCCGGACGGCCGCTGCTCTTTAAGTACTGCGGCACCATTCAGGAAGAAGTGCACCGGTTTGCAATCGATTACCACCGCAGCCTTCATAACCGAAACACCATCAACTCTGTGCTGGATAACATCAAAGGTATCGGACCTGTGAAGAGAAATGCACTGCTTGCCCATTTCCAGTCAGTGGAGGACATAAAAAAGGCCTCTGTGGAGAAGCTAATGGAAGTGCCGGGCATTTCTGAGCAAAATGCACGCGCTGTTTTGGAATATTTTAGTTGAAAACATACCCCATTATGTGGTATAGTTGAGATGGTGTGATACACCGAAAATACACAAGAAGTTAATTTTAAGTAATTAATAAATGGAGGACAAAAATGGCTGACGAAAGAAACCTGGAAGTTGAAGAAACTGAAGTGATCACTCTGGAATTCGATGACGGCGTAGAAGTTGAATGTGAAATCATGGGCGTATTCGATTACGATGGTAAGGAATACATCGCGCTGATTCCAGACGACGGTTCCGATGATGTTTACATCTACGGCTACAAGGAAGTTGGCGAAGACGAATTCGAACTGGTTGACATCGAAGACGATGCAGAATTCGAAAAGGTTGTAGCTGAATTCGATAAGATCATGGCTGAAGAAGCTTAATTCTGAGCAAAATTCAAAATCCCGGGGCACGGTGTGTGCTTCGGGGTTTTTTCGTGTGTCCTGGGGTCTTCCCCACGAAAATATTTACAGAAGGAGAACTGATTTATGTTTGCAAAGAAACTCTTTGTTATCGGTGCCGGTTTTATGGGTACCGGTATTGCGCAGAACGCTGCTGTGAAGGGACTGGATGTTACCATTTATGATGTATCTGAAACTCAGCTGGAAAAGAGCAGCAAGACTTTGGAGAAGGAACTTGCCAAGCTGGTTTCCCGCGAAAAGATGACAGAAGAAGAAGCTAAGGAAACGCAGGCAAGAGTACATTACACTGCCAAGATGAAGGCGTGTTTCGATGCCGATGTCATTATTGAAGCAGCATCCGAAAATCTGGAAATCAAGAAATCCATTATCCGTGAAGTGGATAAATACGCAAACCAGAATGCAGTGATTGCATCCAATACATCTTCCATCTCCATCACCACCCTGGCAAGCTGCCTGGATGATCCAAGCCGTTTCGTGGGAATGCATTTCTTCAGCCCGGTGCCTAAGATGCCGCTGATGGAAATCGTAAGAGGTCTGCATACCAGTGATGAGGTGATTAAGATCGCTACGGAAGTTGGCGAATTCATGGGCAAGTCCTGCGTTCTGGCAAAGGACGAAGCCGGTTTCATCGTAAACCGTATGCTGCTGCCTATGCTGAACGAAGCATGCTTCCTGGTAGAACGTAAGGTTGGTACCATCGAAGAAATTGACCTTGCTATGAAGATGGGGCTGCATCATCCGATGGGACCTCTGGAACTGGTGGATATGATTGGTATCGACGTAGAACTGGCGGTAATGGAAGTAATCTACGAAGAAACCGGTGACTCCAAGTACCGTCCTGCTGTACTGCTGAGAAGAATGGTAGATGCAGGTTTCCTGGGCAGAAAGACCGGTGCCGGCTTCTACAACTATAACGAAGACGGCACCAGAACTGCAAACAAGAGAATTTTCGGTAGATAAATACGGGATTCTTGTGGTATAATGTAGAAAACACTTTACAAAAAGGGGGGAGTTGTCTATGAAGAAACTGTTGTCCGTAATGATGGTATTCGTTATGATTGTGGCTATGTCGGGATGTGTGTACATGGAGGACCATTTCATTCTGAATGAAGATGGGTCCGGAACCCTGTACAGCTACGTTCTGATTGAAAAGGAAGTTTACGATTCTCTGATAGGAACGCTGGGTTCTCTTGGTGAAGACGGGGCTGCATCAGATTTGCTTGGAGAAGCCACAGGTCAGCTTGCTGTTGTAACCGTAGATGGTGTGGAATATTATGAGATGGAACAGAGCCAGGAATTTACTGCTCTGGAAGACCTGAATGCATTCCTCAGCGGTGAGTATGATGATGTGAGAGTAACGTCTGATACTATTGGATTCCGTGTAGCCATGGATGAAGAGGATATGGATGGTATGACTTACGATGAAGTGGCAGCAGTATATGGGGAAATGGGAATCGATGTGGAAAATGCCATTGAAGGTTACATGATTTTCCGCATGCCGGAACCAATTGTCTATACTACCGGTGACCCGTATGATGATGCGTACAGTGCCATTTATTCTGTTAATCTGAAAACCATGTATGATGGGATGGATGTTTTCGTGACCTGCTCTGAAGAGGAAGCTGCCAACGAAAAAATCAGAAACGGTGTGGAACGTACGAAGATTACTTTAAAATCTTCTCTCACCTCCAAAGGAAAAATCAAACTGAGCTGGAGCAAGTCTTCAAATTACAAAATGGACTACTATGAGGTATTCCGCAGTACGAAGAAGAATTCCGGCTATGGTTCCAAGGCATACTACAAAACCAGCTCCGGCAGTAAGACCAGCTACACCAACAGCAAGGTAAAATCCGGAACCCGTTATTACTATAAAGTAAGAGGTGTCCGTCTGGTGGATGGTGAAAAAATTTACACTCCTTATTCCAATAAGGCAAACCGCAAGGCTCAGTAAAGTCTGAAACAGAATATGCATAACGGAAACTGATCTCTGCAGTGCAGGGGTCAGTTTTTTCGTTTCTGAATTCATTGACTGCTGCCGGTAAAAGTTCTATAATTTAGCATAGAGCAGTGTGTCCTGCAGGACACCGGAAGGAGGAGAATATCCATGATTTTAGAAACAAAAGACCTGATTATCCGCCCATCCAGATGGGAGGACATTGAAATATTTTATCCATGGGAGCTGGAACCTGCTGTAACGAAGTTTTTCAGCATCCGCGACGGACAGACCATGGAAGATGTAATCAAAAAATATATTGCTGACGATACGGATCCTAAAGCAATGCAGTTTACCATCTGCATGAAGCCGGATGAAAGGCCGATTGGACGTATCGTTCTGGCTGACATCGAAGAGGGCTGGAAAGCGGAACTGTGGCGTATTTATATCGCAGATCCTGCTCTTCGCGGCAAAGGCCTGGGCAAACAGTCCATGCTGGCCATGATGAGCTACTGCTTCGATGTACTGGGACTGCAGCGTCTGTATCTGGATCATTATACCGGAAATCCTGCCAGCGGACTTTACCTGTCTCTGGGCTTCCAGTATGAAGGTGTGCTCCGTCAGAACTGCCGCAAGAACGGCATCCTTTATGATGTGCACCTGATGTCCATGCTGAAGGACGAATATTACGAACGGTATCAGGACTGGTATGAAAGTGAGGATGAGGCAGATGAGTAAATTCTATGAACTGTATTTCAGCCCGACCGGCGGAACTCTGGCATCCGTCAAAATGTTCGGACCTAAAATTTTCGGCATTCTGGGGATGGAACCGGTTCCGGTGAATCTTCGGACACTGGTCCGTGACGGCGGAGAACTTCCGGCTTTCTCGGCAGAAGACATCTGCCTGGTTTCTGTGCCTTCTTTTGCAGGACGTGTACCGCTGCCTGCAGTGAATCTGCTGCAGCAGCTGAAGGGCAATGGTGCCAGAGCAATTCTGCATGTGGTGTATGGTAACCGTGCCATTGATGATACACTGCTGGAACTTCGTGATATTATGGACGGAGCTGGCTTTGTATGTGCAGCAGCTGCAGAAACAGTGGCAGAACACTCCATGTTCCGCCAGTTTGGTGCAGGCCGTCCCGATGCAGAGGATGAAGCAGAAATGCAGGAGTTTGCAGTCAAGATTGCAGAAGTTCTGCAGGCAGAACTGTCCGGAAGCCTCAAGGTGCCTGGAAATAATCCGTACCGCGAACGGAAACCTGTCTCTGCTATTCCGGAAGGCGGAGCAGACTGCAGCGGATGCGGAGCCTGTGCAGCAGAATGTCCGGTACATGCGATTCCGGCAGAAAATCCGAAATCTGTGAACCGAGACCTGTGTTTCGGCTGCATGCGCTGCGTATCGGTCTGTCCGGTATCTGCCAGAGCGATTCCTGATGCAGTACGGGAAAAGATGCTGCCAATCATGAGCCAGGTCTGCAGCGGACGGAAAGAAAACCGTCTGTATGTGGAACGGAATCATTGATTTTACGAGGGAATTGGAGCGAAAACATTTACAAATGACTGAAAATATGGTATCTTTATAAGATGGGATTGCTGTGCAATCTGATTTTGACGTGGAGAAAAAAGAATGAAAAAATTAGCCATTTACCTGCTCAGGTTTGGACTTAACTTCATATATTTCTTTTTCAAACTGCTGCCTGTGAAGCAGAACAAGGTTCTGTTTCTCAGCCGTCAGTCCAACGAGCTGACTCTGGACTTCAGAAGAGTGCAGAAAGAACTGAAGCTGCAGCAGCCTTATGTGGAAATTGTAACCCTGTGCAACCGCCTGGAGGGCGAAAGCAGCGGGGGTCTGGTACATTTTGCGGTGACTACCCTGAAGAGTATGTACCATATGGCCACTTCCAGCGTCTGCGTGCTGGATGCCTACTGGCCTGCCGTTTCCATCCTGAAGCATAAGGAAAGCCTGACCGTCATTCAGATGTGGCATGCCCTGGGTAAGATTAAACAGTCCGGGTATCAGACTTTGGGACGTGAGTCCGGCAGAAGTGCAGACATTGCCCGTCTTATGAAGATGCATGAAAACTATGACTATATCATTGCAGGAGGTAAGGCATGGAACCCTTACTACTGTGCGTCCTTCAACACTACGGAGGACAAGCTGGTGAACTGCGGTCTGCCGCGGATTGACCATCTTCTGGAAACCGCAGAGTCAAACAGAGAGGCGGTCCTGAAGGCTTACCCTGAGTTTGCGGGTAAGACCATCGTGCTCTATGCTCCGACGTTCAGAAGAAATATTGAGCTTCACTGGGAACAGCTGGTGGATGCGGTGGCTGACGCCAACCGGAGAGAAAAAGACCAGTATGTGCTGGTGGTAAAAGGACATCCGAATCAGAAGCTGGAAACAGAGGGCAAGCCGGGTGTGTATGACTGTCCTGAGTTTAAGGCAGTGGATCTGCTGGCAGCCTGTGATTACCTGATTACCGACTATTCAGCCATCGCCATCGAAGGGGCGATTCTGAGCCGGCCAACCTGGTACTTTGTTTATGACTATGAAGAATACCGTGAAAAGAACGGAATGAATATTGACCTGTTTGAAGTGATGCCGGGCTGTGTGTTCCGGGACGGAAAGCAGCTGATGGAGCGGCTGGTATCTGCCGACCGTGCAGCCAGAACCGATGAAGTCAGCATGGAAAACAATCCGTATCCGCGCCGCACACTCAATGCTTACCGGAAGAACTATCTGCCGGAAAACCTGGGCACTTCCACGAAACAGGTGACAGAACTGATTCTGAAACAGATGATGCAGAAAGGAAAGTAATTATGGACGCATTTACATTTGTCAGATGGGCAGTAAAGAAGATGAAACTCTTCGTGCTCTACTGGAGAAGAATTGTCTTCGCCAAGAACCACTTCAAATGCCCGTGGTATAAAAAAATTAAGGCCAATCTCTGCGGCGGCTTCCTGGCAGACCAGTGGATGCTCTATGATTTTGACCACAATGACCGCAGCGAATACCTGTCCGAGTTTGACTGGTACCGCAGCCGTTATATCAACGAACCATTCGATTTCGTGTGCAATAACAAGATTGCTTCTGCAGAAATTCTGAAGCAGTATGTGCGCGTTCCGGAAAGCTACATGATCAAGAACAGAGGATATCTGTCCAGCTTCCAGAGTGAAGAAATGCAGTACGAAGATGCAATTACTCTGCTGAAGGAAAAGAAGACACTGTTCTTCAAGCCTTACGGCAAGGGTAAGGGTACCGGCGTGTGCCGCTTTACCTGGCTGGATGAAGCGGAATGTGGTGTTGCCGGCGGACAGCCTGCTATCGACCTGAAGCCGGTGTCCGAAGAAGATATGCTCACCTTCCTGAAGAAGAACGATAACTGGTTCTTAAGTGAGGCAATGGAGCAGCATCACTACAGCAGTGATATCTATGATAAGACAGTAAACACCATCCGGTTTATCACTCTGCGTGATCCCCAGACACATAAATTCAAGGTTTTCTTTGCCGTACAGCGTGTCGGCACCAAGGAAACCATTCCGGTGGACAACGGCAGCCGCGGTGGCCTGGTTTCCAAAATCGATCTGGAAACCGGCGAACTGACAGAAGCACGCTGTCTCCATAATCATGAAGTCCATGAAGTGCATCCGGATTCCGGCGCACCGATTAAGGGGGTAGTGATTCCGGGCTGGACCCAGCTGAAGGAAGATATGCTGAAGCTGGCAAACAACCTGCCTTACATGCACTTTATCGCATGGGACATTCTGATTACGGAAGAAGGCTTCTGTATCATCGAAGCAAACACTTCCTCCGGCGTAAACATCATCCAGCTCTGGGGCGGCCAGAGAAATAAGGAACTGGGTGACTTCTACCGTTACCATAAGGTAATCAAGTAAGGCCCTGAGGAGGGATTTTGACATGAAATATATCATAATGGCCGACGGGAAAGGAACCCGCTGGCAGAATTATAACGATATACCGAAACACCTCATTGAGATTGGCGGCGAGACTCTGCTGGGCAGAACGGTGAGGCTCCTCAAAGAAGGAGATCCGGACTGCGAAGTGATTATCACATCTCACGACAGCCGGTATGAAATTCCGGGAGCGCGGCGCCATGAACCGCTGAATAACAATCTGGAAATCGACCGCTTCACGGAAGAACTCATTGAGGACAACGTGTGTTTCCTCTACGGTGACACCTATTATTCGGATTTTGCCATGAGCACCATCATCTCTACGGATGCAGATGACATGATGTTCTTCGGCAACGGACGGTCCATCGTAGCTATCAAGGTGGCGGACGGAGACCTGTTCCGGGCTCACGTACACAGGGTACGTGATCTGTTCCTTGAAGGAAAAATAGCAAAATGTATCGGATGGCAGGTATACCAGTCTTTCACTGGGCTGCCTTTCGGTGAAAAGCAGATTGGTGAGAAGTTCCTGGTACTGGAAGACGGCACAGAGGATTTCAACTCTCCGGAAGATTACAACAGGAGGACAAAGAGATAATTATGGGAATGAAGAAATTTAAGAGAAGGGTAGTAAATGTGCTGGCACTGGGTCCTACCTCCAGAGGTTTTACCGGGGGTGAAGCTAAGCGCTGGGTAAGAAAGGTTTACCGCCATAAAGTGAGAGATTACGGTTTTACCAAGAAGGAAACCAACTGGGCACTGAAGCATGGCTTCATGCCGGAACAGGTTGCTGCACTGGGCATCAATGATTCCAATGTGGAAGAATACATTTCCTATAAGGATTATGCTTACCTGCGTCCTCTGAACGGAACCTACAGCAAGTGGATTACCGATAAGGTAACCATTTTCAACATCTTCAAGCCGTTCCGCGACCGCATGCCGCAGCTGTATTATCAGATCAGCAAGCGTTACGATGAAACCTTCATTATTCCGCTTTACGATAAGCAGGCCGGATTTGAGTTTGCAGATATCCTGCAGCTGATCCGTGAAAAGGGTGAAGTAACTGCAGCTCCGGCAAACGGCAAGTCTGCCAGCACCATTGCATGGCGTGAAGATGCTTTCTGGTTCGATGAAGAGAAGATTACAGAAGATAAGCTGCAGGAACGTCTGTCTGAATACCGTTCCACTATTGTTATCAAGGAACGTGTAAAGACCAGCGAACTGACCGGTCATGGCGTTCTGAGACTGATTGTTTTCAATGAAGAAGGTGACAATCCGGTTATCGGCGACGGTTTCTATGTATATAATAACTACGAAGTGAAGCCTCTGAAGTCTCTGAAGCAGGCCAGAGAAGACAGTCTGGAAGAAGAAGATGCAGATGAAGAAGTAACCGAGGTTAAGGCAGAACGTCTGGAAAAGGCTGTGGATGTGAAGAACGGTACTTTCGAAGGGCAGGCAATTCCTCACTGGGATGAAATCTGTAAGACCATCCATGATCTGTGTATCTTCGTACCGCAGCTGGAATTCTTCGGTGCAGATATCGTTATTAACGAAGATGGTTTCAAGATTACCAGAATGGTAAACCATCCTGAATATCCGGTTCACCAGCCGTTCAGCAAGGAAACTTCCCAATACCTGCGTCATAAGGTGGCACAGAAGAAGGAAGCCTTCGCAGCAGGCGGCACCCGTATGGAACGTGGCTGGAAGAAAATCAAGTCCAGAGCCCGTTTCAAGTTCGCCAGAACCTTCTATCCGAAGGGCCTGGTACCGTACCTGTCCACCAAGTGGATCGGTCAGGTATGGACTGACTTCCGTACCAATAAGGAAGCAACCTTCAGTGAAAAGATGTGGGCATACAAGCACGGCTTCCTGTCCTACAGAATTCCGCAGTATGGTGTAACGGAAGAAAACTACAGCGAATACATTTCCGACTTTGAATACAAGTGGCTGCGCCACATCAATCCGAAGTACAGAAAGTGGATGGAAGACAAGATTACCATCAAATATATCTGTTCTGACTTCAATGAATGCTTCCCGGAATATTATTACCATATCATCTGCAAAAATGGCAATAATAAGGTAATCTCCATGATGGACCTGCCGGAAGGCTATACCAATAACTTTGATGAAATCTTCCGCCTGGTAGAAGAAAAGGGCGTTCTGGCTCTGAAGCCGGACGAAGGTTCCCACGGTGACGGCTTCTACAAGTTCACCTGCGAAAACGGTCAGTACCAGCTGAACTATCAGGATGTTACCCGTCAGCAGGTTCTGGACATTCTGGAAGATATCAACAACCAGTATCTGGTTACCGAATATATCAACATGCATCCGGTTCTGAAGAGAGTATATGATGGCTCGGTAAATACTGTCCGTATGATTGTCTTCAAGAAGGACGGCCGTACTCCTCAGGTACATAACGCTTACGTACGTTTCGGCTCCAAGAAAACCGGTGCGGTTGACAACGTAGGGGCAGGCGGTATGACTGCTCACATCGACGTGGAAACCGGACGTTTCTACGATGCAAAGATTGTAATGGACGGCTCTATCGAAGATTGTCCGATTCATCCGGATACAGGCGTTCCTATCGAAGGCTATCTGCCGAACTGGGACCGCGTGAAGGAAATGGTTATGGAAGTAACTGCAGGCATTCAGCAGCTGGAATTCTTCGGCGTGGACCTGGCAATTACGGAAGACGGAATCAAGTTCCCTGAAATCAACCGTTTCCCTGACTATCCTGCAGTAGAAAAGTATGCACCGGCTACCAGGGATTATCTGCTGTACAAGCTGGAAGGCAAGAAGCGCCTCTACGGATATGATGTAACACCGAACAATACACTGGTTCATCTGCCGAAGCGTCCGCCAAGAAAGCAGCAGTAAGCAGAAGACTGAGAGGATAACGATTTGAGTACTTTTAAAGAAATTCTGAAGGATCATATAGACTACCGTAGACAACTGGTGAAGCTGGCAAAGTCCGATGTAAAGAAGGCCAATGGCGGTGTTCTGGGCATGGGCTGGGCCATCATCCGGCCAGCAATCCTGATTTTCGTATTCTGGTTTGCCTTTTCCTTTGGTCTGCGAAAAGGCGGCGACGTGGAAGGGTATCCTTTCTTCCTGTGGCTGATTGCGGGGATGATCCCATGGTTCTATATGCGTGACATGATAACCGGAGGTGCGGGAGCAATCCGCCGTTACAAGTTCCTTGTAACCAAGATCAAGTTCCCGACTTCAACCATCCCTACATTTGTAAGTATGGGAAATCTGGCGGTCCACTGCGGTCTGCTTGTGATTGTAATGGCCATCTTCGTGGGATTTGGTTACATGCCGACCATTTATTATCTGCAGATTCCGTTCTATATGCTGCTGATGTTCCTTTTCTTCACGGCATGGGGTCTGTTTGCAGGAGTGATTGCGGCCATCAGCCGTGACTTCCTCAACCTGGTAAAATCTCTGGTCCAGGCTCTGTTCTGGCTGTCGGGGATTCTTTATGATGCAGGCTCCATTGATCAGGAGTGGATTCGTGCCATTCTGCTGTTTAATCCGATTACCATTGTTGTAAATGGATACCGTAACTCCTTTATTTACCACAGATGGTTCTGGGAAGACTGGCAGCAGCTGGTGAATTTCGCCATTGTGTATGGGGTTATGTGTCTGCTGGCGGTATGGGCATACCGGAAACTGAAAAAAGATATTCCGGATGTACTGTAGCCGGGGAAGGACCAGAGGTGATTTATGAGTGAAGAAAAAAAAGATATTGTAATAGAGTTTCAGGATGTGACCAAGGTATACAAGCTGTTTAAAAACGATAAGCAGCGGTTCAAGGCCATCTTCCTGAAAAATACACCATATAAAAAGAAGTTTGCGGTAAACCACCTGTCATTCCAGATTCGGAAGGGTGAGGCGGTAGCACTTCTTGGGAAGAATGGTGCGGGTAAATCAACCATTCTGAAAATGATTACCGGTGTGGCATATCCAACGGTGGGTAAAATCACGGTTAACGGCCGTGTCAGTGCTCTTCTGGAGCTGACGGCTGGATTTGATGGGGAATTTACGGGCCGTGAAAACATTTATTTCCGTGGACAGCTCATGGGGCTTTCCGATAAGGAAATCGCAGAGCTGGAGCCGGAAATTGTGGAATTTGCTGATCTCAACGACTACATCGATCAGCCGGTGAGAACTTACTCCAGCGGTATGAAAGCCCGTCTGGGATTTGCCATCAACGTAAATATCAAGCCTGAAATTCTCATTGTGGACGAAGCACTCAGTGTGGGGGACAATGAGTTCAAGAAGAAATGTACAGCCAAGATTAATGAGATTATCAATGAAAAGGATGTGACATTCCTCTTCGTAACCCACTCCAGCAGCACGGCCAGATCTTTCTGCAAACGCGGACTGGTAATGCGGCAGGGAAAACTCATGTATGACAGCGATATCGATGATGCAATCGAGTATTATGAGCGCATGACAGAGGAGGATGCAGCCAAGAAAAAGGGAAAGGGCAAGGGTATTTTTGAACAATGAGCAGAGCAGAGAAAAAGCGGCGTAAAAATCCTGTAGACTGGTTTAAAAGGCTGGATACCTGGAAGAAAATTGCACTCCTGGCAGTTCTCGTGGTGATTCTGGCAGTGGTCATTATCGGTGCCATGCTGGCCGGCTATGCGGAAGAACAGCATGGAATCATGTACGAAGAGACACCAGAAGACTACGACCTGTCTCTGACAGCGGTGGATGGATATATCAATATCCTGCTTCTGGGTGTGGACAGCCGGGATATGAATAATATCAGCGGTACCCGAAGCGATGCCATCATGGTAGTCAGCATCAATGAGGAAACCAATGATGTGAAGATTATCTCCACTTACCGGGATACCTATCTGAAGATGGGGGACACTTCCACATTTGATAAGATTACTCACGCCTGTGTTTACGGCGGGCCGGAAATGACCATGAAATCCCTGAACCAGGCCATGGACCTGAACATTCAGAATTACGTGGTAGTAAACTTCAAGGCGGTAGCTGACCTGGTAGATGCGGTGGGCGGTATTACCGTGGATGTACAGGATTATGAAATCCAGCAGCTGAACAAGTATACCATTCAGACCGCAAAGAATATTGGTCGTGAAACCTATCAGACGGTTACCGCAGCCGGTACACAGACGCTGGATGGATGCCAGGCGGTATCCTATTCCAGAATCCGTAAAGGTGTAGGCGATGACTTTAAGCGTACGGAACGTATGCGTACCGTTCTGACCAAAGTTTTCAATAAAATGAAGACAATGTCCTTCAGCGAAATCAAGGGTCTGATTGAACTGATGACGCCGCAGGTAAAGACCAATTTGGATATGAACAATATTCTGGCATTTGCTTCCAAGCTTCCGAGCTTCAATATCCAGGGCAGTGTAGGCTGGCCGTATAATGTGACAGCCGGATATATTGGAAAGACATCCTATGTACTTCCGGTGAACCTGGCCGCCAATGCTGTCAAGCTGCATCAGGAAATGTTCCTGCAGGAAGATTACGTGCCTTCGGCACTTCTGAATTCCATCAGTGCAGAGCTGGCTGCGAGAATCCAGGCAACTCGTGATGCACAGGAAATTGAAAATGAGGAAGATGTGGAAATTGATGAAACGGAAGATCCAACTCAGATTCCGGATGATACTGTGGTAACCGATCCTGTCGATCCGACCATAAATCCGGAAACCGGACTGCCGTGGGATCCAAATGATCCGGAATTCCCTGACGATATTCTCAATCCTGATACTTTGCAGCCTTGGGATCCGACGGATCCAAACTCTCCGAACTATGATCCTTCCCTGGTTGCTCCTGAAAATCCGGGAACCGGTGAAGGTACAGATCCTGAGGTTCCAACCGATCCGGTGGTTCCTTCTGATCCAACAGTGCCTGCTGATCCGGCTGACCCGAATAACCCGGGCGGCGATGTAACCACACAGCCTTCTGAACCGACAGGCGGTGAAGTTCCGTCAGACGGTGCCGATATTCCGGCTGAACCTGCAAATCCTGATATTCCGGACAGTACCGATATCATTCAGGACGATCCGGATGAAGAGGTTGTGAGTGAACAGGACACCTGATACGGGGCTGGAACCGGCGGATAACTCCAGACACCTTCCATGGGTGAGAACATGGTTTTAAAGTGATAATATAAGGGTATATGACCTTTAAATAAGACTAACGAAAGAAAAGGTGAACATAAAATGGCGAAAGAAAAATTAAACTGGGAAGATGCCCAGGTAAGAGACACTTACAGACATACTGCTTCTCATATTATGGCACAGGCAGTTAAGAAGCTGTGGCCGGAAGCAAAGCTGGCAATCGGTCCTGCAATCGATAACGGCTTCTACTATGACTTCGACTGCGAGCACAAGTTTGGCGAAGAAGATTTTGCCAAGATCCAGAAGGAAATGAAGAGAATCGTTCAGGCGAACTACCCTCTGGAAAGATTCGAGCTGCCAAGAGAAGAGGCAATCAAGCTGATGGAAGAAAAGGGCGAACCATACAAGGTAGAACTGATTCAGGATCTGCCGGAAGATGCGGTTATTTCCTTCTACAAGCAGGGTGACTTCGTAGACCTGTGTGCTGGTCCTCACATGGAATCCACCGGTAAAATCAAGGCTTACAAGCTGATGAGCGTGGCTGGTGCTTACTGGAGAGGTGACTCCAACAGACAGATGCTGCAGAGAATTTATGCTACTGCATTCCCAAGCCAGGAAGAACTGGATGAGTACATTCAGAAGCTGGAAGAAGCAAAGGCTCGTGACCACAGAAAAATCGGTAAGGAAATGGATCTGTTCATGCTGGTTGATGAAGGTCCCGGCTTCCCATTCTTCCTGCCAAAGGGTATGATTATCCGTAACGAACTGGAAAGCTTCTGGAGAGCTGAACACAGAAAGAGAGGATATGAAGAAATCAAGACTCCTCTGATTCTGAATGAACAGCTGTGGAGAACTTCCGGCCACTGGGATCATTATAAGGACAACATGTACTTCACCAAGATTGACGATGCTGACTTTGCAGTTAAGCCAATGAACTGCCCTGGTTCCATGCTGGTTTACAAGAGAAAGCAGTGGTCCTACAGAGAGTTCCCAATCAGATGCGGTGAACTGGGACAGGTACACAGACACGAACTGTCCGGCGCTCTCCACGGTCTGATGAGAGTAAGAACCTTTACTCAGGACGACGCACATATCTTCATGCTGCCAGAACAGGTAAATGAAGAAATCAAGAACGTAGCAAAGTTCTGTGATGACGTATATAAGATGTTCGGTTTTGAATACCATGTGGAACTGTCCACCAGACCTGAAGACTCCATGGGTACTGACGAAGAATGGGAAATGGCAGAAAATGCTCTGCGTAATGCCATCGAAGAAATGGGTGTTCCTTTCGTAATCAACGAAGGTGACGGTGCATTCTACGGCCCTAAGCTGGACTTCCACCTGCAGGATTCTATTGGCAGAACATGGCAGTGCGGTACTATTCAGTTAGATATGCAGATGCCTCAGAGATTCGATCTGACTTATGTAGGTGCTGACGGCAAGTATCACAGACCTATCATGATTCACCGCGTAATCTTCGGTTCCATCGAAAGATTCATCGGTATTCTGACTGAACACTGCGCAGGTAAGTTCCCTCTGTGGCTGGCTCCTGTACAGGTTCGTCTGATGACCGTAACTGAAAAGTTCGAAGGTTATGCAAGAGAAGTTGCTGAAAGACTGGAAGAACTGGGTCTGAGAGTTGAATGTGACGTTAGAAACGAAAAGATCGGTAAGAAGCTGAGAGAAGCGAGAAACGAACGTGTAAGCTACATGTGCGTAATCGGCGAAAAGGAAGCGGAAGCTGGTTCTGTAACTGTTCGTTCCGGGAAGGAAGGCGAACTGGGCGAAATGTCCGTAGAAGACTTCGCAGACAAGCTGCTGGCAGAAATCGCAATGAAGGCGATGTAATCCCGCGCAACGCGAAACAAAATATGTACTTTCAAGGGTGGCTGAATATCAGCTGCCCTTTTTCTTTCTACCAGAATATAAAAAATCCAGCCCCTGTTACGAGGCTGGATTCGTACTATTTTGCCTTTTTATAAGTGATGTTGGACCATCCTGTATAAATCTTTTCCTCGCCGACCAGCTTGTAGGCACGTACCTTGTAGTAGTAGCGGCTGCCCTTTTTCAGGCCGGATGTGTTTTTATAGGCGAGTTTTGCGGTATCGCGAACCTGCTTGTAGCCGGATGTTTTGCTGGAAGACTTCCATACTTCGAAACCGTCAAAGTAGGCGTCGGCTCCGGCATCCTGCGGCAGCAGGGCGGAGATTTCCGCATCCAGCACTTCATCGCCGGTGGTTACCTGATCCACGGTCCAGGAGATGTTCATAGCGCCTTTGGAGGCTGCGGAAGCAGCGTGAACAGAAACTGCGTCAGCAATCTTTTCGGCTTCTTCTTCCAGTGCCTTGCGGGCTTCGTATTCTCCCAGAATCTGCAGATATTCATAATCATTTACCATCGGCAGAGCATCGTCACTGAAGAGAATCTGCCAGGTCTTTTTGCCGATATTGCCGGTGTTCGGAAGGTCGTGCATAACCTGGAACTTCACGGCAGCTTCCAACATGGAACCGGTGTATACGGAGGTGTCTTCATAAAGGTAAGAGGATGGGGTATAATATCCCAGTTCCTGCAGACGTTTCATGGCTGCATTGAAATAATCAGCCTTGAAGTCCTGATCGCCTTCCATGTCATCGCCAGGCAGGATGGTGTACTTGTAGCTGTCCGGATCCAGTTCAAACAGGATTTCGTAACCGGATGCCTTTGGTGTGAAGTGCCATGTCTTCTTAGTGGACAGGCGTTCACCGGTAGCAGTGCTGTAAATTCCCTCAACCTTATAACCGATGTCCGGTCTGGAGTAGAGGGAGAAGGAGCTGTCTTGGTAACGGGTATCCAGCGTGAAGTAGAATGTACCGTTGTCTCCCGCGGTAAAGGTCCGGTTGCGTCCGTTCAGGTACATGGTCAGTTCCTTCATCGGGTTGTTCTTGCAGCGGACATACCAGGCGTTATAGCAGTCTGCAAGATTCATGGAAGTGATCTGGTTGTTATACAGATAAATCTTTTCCAGCGAGGTGCTTCCGGAAAGATCCACCGTTTCGTAGGCATTTCCGTGAGAAGAAAGCAGCTTCATGCTGGTAAAACGAGGAAGATTGAGAGCTCCGGTAAAACCATCTTCACTCCACTGAATCTGGCTTACATTGCCGCGGCCGTCGGTCATGAAGTGGGATTTCGTGCCATCGCCCCAGGTGGTATAGTCATAATAACTGTACTGGCTGTTCAGAATCTTACCATTCTGAATCTGACTTCCAATTACACCATAGCTATAGTCGTCGCTGTCCGGATCAACCTGAGAATACTGATTCAGGAAAGCACCCAGAGTAGTGATTTCATAAGGATTTTCGATGTAGTAGCCGAAACGGTAGTCCGGATAGATATTGAAATACAGGTGGCTTGTAGCAATCTGCTCTTCGGTCGGGTCGAAATAAGTGTAGTTGGTCAGGCCAGTGGTTGTCCACTTGCCGGTTTTGCTGTCATATTTATTAGTAGTACCTACGGTCGGATCGATGAAAACCCATCGTCCGTCAGCCCAGGCTTCCACCCACCAGTGGTCGCGGACATTGACGTTGGATTCCGTAGTCCAGTCATGGGATGGAACTGCAGCACGGTGACCGTAGACCATACGGGCTGGGATTCCCTGGGCTCTTGCCAGCGCAATGACGATGGCAGAATAGCCCTGACAGGTGGTGTAAACACGGCCCTGCTGGCTGTTTACGGAACTCAGACCCATCTCAAAATTCCTGATATTGTCGTATGGATGTGCGTACTGATTGTCGTGAGTCTGGAAGGCCACAGAGTCATAATAGAAACTGGACGCCGTATACTCGTAGATTTTGCGGAGTTTGTCATAGTCTGAGTAAGCGCCGGCTGTGACGCGGTCGGATACAGTTTGGATATAGGATATCTTGTCCCATGTCATGTCGGAATAGATGTTTGTGGCCGGATTCCGCAGAACGAAACGGATATCTTCCAGCTTTTCATCCAGGTAGCGGCTGGTGTCATAGGCATCTCCAATGGCCATGATTTCACGGTTGTAATTAATGACGTCCGTATAACGGAGAATCTTTACTTTACCGTCCTTTACCTGAATGACCATGTTCTTATTGAGAACACCGCTGTTGTTATACTTCAGGGCTGCAGCATCCTGGGCAGAGGCGCAGCGGCGGATGTAGATGGTGTAGCGCCCATCCGGAACCTCCAGCCCTTCCATGTTGAGATAGTAGGTAAAGTTATAGGTTGGAGTGCCGTCGGATGCGTATTCCATTTTTGGATCGATGTAGATGTCCAGATCCATATCTCCCTTGTCCGCACCGGTTCTGTAGAGCGACAGGCGGAACAGACTGGTTTGCAGTGGTGTGCGGTACACAACTTTCAAAACCCGGTCATCATCGCTGGTTACATAACCCCGCAGATACTCCTGGTCGAAACTGTCTGTAGACTTAAATGTGGTAACTTCTGCCGGCTGGCCGATTTTTTCGGGAACCGCGGCAAAAGAAAACTCAACCGGAAGCACTGAAACAAGCAGTGCCACCAGAAGAGTCATGGTGATACTTTTTCGTGTTCGTTTCCTCATTCAAATACCTCTTTCATTTTTAAATCTGGTTCAGCCGCAGATTGCTTTCGCTGCAGCCGCTGCGGATGCAAATGCAAACTGAAGATTATATCCTCCCGTATCGCCGTCTGCATCAATGACTTCTCCTATGAAATAAAGACCCGGATGTTTCTTTGATTCCATGGTTTTCAGGCTGAGTTCGCTCAGTGCCACACCGCCTGCCGTAACCATGGCCTGCCGGAAGCTGCCCAGTCCGCTGATTGTGTACGGCGCTGCCGTCAGACTCAGTGCCAGCGTTTTCATGTCCCCCCCTGAGAGCGTGGAAACTTTGCGGCTGCTGAGGTCTGCAGACTTTACGATTTCTTCGCAAAATCTCTTCGGCAGGCTGTATTTATCAGCCAGCCAGTGTTCTGCCGTACGGCTGTTAGCGGAAAACTCCTTTTTCATATGAGCAAGTATACTATCTGTAGTATACGGGAAAACAAAGTTGATTGCAAGCCTCATGCCGGTTTTCATGTGTCTGGAATTGTTTAGAATGACAGGACCGGAAAGGCTGCGGTGAGTCAGGAGAAGGTCTCCTGTGAAACTGCGGCTTTCTTTCGTACCGGGATTGATGGTTGCTTCGGCATTCTGAAAACTGATGCCGGAAAGTTCCGTAAACGGATAGTTTTCCACGAAAACCGGGGTAAGTGCTGGAACGGGCGTTACGATTTCCACTCCAAGATCTCTTTCCAGAACAGGGAAGATGGACCCATCGGAACCGGTGGCAGGGTAGGAAGCACCGCCGCAGGCAATGACCAGATTCCGGCACTGCCAGTGGCAGCCATCGGAAGCGGTCAGCTGATAGCCTTCTTCCAGTGCTTTGACTGCAGTCACGTCAGCGCCTGTATGCAGCTGAACTCCATTCTTCCGGGCGGCCGTCAGAAGGGCATCACGCACCTGGTGAGCATCCATGGATTTGGGGAAGATTTTGCCGTCTTCCCGTTCGACAAGTTCAACTCCCAGACTGCGGAAAAAATCACAGACCGCCAGATTATTATGTGCATATAAGGTGGTCCGGATACGGGAACCGTGGTTTCCATAATGTGTCAGAAACTCTTTGATGTTTCCGCCATGGGTCAGGTTGCACTGACCGGCTCCGGACATGAGCAGTTTCGTTCCGTATTTTTCTGTTTTTTCAAGGAGCAGAACGGACCCGGATGTGTCCGGATTCATACGGGCTG
>JAFYNS010000018.1 GCA_017556505.1 Bacillota bacterium | reverse complement strand
TCCATGTACTTCTGTACGTCCCGGCGGGATCGGATCTTCATTGGTACTTTAATCACACCATGTACCTTATGATACACGAACACATCATCCACTTTGCCGCCAAAATCTACATACAAGTTCAGTTCTTCTTCTACCTGTTCCTCTGTATGCACTACTTTGAAAACCCGGCTTACCTGTTTCGCACCGGTCAGAACATATCCCCTGTGAGTGGATACAATTTCTGAACCTCCGGTCCGCAGCAGAGCCATATCCTGGACGATGACCTGGCGGCTCACATCGAGCTGTCTGGCCAGTTCCGTTCCGGGCACAGGTGCCTCACTGGCTCTAAGTATATTCAGGATTTCCTTCCGTCGTTCCTGTCCATTCATGGGCAATTATCACCTTTCTCCTGCAGCACTATACGGCATGCAGGTTTTTCATGGAAATATCCAGAATCGGTGCAGAATGAGTCAGTGCACCACTTGAAATATAGTCTACACCAAGATCGGTGAGTTTTGCAATGTTTTCCTTCGTCACATTTCCGGAAACTTCCACTTCCGCACGGCCTGAGATAAAGTCCATTGCCTCTTCAATCTGTGCATGTGTCATGTTATCCAGCATGATGATGTCAGCCCCTGCTTCCACCGCTTCCTTCACCATGTCCATGTTTTCCACTTCAACCTCAATCTTGCGGACAAATGGTGCATATTCCTTCGCCATGCGGATTGCCTGAGCCACACCGCCTGCGGCACCAATGTGGTTATCCTTCAGCATCACGCCGTCAGACAGGTTGTAACGGTGGTTGTTTCCGCCGCCAACGCGTACAGAGTACTTTTCGAAGATGCGGTTGTTTGGTGTTGTCTTTCGGGTATCCAGCAGTTTGGTCTTTGTTCCCTCCAGCAAAGAAGCAACTGCATGGGTGTAAGTGGCAATTCCGCTCATTCTCTGCAGGTAGTTCAAAGCTGTACGTTCACCAGCCAGCAATACGCGGATGTCTCCATACACCTTACCCATCAGCTGGCCTTTCTTCACTTCCTCACCGTCTTCCACATAAAATTCAGCACGGCTGTTTCCATCCAGAAGGGTGAACACTCTTTCAAATACCTGCAGTCCGCAGATGATACCGTCTTCCTTGCAGATCAGATCCACTTCTCCAGCCTGCGCTTTTTTCATAACGCAGTTGGCAGATACATCTTCACTGGTGATATCTTCTTTCAGTGCACTGAGAATCAGCGGGTCGACATTTAATTTTAAAGTTACCTGATCGTACATTTTCTATTCTCCTTTTTCGGTTTTCTCTGAATCCTGTTCTGCTCTGGCACAGGCCTGTGCTGCTTCAATTTCCTTCTTCACAAGACGGCGGTTTTCTCTGGTCAGAGTTTCCACATCCTCATAACATCCCATGTCAAGATGTTCTATCAAACCCAGGTTTTTCTTTACAGAATCCTGACAGGCCATCATGTCCTGGGCTGCACGTTTTGCGAAGACCAGACTTTCCAGCAGAGAATTGCTGGCCAGGCGGTTCTTTCCATGAACCCCGTTGCAGGCTGTCTCGCCTACTGCATAAAGCTGTTCCATGGATGTGCGGCTCTGGTGGTTTACCTTCACTCCACCCATGAAATAATGCTGGGCCGGCACCACAGGAATACATTCCTTCGTTACATCATAGCCCTTCTGTCTGCAGTATTCCACAATATTTGGGAAGTGGTTTTCCAGTTCTTCAGCCGGAATCGGCCGCAGGTCTTCCCACACATGCTCCGTACCGTCCTTTTCCATCTGTTCCAGAATAGCCTTGGTCACCACATCACGCGGCAGCAGTTCATTGACGAAGCGGTTTCCGTTCTTATCGCGGAGTACAGCACCTTCCCCCCGGACAGACTCGGAAATCAGGAAGCTCCGGTCATTGTCCTCCTTCGAATAGAAGGTGGTAGGATGAATCTGCACATAATCCACATCTTTCAGCTCGATTCCATGACGAATTGCCATTGCCAGCGCATCCCCGGTCAGGTGGCGGTAATTGGTGGAATGACGGTACAGTCCGCCGATGCCGCCCGTAGCCATAACGACGAAATCCGCTTCGATTTTCGTCACGGTACCGTCTTCCAGCTGTACCACAGCACCATAGCATACATTATCCTCTGCGATCAGGTCGATCATGGTAGTATGCTCCATCAGACGGATGTTCCGGTGGCGGCGCACTTCTTCCAGCAGAGTGCTGGTGATTTCCTGGCCGGTCACATCTTCACGGTAAATAATACGTTTTTCCGAGTGAGCTCCTTCGCGTGTAAACAGCAGTTCCCCATTCTCATCCTTCTGAAAATCCGCACCATAGCGCAGCAGATCTTCCACCACATCCTGGGAGGATCGAATCATGATGTCCACGGATTTGCCGTCGTTTTCATAGTGGCCGGCCCGCATGGTGTCCACAAAGAAGCTGTTATAATCGGTTTCATCCTTCAGCATACACATTCCGCCCTGGGCCAGATAGGAGTCGTTGCACTCTGCTTCTGCCTTGGTAATTACCAGAACGTCTTTCTCTTCCGGAAGGTTCAGTGCACAGTACAGGCCTGCACATCCGCTTCCCACTATCAAAATATCTGTTTTCATCGTTTTCTCCTGTCTGCTTTATTTCTGTTCTGCCAGTGCCAGCATCCGCTGAAGCGGAATCATGGACTGCCGGCGCAGTTCTTCTGTTACGGTCACCTCATTGGTTTCATTCTCCAGAACATCCAGGACCTTATCCAGGGTGACAAACTTCATATCCGCACAGAGCATGCCTCCGCCCAGCTGGTGGAAGGTCTTCTGCGGATTCTGCTTCTTCAGCTCATAGAGAACACCGTCCTCCGTACCGATAATATATTCCATGGCCTCATCTTTCGCCGCAAAATCGATAATGCCGGAAGTGCTTCCAATATAATCGGCTTCATCCAGCAGGGCTTTTGTACATTCCGGATGTACCAGGAACTTGGCTCCCGGGTGCTCTGCCTTTGCCTTTCTCACTTCGTCTGCAGTCTTAGCCGCATGAACCGGGCAGTATCCATCGTTGAGTACGATATTTTTTTCCGGAATCTGCTCTGCCACATACCGGCCCAGATTGCCGTCAGGAATAAAGAAAATATTCTGGTTCGGCAGATTCTTCACGATTTTTACCGCATTGGCACTGGTCACGCAGACATCGGAGTATGTCTTGATTTCTGCAGTGGAATTGATGTAGCATACCACAGCCAGGTCATCATATTTCTGGCGCATCTGTGCAATCTTATCCAGATTGACCATATGTGCCATGGCACAGTCTGCCGTTAAGTCCGGCATTACCACTTTCTTTTCCGGATTCAGGATGGCTGCACTTTCTCCCATGAAGGAAACACCGCAGAATACAATCAGATCCGCTTCTGTTTTCTGAGCCACCTTGGCCAGGTAGTAGGAGTCACCTACATAATCTGCAATTTCCTGTACTTCGTCCGGTACGTAATAATGAGCCAGAATGACCGCATTCTTCTCTTTTTTCACTTTTTCTATTTTTTCTTTGATTGTCATAGTCATATAAAAACCCCCATTCTGTTTTCAGTTCTTCTATACGTCAAGCTTCATGTCACCGTACTTGATCCAGCCTTTTTTGCGCATGAATTCGGAAACCAGCAAAGTGATGACAGCAGGCAGGATAATCTGGACCGCCAGGATTTTGATCAGAACTACAGCCTGCGGTTCGGTGGCCGTCATGGTCTGCCATGTCATAATCTGGCCCACCAGGCCTGCCGTACCCATGCCTGAACCGGTAGCATTATTCGTCATGTGAAGGAGCATGGTAGATACAGGGCCCAGAACAGCACTGGATACAATAGCGGGAATCCAGATAACAGGTTTGCGCATGATGTTCGGCACCTGCAGCATGGAAGTACCGATGCCTTGGGCAATCAGTCCGCCCATTTTATTTTCACGGTAGCTGGCTACAGCGAATCCTACCATGTTGCAGCAGCAGCCCACAGTAGCCGCTCCGGCTGCCAGACCACCCAGGTTCAGGATAACACCCAGGGCTGCGGAGCTGATTGGCAGTGTCAGAATCATACCCATCAGTACAGAAACGATGATACCCATAAGGAATGGCTGCTGCTCTGTTCCCCAGTTAATCATGGCTCCCAGCGCGGACATG
Source organism: Bacillota bacterium (assembly GCA_017556505.1). Lineage (GTDB taxonomy): Bacteria > Bacillota > Clostridia > Peptostreptococcales > Anaerovoracaceae > RGIG7179. Next base: position 200 of record JAFYNS010000018.1, on the reverse strand, counting down.
AACTGAGAAATCGGTGGTCCCAGAATCAGGCCTACCACAGAACCTGCTCCGATAACTGCCAGAGGTGTCACCAGAATATCGACTTTCGTCTTGCCGGATACTTTCAGTCCCAGTTCCATGCCCAGATATGCTGCCAGGAAGGCTCCCAGAGGTTCGCCGGGGCCTGCCAGTACGATGGCGCCTTCCACCAGCACAGAACC
>JAFYNS010000157.1 GCA_017556505.1 Bacillota bacterium | reverse complement strand
GGTCTGCAAAACCTTTATTCCCCAGTTCAAATCTGGGTGTCGCCTCCATAAGAAAGACTGTTGAGCAATCAACAGTCTTTTTCTTTGAATACTATATCTGAATGGGAGTGTATGTTCTATGGGTAACAACAAAACAATCAAACGTGGTCTCACTGTTAGTGAAACCATTACTATCACCAGCATGCTTTTCGGTATGTTCTTCGGTGCCGGCAACCTGATTTTCCCTGTTTATATGGGACAGATGGCTGGACATAATATCTGGGCAGCGGTAGCAGGTTTTCTGATTACCGGTGTAGGTATGCCTTTGCTTGCCGTAGCAGCACTGGGGATCAGCCGCAGCAATGGGCTTTACGATCTGGGTAACAAGGTTGGTAAGAAGTACAGTGTATTCTTTACCTGTGCACTGTACCTGACTATCGGTCCTCTGTTTGCCAGCCCGCGCTGTGCAACAGTACCTTTTACAGTAGCAATTACACCGCTTCTGGGAGAAGGTGCATCCGAAACTCTTGCGCTGGCAGTATTTTCTGCTGTATTTTTTCTGGTTGTTCTGGGCTTTTCTCTGAAGCCTGGTAAGATTATGATCTGGATTGGCAAAATCCTGAATCCGGTATTCCTCTGCTGTCTGGCAATCTTTATTATTGCCGCATTGATTTCTCCAATGGGCAGCATTGATGCAATTCAGCCGGAAGCAGCTTATCAGTCCGGTGCTTTCTTCAATGGTTTCCTGGAAGGTTATAATACTATGGACCTGCTGGCTGGTCTGGCATTCGGTATCGTGGTAATCAATGTAATCAAGGGACTGGGAATCGAAGAACCTGGAGACATTGCTGCAAGTACTGTAAAGGCAGGTGTTTTCAGCTGTCTGCTGATGGGAATCATTTATATTTTTATCACCATGATTGGGGTGCAGAGCCGAGGTATTACCGAAGCATGTGCAAACGGCGGAGAAGCACTGTATATCATAGCCAACCACTATTTCGGAAGAATTGGTACCCTGATTCTGGCTGTGACTGTAACCTTTGCCTGTCTGAAGACCTCTGTTGGTCTGACTACCAGCTGTGCGGAAACTTTCACCCAGCTGTTCCCGAAGGGACCGTCTAATAAGGTGTGGACCTGCATTTTCGCAGGGGTGGCATTCCTGGTTGCAAACCTGGGTCTGACCAGTATTATTACTTATGCGGTACCGGTGCTTATGTTCCTGTATCCGCTGGCAATCACTCTGATTCTTCTGGTTTTATTCGGAAGATTCTTCGGAGATGACAGACGAGTATATGTGTCTGTTACTGCACTGACTCTGGTGTCTGCATTCTTCGATCTGCTGAAGGCACTGCCGGAAGGTGCGAGAGCGCTGCTCCATGTGGATCCGCTTCTGGAAGCTGTGGGCAATGTGCTGCCGTTCTTCGGATTGGGGATGGGCTGGATCTGCCCTGCACTGGCAGGTCTTGTTATCGGTCTGATCTGGAAAGCTGTGAAAAAATAAAAATCTATAATAACAGAAAAAGGGATGTTTCCGAAAATGGGAGCATCCCTTTTCAATTGGATTTCCTGCTGGCGGGAGACATATCGTTTACGGAGCAGCATAGAATGATAGAGGCATAAGAAAGGAGTACTATATGGACATAAAATCATTTAAAAGCAATTATGGCATACTGATTGCCATGGTAGCAGCCATTATTATCGGATGCCTTATCGGTGCACTCTGGCCTAATACGTATGATGGGGACGGGAATATGACGGCCACTGGGGCCTCTGTGCTGAAACCTCTTGGTACTGTATTTATCAATCTCATGTTCTGTATCGTGGTTCCGCTGGTCTTTGCGTCCATTGCAGGTGCAGTGGCGAATATGCAGAGCAGAAAAAGAGCAGGGAAGGTCATGGGGACTACCATTGCGGCGTTTCTTGTAACAGGGGCTATTGCGGCAGTCATTATGATGATTCTGATGAAACTGATTCCTCCGGTAACAGAGCCATGGGGCAATCTTGCAGCAGGGGAAGTGGGAGAACAGAAATCCCTGGCTGATCTTCTGGTAAGTTTCTTTACGGCAGAAGACTTTGTGGGACTTCTGTCACGGCGGGCCATGCTGCCGCTCATCGTATTTTCTATTTTGTTCGGATTCGGTGTTCAGCTCAACGGCGGCAAAAATTCTGTCATTGCAAAATGGCTGGAAGATTTGTCCGGTGTCATGATGCAGATCGTAAAAATCATTACATACTACGCGCCAATCGCGTTTCTGGGATTCTTTGCGGATCTGGTGGCGACTTACGGTCCTGCCATTGCCGGAAGTTACGGCAGGGGACTGGCAGTATACTATCCCGCTTGCCTCATTTATGTATTGATTGCATTTCCGCTGTTTGCCTGGTTCGGAGGCGGAAAGCAGGGACCGCGTGAGATGTTCCGGCATATTCTGCGCCCTGCGGTTACGTCACTGGGGACCTGTTCTTCTGTGGCAACCATTCCGACAAATCTGGAGGTGGCCAGGGAAACCGGACTGCCAAAGGATGTATCAGAAATTGTAATTCCACTGGGTGCGACCATGCACATGGATGGTTCCTGCTTTTCCTGCGTATTGAAAATTGCCTTCCTTTTCGGTGTATTCGGAATTCCTTTTGAAGGAATCGAAACATATCTGCTGGTCATTCTGGTAGCTGTGGTATCCTCTGTAGGTATGTCCGGCATTCCGGGCGGAGGCTATATTGGGGAGTTTATCATGTGTTCCATCTTCTTCCCAACACAGCTGGAGATTGCCTATCCGATTGCAATCACTATCGGCAATCTGGTGGATCCGCCGGCAACCATGGTGAATTCAGCCGGAGATTATGTGATTTCCTTTGTGGTTGCACGTTTTACAGACGGAAAAGACTGGCTGGAAAAGGCACTGGCATCAAAAAATGTATAAATCATTCAGAACTGCTGTTTTCGAAAGGAAATGGCAGTTTTTCTGTTGTGTAAAACAGGCTGTTTTGGTAGAATATAAAAAGTATGCATCTGCATGAAATAAACGAAAGAAAGTACAGTTGTAAATTTATGGCGAAGAAAAGACACAGAGGAAGACGGAAGAAAAGCAGCCGGTGGAAGTATTTCAACCGGATGGAACTGATGGAAACATACCGTCTCAATGATACATTAATAAAGAAATATTTTCCTGATGCGGGCCGTGGATATGAGCTGGGACTGGGGAAGGATGATGCACATCATTACTGGCTGAAGAGTGAAGCAGAAATGATTGTCCAGCAGGCGGATTTCCGCAGAGATTTTGCCAAGGTAGAGGCACTTAGGAGAAAGCAGCGTCAGAGACAGGAAGACATGCGCAGTCTGCTGTTGTCCTATGGCGGCATGGAGATGATAGAGCAGGCCAGGGATATGTCCCGCAAGGTTTATATCCACGTGGGCCTTACCAATTCCGGAAAGACCTACGATGCCCTGCAGGCTCTGAAGCAGGCGGAAAGCGGCGCCTACCTGGGACCGCTGAGACTGCTTGCGTTGGAGGTCTTTGATACTCTCAATGAAGCAGGGGTGCCGTGCAGCCTGCTGACGGGGGAAGAAAAAATTGATGTGCCCTTCAGCAATATTGTAGCATCCACCATCGAAATGTGTGATTATAATAAGCATTATGATGTGGTGGTAGTGGATGAGGCGCATCTTGTGGCAGACCGTGAGCGCGGAAGCCACTGGACCAGAGCGATTCTGTCTCTGGATGCAGATGAACTGCATATCTGCACAGCACCGGAAGGACTGAATATTATCGAAGGGCTGATTAAGAATACCGGAAGCACCTGCGAAGTGGTGCATCATAAGAGACTGACCCCTCTGAAATTTGCCGGTGAATTCACGGATCTGAAAAATGTGGAACCAGGGGACGCTCTGATTACTTTCTCCAGAAGGGAAGTTCTGCGGATTGCAGCCGAACTGGAAGCTGCAGGCGTAAAGGCCAGTGTGGTTTACGGTGCACTGCCGCCGCCGTCCCGCCGTGAAGAAGTCAGAAAATTTGCTTCCGGCGAAACACAGGTAGTCGTGGCTACCGATGCCATCGGTATGGGTGTATCTCTGCCGATCCGCCGAGTAATTTTCTGTAAGACCAAAAAGTATGACGGGGTATCCACACGCCGTCTCATGGTCAGTGAAGTAAAGCAGATCGCAGGCCGTGCAGGCCGTTTTGGAAAATATGATGTGGGGTATGTTCTCACCATGGATACACCGGAGCATATTGAATACTGTCTGAAGGAAGAGACACCTCCGGTAACGCATCTGACGATTCCGTTCCCTCAGGAGGCGCTCAGCTCTGATTACTCTCTGCAGGAACTGCTGGATGCATGGCAGGAACTGCCGCCGGTGGAAGGGTTCAGCAGGGAAGACATGTGGGAATCCATGGTCCTCTACGAAGAAATGAAGCCTGTTCCAAAGAAGGCTACCAAAGAGGAAGTCTTCTCCTGCATTACCTGTCCGGTGGATGTGAAATCTCCGGAACTGGTGGCTTACTGGAAGTCCTGCTGTCAGGCATTTTTCCGCAAAGAATCCATGCCGCACCCTGATTTCATTGATGAGGATGCACTGACTCTGGAAGACTGTGAACTGCAGTATGCTGCTCTGGACGTTTACAGCCGCATGCTGAAGCGTTCCGGTGAAAAAGACGAGACCATGGTAGAAAAACTGCAGCTCTGTGAAAAAATCAATTCCCTGCTGCTGGAAACCAAGGAAGGGTATCTGAAGAAATGTAAATCCTGTGGGTTCCCTCTGCCGCCAAACTTTAAATTCCCTGTCTGTGACCGCTGTTTCCGCCGCCAGATGCGCCGAGGAGGCAGTACGGACCGCAAGCTGGAAAAGAACCGGAACCGGGCAGGAACATCTTCCGGCAGCAGCGCAGGCATGTCCGACTGGGAGATGGGCTTTAAGATTGAATGGTTCGACCCGGAAGAATAAAAACAGATTGAAGGCAATAAAAAAAGCGGAAGGCTCACAGGGAGCTTTCCGCTTCTTCAATTGTATCATATCCGTACATCAGAACCGTGGTCTGCTGTATCATCATGGAAAGATTCCGGCCTTCCTCCTTCAGCTGCTGTACATACTCTGCATAAAGCTTCAGCAGCTCTTCCGGATAGGTCTGAAGTTCTCCCCGGGAGTAGGTTTCCATGGATGTAAAACCGTTTAAATCTCCC
>JAFYNS010000017.1 GCA_017556505.1 Bacillota bacterium | reverse complement strand
TTTATCCTGACGATTATGAGATAAAAAAGAAGGAGTAAGCCATGACCATGAAAAACCGCTGGAAGATGAACCGGATGGGGTTCGTAAACTTCTGGCTGTATGATGAAGAAATATTTGAATTCTGTGACGGGAAGATTTTGCTGAGAGGGCAGAATGGCGCGGGAAAGTCCATCGCAACCCAAAGCTTCATTCCGTTCATCCTGGACGGAGACAGAACGCCGCGGCGTCTTGATCCATTTGGTTCCAGCGACCGAAGAATGGAATACTATTTTCTCGGTGACGGTGAAAAAGAGGAATCTACAGGGTATCTGTTTCTGGAATTTAAAAAGGAAGAAACCGGGCAGTATCGTACGGTCTGCATCGGACAGCGGGCTCAGAAGGGCAAACCTATGAGTTTCTGGGGATTCGTTCTGATGGATGGAAGAAGAATCGGAGGGGATGTGCAGCTGTACCAGCAGGTGGGCTCTGCGAAAATCCCATATTCCAAGCAGGATATGAAAAAGGTTCTGGGGGATGATGTTCCTTTCACCGATGTGCAGGGCGAATATAAGGCCATGGTGAATAAGTATCTGTTCGGATTTCCAAGAATGGATCAGTACGAGCAGTATATTCAGCTTCTGGTGAAGGTACGTGCACCGAAGCTTTCCAAGGAATTTAAACCGAAGAAGGTGTATGAAATCCTTAATGAATCGCTGCAGACCCTGACCGATGAAGACCTGCGGGCTATGGTGGATGCCATGGAGAAGATGGACAGCATTCAGGGCAATCTGGAAGATTTGAGAAACGCCCAGAAGAATACCCAGATTATTCAGAATGAATACACCCGGTACAACCAGTATATGCTGGCCAAGAAGGGTGAGGCATATTTGCAGGCCAAAGCACGGGCAGAAGAAGGCCAGGAAAAAATTGCATCCCTGCAGCGGCAGATGGAAACTCTTCAGAAAGAGGAGACGGAGAAAGAGCAGAATCTTCTGGATGCGGAAGAAAAATACCATTTAAATCATGTGGAACTGGACAGCCTGAAGGATTTGCAGCTGGAGTCTGCGGCAGAGAAGAAAGGAAAGGCAGAAAAGGAACTGGAAGCGGCGAAGGCGGAGGTCGCAAATCTGGACGGAAAAATTGAGGATGCCAGAAGCAGAATACGGGAATATGAATATAATCTGGAGGATATTTCACAGTCCATGGACCTTCATGAAACCCGTCTGAAGGAACGAAAAAAAGAACTGGAGGAACTGCAGGAGACGGTGCTCTTTTCTGCCCATGACTTGGTGATGGAGCAGATAAAATCTGGAAAGAAGAACCCTGTCGATGAGGTGGGGCCTGTGCTGAAGGAATATACACAGAATCTTGCTGCAGGAATTCGCCTGCTCCGTGAACAGGCCACCTGCGACGAGCGGTACGACGAAGCACTGCGGCGGCAGGAACAGGCCCTACAGGAAAAAAGCCTTCTGGAGTCAGACCTGGAAAGTGCACAGGAAGACGAGCAGCAGTGCCGTGAACAGTTAATTGAAACGTATTTTCAGCAGAGCAGAAGGAATCAGGAATTCAAGCTTAAGACAGAGCAGCTGACGGATATCGAAAGGATTATCACAAAGTACGAAAACGAATCTGATACAGAAAAGGTTAAGAAAATTCTGGAGGCTTGCCGTGACAGAATCCATACCGCTCTGATGAATGAACAGCTGCAGAGGAAGAGCGATGGAAAGGCAGCTGCTGCAGAACTGAATGAAAAACGAAGCCAGCTGCAGGAACTGATGGCAAGACCAGAAGTGGAACCGGTAAGAAAGGAACGCACGGATGGGGTTCGCCGAAGACTGGCAGAGTCAGGAATTGTCTGTGTGCCTTTTTTCAAGGCAGTGGAGTTTGCCGGCGGTCTCAGCGATTCTGAGCAAAATCTTTTGGAAGCGCAGCTTGCGGATGCCGGACTTCTCGATTCTCTGGTGGTTTCCGAAAAGGACTGGATGCGGATTCAGTCAGAGTTTACGGATGTGCAGGATGTGTTTCTCCGTGTCCGGGGAAAGGGCGGTAAACCGTTTGCAGGACTTACAGTAAACAGCGAGCTTCCAGCCCAATTAAAGAAGGAAACGGAGAAAATACTGTGTCATATCCGTACCATGAGTGAGAGTCTGAAATCTGGCGGTGATGGGGAAGAATTTCTTCTTCTGGATGAAAGCGGTGTCTTTCGCAATGGCGTACTCTGCGGCGTATCCTGCGAAGAGGATGCGGAAGGTTTCATCGGTGTTCTGGCGCGGAAACGGAAACGGGAGCAGCTGGAGCTTAAGCTGAAGGAGGAAATCAGGGCCCTTCAGCTGCGGTATGAAAATCTGCAGGGTGAAATCATGCAGCTTCAGCAGAGAATGGTGAAGCTGGAAGAAGAGTACGGAAATCTGCCGGATTTCGGACAGCTTCGTGCTGCATTGGAACTGGTGCGCCAGATTCTCTGGAATCTGGAACAGAAAGAAAGCGACTTACAGAGTGCAGAGCAGGAAGTACAGCGCCGGCTGCAGGAAAAGACGGAAAGTTTTCAGAAGGTTCTGGCAGTCTGCAGAAAGCTGCCATATAACCGGTCACTGGAAACCTATCTGGATGCACAGGACTGTATGGAAGAATATCGCAGTACATGGGAGTCCTGCCGTGATACTCTGAATCAGCTGGAAATGTTCCATGCAAGGGAAACTGGTGAAAGGCAGAAGATTGACCGGGAAGAAGATTTACTGGATGATTTTTACGACCGTCAGCGTCTGGAAGAACGCAAGAGGAAGAGCCTGGAAATTCAGATTCGCGAACTGGATGAATATCTTGATCAACCGGAAAACCGGGAAAAAGCGAAGCGGCTGATGAAGCTGAAGTCGGAACAGGATGTTTTGCAGGAAAAGATCAATCAGCTGAAAATTGACCTGGGGGTTCTGGCAAATTCCCTGATTCGTGTCGAAGCAGAAAAGGAAGAACGTGCCGAAAGGTTGATCGAAGTCATTGAAAGAGAAACCCATCTTCTTGGATATTTTGAGGAGGAGCTGGCGCTGAAGCTGGTGATTTCCAGGGAGAACCGCACCACGGCAGAATGTGCACAGGCGGCCCAGGAAAAGCTTCGTGACAGTGATAAAAACCGGGAAGCATCGGATATCACCGCAACGTTGATGAATGTGTTTCAGAAGAACAACGGCAGTCTGACTTCCTATGGTGCCGCACTGGGGGATTGCTTCGGGGAGCAGGAGGCCTTACCGGGCGCACTGCGAAAGCGGCTTGTTTTCACGGCAGTCTGGAATGGGAAGAAGGTCTGGATGGAAGAATTCCATGAGACGCTGAAGCTGAGAATCGAGGAAACGGAGCTTCTGATTCAGCAGAAAGACCGGGAACTGTTTGAGGATATTTTGTCGAGAACCTTGAGCCAGCAGCTCACCGACCGGATTGCGGAAAGTCGGCGTTGGGTGAACACCATGTCAGACCTGATGCAGGGCATGGATACTTCCATGGGACTCAGTTTCGCTTTAGACTGGAGACCACGTATGGCAGAAAACGACCAGCAAATCGATACCAGTGAACTGGAAAAGCTGCTTTTAAGGGACCGGAAGCTGATGACGCCGGAGGATATGGAACGGGTTGCATCCCATTTCCGAAGCAAAATCCGCGAAGAAAAACTTCGTGCAGAAGAGTCGGGGGACCCGGTCAACTATATGGACCTGGTACGCGATGCCCTGGATTACCGGAAATGGTTCGAATTTCAGATGTCCTACTATCGCGGAGGCAATGGAAAGAAACCATTGACGGACAGCGTGTTTAATAAATTCAGTGGTGGAGAAAAGGCTATGGCCATGTATGTACCACTTCTGGCTGCTGTAAATGCTCAGTACCAGAAAGCATCGAAAGCGGATCACCCACGGATTGTGGCTATGGATGAAGCATTCGCCGGTGTAGATGATAAGAATATCAGCAGCATGTTTGAACTGGTGCAGCAACTGGATTTCGATTATATTATGAACTCCCAGTCTCTTTGGGGCTGCTTCGAAACGGTGCCTGCCCTTCGGATTTCGGAGATGCACCGGCCAGCCAATTCGCAGGTTGTGACCATTATTCATTACACGTGGAATGGAAGGGAGCGTGTACTGGATGACTGAAGAACGGAAAATGGCAGTGGAATATTTCAAAGGAGAGCCTGGCTTTCGGCGGTGCTTTCTTGCCATGCGGAAAAAATGGAAATCTCTTGGAAAGACTGGGGGCAAAATTAAACTGGAAAACTGCTCAGAAGACGAAAGGCGTCTTCTGAGCGGATTTTTGGGACAATCTTTTTTTGAAACGGAGATATCCTTTTCCATGAAGTCCTTTGAAGATGCATTGAAGGAAACACGGTTTGGTTTTCTTTCCTTAGAGGAATTGCTGGAGCTATATTTCGGCGAAGTTCTTCTCTCAAATGAAGAACTTCGTCAGAAAGAAGCGGAGGAATGGAAGTCTTTTTGGGAACAGTGCAATCTGTATGGCACGGCAGCCTGTGGCTGGATTTCCGAGATGCAAAGTGAAAAGACCTATGGATATAAAATCGTTCGGAAAGAATGGAACCAAAATCCAACCCGTGCACAGAAAATAGTAGAGAATACCGGGCAGGCAATGAATCGTCTGCAGACGGAGGAAGATATTTTGCTGGCGGTACTTGCTGCGGAAATATCAGGCAATCCCCACTATTTCGACCGGGGCACTGCAGCGGGGCAGCTGCTTACATGTGCACTGTGCTGGAAGTCAGGAAGGGAAACACCGGAAAACTCTGCAGAGCTGGCAGAACTTTATAAAGCACATGGAATCGCAATGGATGATATTTCCAACACGGTTGCAGCATTTGGACTGCATCTGGAAAGGCAGGGACGTTTGCATCCTGCTTACGAAGGATTTCTGAAGGAAAAGGAATCCTTTCTGATTACGGGCAGAAGCCTGGAATCCATAAGCCGTGCTTATGGTGAGAAGCCAATTGCGTTTATCGTGGAAAATGAGATGGTATTCAGTCATTTATGCCGGCAATGTGAAAGCTGGCCGGTAACGATTCTCTGTACTTCCGGTCAGCCTCGGAAATCCGCATGGAGACTGCTGGAGCTGCTTGTTTCCGAAAACATACAAATTTATTATTCCGGTGATTTGGATCCGGAAGGAATGGATATCGCGGATCGAATATGGAAAAGATATCCCGAAAACGTCCATATTTGGAGAATGGATAGAGGTTCCTATGAGACCTCTAAATCGGAAGAATCTATCAGTCAGCGCCGTCTGAACATGCTTGATCGGTTGGAGAATCCAATACTGGCAGATACCGCGGTGCTGCTTCGAAACTATAAAATGGCAGGATATCAGGAAGCACTCCTTGAGGAGATGGTTTCCGATATTCAGAAAAAATACAGGAATGATTACGGATACGAGCTGGCCTGATGGCTGGCTCTTTTGTCTCTCTAACTTTTTCGGTGGAAGTGGGATTTCTTGTGGTCTTACATTTGTTGCATCATTGATTGAAACCATGGAAAAATCCAACAAATTCACGAGAATTGTTGGATTTTTGGGAAAAAGACAATAAAAATGCAAAATTCGCCGAGAAAACACGCAAAAATATGGAAAAACAGAGTGAAATCCAGATTTTGTTGGATGAATAAAAAACGGCTACAAAAATCCAACGGCGGAAGAGATGTAAACAAGAGGTTTCTGTTTTATTGTTGAAACGAGCGTCGCGAAGACCCGCTAAACGGTACCTGGCCGCTTCCACCAGTTTTTGTTTGACAGCCTTTGACCATCGTGGGATAATAGAACTGAGCCGCTGCAGTTCTGCGGGCGGCCAAACTGAAGAGCCGGAGGGCAGTTATGGAAAAGATTATCGACTATCTGAAGAATGAATATAAGAAGATGGAGGAAGAGGGACTTGACCGTGATTTTCTGGACATGTCCATCTTCGAGCTGTCGGATTCCCTGGCAGGGGCAGCGGGCCGCAGCCGCAGCGCTGCCACTGAACTGAGCAAAATCGATGCTGCCGCAGGTGACATAAGTAAGACGTTAAATGACACGCTGGCTGAAACCATGGAACTGATCGACAGGATGACAAAGTCCGGACTGGGCAGTTTCGAGGGGCTTGGAGATTTTGCAGGTGGTGCAGCAGCGCCAAGCCTGGTGGACATGATGGATCAGGGCGTGAAGCCTGAGACTGCGGCCCAGGAAGTGAAGCTGGCGGAAGTGCAGACCGAGGCCAAGGCGGAAAGGTTGAAGTCAGCCAATTCTGAGGCGGCGGAGGAGCAGGAGCCGGAACCGACGCTGGAGGAGCTGATGGCAGAAATGGACGAGCTGGTGGGTCTGGAAGCGGTGAAGAAGGACATCCGCACCATGATGAACTTCATCCGTGTCTGCAAACTGCGTACAGAGCGTGGCATGAAGGCACCGGATCTGTCTTACCACATGGTATTCTCCGGCAACCCTGGTACCGGCAAAACCACTATCGCACGTATGCTGGCTCAGCTGTATAAGGCTATCGGCGTGCTGAAAGAAGGTCAGCTTGTGGAAGTGGACAGAAGCGGCCTGATTGCAGGCTATCAGGGTCAGACAGCCATCAAGACTCAGGAAGTGATTCAGTCTGCCATTGGCGGCGTGCTTTTTATCGACGAGGCTTATGCACTGGTGGAAAGTGACAACGACACTTACGGCAAAGAATGTATCGCTACCATCCTGAAGGCCATGGAAGACCACCGTGATGAGCTCATTGTTATTGTGGCTGGGTATGATGACCTGATGGAAAAGTTTATCGATTCCAACCCTGGACTGAAGTCCCGATTCAATAAATACATTCACTTCCCGGACTACACAGGGGAAGAAATGATGGATATTTTCCGGATCCGCTGCAAGAGCAACGGCTACGAAACAGAAGCTGAGGCGGAAGAACTGCTTCTGGCTGTCTTCAATGATATGTACGACACCCGTGACGAAAACTTCGGCAACGGCCGTACCGTCCGTAATATTTTCGAAAAAGTTATCAACTGTCAGGCTACCCGTCTGGCTGCTGACGAGGATATCACCGACGAAGAACTGCGGCTGCTGACTGTGGCGGATGTGAAGGAAGGTCTGGAAATGACACCGGAGGAGGAAGCGTAATGTTTGATCTTTTTATGGGAGGAACCGGGGGACCCTTTGGCATTGGTGGATATGATGAGGGCCTGGATCCTTACGAACTCGTTTTCGAAGAAGAGCCCGATGAACACCGGGACATGCTGATGCGTCTTGCAGCCTGCATGCCGATGTATAAGTGTGATACCTTCGAGGACACCCTGGAAAGTGCCTGCTATGTGTGCAATATCGATGTGGAATTATTATCTCCGGAAGACCTTGATTGGCTTGAGGAAATGTACGAGGAAGAAGAATAGATGTACGAAGCGTACCTTCATGAGTCTTCTTTGCCGCCGGAACTGGTCATTAAGAACTTCGTTCCGGATGTGGAGGATGACAATTACGAAAACTATATATTGGAGTTTCTCAATGCCTCCCCCTGGTTCATGGAGAAGGTAGGGTATATCCCGTTCTTCCATCCGATCAGTGAGCATTTCGGTGAGTGTGACTGCATTTCCGGCGATTACGGCATTGATCTGAAGCTGATTCTCAGCAACTCTGAGCTGAAGCGCAAAAGCTGGGAGCGGGTGCTGTATTATCCAAAGGACAATGACCATCTCGGCTGGTTCAGCGGCGATGAGATCCAGCAGAACTTCGCGACCAGGCTTCATGCGGCACTGCGTATGTTTGACCTGGAGGACCTGAAGGCTTTGGACAGCCTTGGATTCGGACAGGAGTATTCCGGCATGAAGGATGTGGAGGTCATTAAGCGGGATGTGAAATACTTCCTGAATAATCTGGAGACAGAGAAGCATCTGCTTCTGTTCCACGGTTATGAAATGTTTCTGGATACACCGGACCCGGTGCCCTTTGAAGAGGCGGCGAAGGAACTGGAAGTGGCCTTTGATTATGATTTTTCCAATGCTATGGCCTACCGTAATGAGATGGTGCCTGACCTTGAAACCTATATTTCGACAATTTTCGACGACCATTTCGTTCTGCTGCAGTGGCAGGGAGCGGAGAATGGTTTCCGATGTGTGGATACGGTGCCTGTGACCGAAAGCCCTGTATTTTTAAAACTGCGTGAGCTGAGTGAGAGGAGATAACCCATGGCAAAATCATCCAACCAGAAACTGAAACTGATGTACCTTGCGAAGATTTTGCAGGAAAAAACAGACGAGGAGCATGGGCTGACCATGCCGGAGCTGATCGAGCAGCTGGCACTCTATGACGTGAAGGCGGAGCGGAAGAGTATCTACGATGATATGGAAGCTTTGCGGGAACAGATGGATATGGACGTGGACAAGCGGACAGAAGGCGGCAGAACCGAGTATTACCTGGGGAGCCGTGACTTCGAACTGGCGGAACTGAAGCTGCTGGTGGATGCGGTGCAGTCTTCCCGTTTCATGACAAGGGAGACTACAGAAAAGCTCATACATAAAATCGAAGGGCTGACCAGCGTTCATCAGGCGAAGCAGCTGTCCCGTCAGGTTCATGTAGCCAATCGTGTGAAAACCATGAACCAGGCTATTTATACGGTGGACGGCCTTCATGCAGCCATTTCCCTGAATCGGCAGATCTCCTTCCAGTATGTAAAGTGGAATGTGAAGATGGAACGTGAACCGCAGCATAACGGAAAGGTATATAAAGTGAGCCCATGGGCCCTCATGTGGGACGATGAGAACTATTATCTGGTGGCATTTGAAAGCGAGTCTCAGGAAATCCGACATTACCGTGTGGACCGCATGACCAATCTGAAGCAGCTGAATGACCTGAGGGAAGGGGCCGAACAGTTTAAGAATTTCGACATGGGCACTTACTCCCGCAAAACCTTCGGTATGTACCATGGCAGGGACGAGCATGTGACTCTGCGATGCATGAATGACATGGCCGACGCAATCATGGACCGTTTTGGACAGGAGGTGTTCCTGCATCAGGTGGATGCAGAACATTTCGATGTCACCGTCAAAGTCTCCATCAGCCCGGTGTTTCTTACCTGGCTCATGAATTTCGGCGGCCGGGTTCGTATCGCAGGTCCTCAGTGGGTCATCGATGAACAGGTGAAGCTGGCCAGAGCCTGTATTGAACAGTACGAATAGAAAAGAAAAAAGGGCATCGTCGGATGTCCTTTTAATATGGTGCAGCCGGCGGGCGCACGTTCTTATTTATCTTTATATTCGTTTGAGATATGGTACATGGAATGTGCCAGAAGATTCTGTGCCGGCCAGTAGGTGTAGGAGCAGAGAACCCAGGTGAGGCGGCTGGCCATGCCGAACATGTCTACCGCAAGCATCAGGTCTGAGAAGAGGAAAAGGACTCCAGCGACAGCAATGAGTTTTCGGGATGTTTTCTTGCTGAGCTGCAGGTTGGAAAGGGCCTTTCCGGTCATACAGGAAATGATGACGGCATAGGCCAGCAGCATCTTTTCCATGAACGGGTCTTCTACCTGAATGAATGGTGTACCGGTTACGCAGAATATGGCAAAGACGGCCAGAGGCAGGATGAAAAGCAGGTCTTTTCTGCGGGGCCTTTCCATGGTGAAAAAGGCTGCCATGTAGATTACGTGTCCCAGAGCGAATAAGGCTACGCCCACCATGAATTCGATGCCCAGCAGCACATCAGCACAGGCACCCATGATCAGTGCAGCCTCCATGATATAGAGGATACCTCGCTTCTTAAGGCCTGCTTTATATGCATATACCAGATTAACTGTACCAAGTGTACAGAACCAGAGGCTGGTCACACCTTTCAGCCAGAGGCCTCCATGGTAATCGTAGAATACCAGACACGCCATGGCACCGGCAAAAATCAGAAAGTTCAGCTTCAGAAATTTATTTTTTAAATTATCATTCATTACATTATTCTCCTCAGGTATTAAAACAGGGATATATTCAGTATACACGAAAAAGTGGCGATTTTCCAGAGGGAAGTTTATTGGACACCCGCTATGTTATCTTATAATCACAGAAGGGATCAAGGGGATTGCTTCAGAAAAAATAAACTGATAATTGTTATCAAATATATGCTTATATACTCCTGATTGTGGTATATATAGGTTAAATAGTAAGTAACCCACAGCATATAGAAGAGAAAGGGCTTTGGCCGGGAGGTAATGATATGTTAGATAAGATGATTAAGATGACTGAATACGCATTATCTGTTTTAGTATGTGCCATGGTGCTGAATATCTGGGTTTGGTAAGTGATTGTATTTCTGTGAGTTTTGCAGTATAATCAGGTATATGATTTTTATGCGAAACAGGGAGGATTACCATGAACTTATATACAATTCAGTCCAAGGCTGCATCCGAATGGGTGAAGGAAAATGTAAAGGTGTATGTGCTCTATGATCACACAGCACGTGTGGAATTTAAGGCTGAGGACCGTCATGGTGATGCCATGGAAGCCTATCTGGTGAATCAGAAGGACGGTACATCTTATATGACTGATGATGGTCTGATGGTGCAGGATCTGGAAGGTGCAGGGCTGGATATGGCAGAAGGCGGTGCAGGCTGGCAGGCTGTTCAGACTGCAGCTGCAAAATACGGCGTAGAGCTGACCGAAGACCGCGAACTGCTGGTTGAGTGCAGTGAAGGGGATTTTGCACAGAAGGCAGAGGCCCTGGTGGGCTGCATGACAGAAGTTTGTGCATTGGCACAGGCGTAAAGAAGCAATGGTGTTTTTTACGAG
>JAFYNS010000156.1 GCA_017556505.1 Bacillota bacterium | reverse complement strand
GTCGCGAGTTCGAATCTCGTCTTCCGCTCCATTTTTTTTATCCGGTGATTATAGCGACGAGGCCACACCTGTTCCCATCTCGAACACAGAAGTTAAGCTCTTTAGCGCCGATGATACTTGGTGGGAAGCTGCCTGGGAAAGTAGGACGTTGCCGGTTAAAATGGCTCCATGGTCAAGCGGTCAAGACACCGCCCTTTCACGGCGGTAACCCGGGTTCGATTCCCGGTGGAGTCACCAGTTTGAAGACAGGTCTGAAAATGACCTGTTTTTTATTTTCGTTTTGTGGTATATATGCTGCATAAATAAAGGAGGCATATCATGAAAAAAATAGAAGTGAAACTTTTTACTGATTTCGCATGTCCGTTCTGTTATATCGGACATAAAATGATAGAACATATAAAAGATGAGTTAAAGGATACTGTTGATCTGAAGATTACTCCGTATTTTATTGAAATACACCCGGAGGTGAATGGAGATGGCTGGGAAACCAGCAGAATTAAAACGGAGAAGCAGTATGAAGTAATTAACCGAAGTTTGGAACTTCTGGGAAGTCCTTATGGAATTGAACCACAGCTGGGTGAACATGTGGCAAACTCTAAGAAAGCAATTATACTTCGTGCTTATGTTTCCAGTGTCTGTCCTGAAAAACTTGCAGCTTATGATGAAGCCGTGTTTGATGCTTACACTGTAGAATTCAGAAATATCGGAAGAGAAGAGGTGCTTCAGGAAATTTTAGATGAAACTGGCATAAGAGTTCCTGTCAGCGAAGCACTTTGTCATACCATGGCAAATATTAAATATGAACTTGATCGGGCAGAGGCTATGGCAAATTACGTGATGGAAACACCAACTTTTGTGATTGGATCAAAGCGTGTTTCCGGTGCTGTTGAAGAAGAAACATTAGTTGAAATAATTAAAGGACAGATTTAGATGATCTGTCCTTTTTTCCATTTTCCGGAATAATAGTATACGATTCCTATAAAGAATGGAGTAAATCCAGCCAGTGCATCACCTAACCAGAATCCTACATAGTCCATCTGAAGCACCAGACCGAAGAGAAGACCAAGGCCTATTCTCATTATCATCCCGTCCAGAATGGCAGTTACAAAATTAATACGGTAATTTCCGCTGCCGTTAATCAGGGCATTCATACACGCACGGAAAGAACTTCCGTAGAAGATTATGATTGCAATCGGAAGGTACTCCATACATACAGATATTACTTCTGCCTTATCAGTAAATATACCGAAGATGGCGGAAGGGAAGGTCAGCAGCAGAATGCTGAGTGCAGTTGCCACCACTAATGTAATTGCAAAAGATGTCAGCATGATTTTTGGTACACGTTCATATTTTTTTGCACCGATATTCTGACCTACCATAGAAGCACCTGCCGTATTCACCGCCTGAGAGAACAGGTTGCTGATGCTGCTGAATTTGTTTGCAATTCCTGCAACTGCGGATACTGTGACACCGTAGGAGTTGATCCAGGAATTAACAAACAGCTTGGAAAAATGAATGGCTGCACTTTTAATTGCCATTGGTATTCCCAGTTTGATCAGAGCAGCCAGCATTGGAATATCCCAGTGGAAGAAGTCCGAAGGTTTCAGATTCAACTCGAACTTCTGACTGTTCTGTGCAAGGAATATAACACATGAAAGGAAGCTGACTCCCTGGCTGATGACGGTGGCCAGCGCGGCACCCTTTGCTCCGAAATCCAGAAACACTACGAATACAATGTCAAGAATCACATTGAGTACTGCGGCCAGACTGATGAATATAAATGGGTGCTTTGAGTCGCCCATGCCACGGAGAACAGCTCCCACAATATTATACCCATATATGAACATCATACCAAACATGCAGACTGTGGCATAATCCAGAGTCTGCTGCCAGCTCTCAGAAGGGGTATTCATCAGGCGAAGAATTCCTTCACGGAAAATCAGGCAGAAGACGCTGACCAGGAGTGAAACTGTCAGTAAAAAGGAGGACATCGTGCATATAAAGCGGCCAACACGGTCGCGATAACCCGCTCCCAGGTATTGTGCAATCAGAACCTGGCCGGCACTGGAAAATCCCATGGATATAAATGTTAGAAAGCCAGATACATCGCCGCCGATGGATACTGCTGAAAGTCCGGCTTCACCGGCTACCTGACCGACGATAACCATATCAACCAGGTTATAGACCACCTGCAGAAGATTGGACATGAACAATGGTGCCGAAAAAACAAGAAGATGTTTCGGTACACTGCCCTGTGTAAAGTCCGTGATGTAGGTTTTGTTAGACATGTTTTAATTCGCCTTCTTTCGACAAACTTTGCTGGTTTTATTTTAACATATTTTCGCCCAGCTGCATAAGATTATTTCTAAACTGATGGTACATACTAAATGCATGTATATCCGGAGGTAAATATTATGAATCATTTGAAAAATCAGACAAGTCCGTACTTACTGCAGCATGTCGAAAATCCTGTAGAATGGTATCCATGGTGTGAAGAAGCATTTGAACGGGCGAAAAAAGAAGATAAACCCATATTTCTCAGTATAGGCTACAGCACCTGCCACTGGTGCCATGTGATGGCGGAAGAGTGTTTTGAGGATCAGGATGTGGCAGACCTGCTTAACCACGGCTTTATTTCCATAAAAGTTGACCGGGAGGAACGGCCTGACCTGGATGCGGTATATATGGCAGCATGTCAGGCAATGACAGGAAACGGCGGCTGGCCCATGAGTATTTTTATGACTGCAGAGCAGAAGCCCTTTTTTACCGGAACCTATTTTCCAAAGCATTCACGCAGCGGTATGACCGGCTTTAAAGATATTCTGACTTATATAGCGGACGTTTGGAAATCGAATCGAAGCAGGCTTTTAAATGCTGCAGAGACTTTGCATCTGCACCTGAAAAATATGGAAAAACGTAGGGACTGCGATACCCTGGATTATGAAACAGGTCGCAAACTTCTGAATCAGGGAATTCTGCAGCTGAAAAAGCAGTTTGACAGGGAGTATGGAGGATTTGGTACAGCACCCAAGTTTCCCATGCCCCATAATCTGATGTTTCTCATGCAGCAATATGAGGAACGGGGAGATAAGGCACTTCTTCAGATTGCTGAAAAAACATTGATGCAGATGTATAAGGGCGGGATTTTTGATCATCTTGGCGGAGGCTTCAGCCGGTACTCTACGGACAGATATTTTCTGATTCCGCATTTTGAAAAGATGCTTTATGATAATGTACTTTTGATTGCTGCATACTGCAGAGGGTATGATTTGACCAGAAAACAGATTTACCTTGATGCTGCAGAGCATACGGCTCAGTGGATTCTGCGGGAAATGCAGGGTGGTCATGGAGGATTTTACAGTGCACAGGATGCAGACAGTCAGGGAGAGGAAGGCTTGTTCTATGTATTCAGCTATGGCGAGATTATACAGCTTCTGGGGCCAATAGATGGAAGGAATTTCGCCTCACATTACGGGATGACGGAGGACGGATATTTTGAAGGTAAAAATGTTCTGAACCTGCTTGCACATGAACATCCGAAAGAAGCGGACGAAAGTCTTCGCGAAAAAGTTTTTCAGTACAGAAAGAAAAGGTATCCACTGCATACAGATGATAAAATTCTGACTGCATGGAACGGGATGACTGCATGGGCACTGTCATTGCTGTACCGCATAACCGGTAAGCGGAACTATCTGGATGGGGCGGAAGGATGCATCCGGTTTGTTACAGAAAAAATGACGGAAGCAGATGGCAAGTTCAGACTTTCTGTCAGCTGGAGGAATGGAGCTGCATCTGGAAATGGCTTTCTTGATGATTATGCCTGGGTAATCTGTGGGATTCTGGGACTTTATGAAGTTACAGGAAAGGACGATTATCTGAAAAAAGCGCAGATGATGACGAATCATGTGATGAAACATTTTTCTGATGATAAGGGCAGCGGTGGCTTTACCCTTGCAGGAACGGAAAATGAGCGGCTTCTTATGAATCCAAAAGAAACCTACGATGGTGCACTTCCAAGCGGGAATGGGGTTATGGCATATAACCTGGTGAAACTGATGCATTACAGCACAGGAAGCCGTTACGCGGATACATTCGAAGAAGAGGCTGAAAAACAGATGACTTTTCTTGCAGATGATGCGGCAAAATATCCTGCTGGTCATTGCTTTTTCCTGATGGCACTTTCGCTCTGGCTGGACAGTTCATCACTTTATGTATGCAGGGACGGTGCATGTGCAGTTCCCCGTGCAGGCAGGAAGAACCGTGCGGAGGATCATCATGAAGCTGAGTAAAGATATTTCTCTTTGGGAAGACAGTGTCAGACTGAAGCACTATCCACGGCTGGAAGGCGTTGCCGGATGCGAAGTACTGATCATTGGAGGCGGCATGGCTGGGATTTTGACAGCACACCGCCTGGCAGCAGAAGGAGTTGATGTGACAGTTGCGGAAGCGGGCAGAATCGGCTGCGGTGTAACGGCTGGAACCACAGCAAAAATCACATCGCAGCATGGGCTGATTTATCAGAAGCTGGTAAGTCATCTGGGAACTGAGAGGGCGGCTCTGTATCTAAAAGGCAATGAAGATGCCATTGGGCAGTTTACACAGCTTTGTGAAGGCGAACCGGACAGCTGTGATTTTCGAAGAACAAGCAACTATATTTATTCCATGTCCGGGGAGCAAGTTCTGGAACAGGAAATGAAAGCACTGGAACAGATTGGCTGCTCCGCAGCCAGAATGCGAAGCGGTGACTATCTGGAACTGCCCTTCCAAACAGACGGCGCTGTGGAGTTTCCCATGCAGGCCTGTTTTCACCCGCGTAAGCTTCTGAAGCATGTAACAGAGGGGGAGAAAGCATCTTCTGCAGCTATCTTCGAGAACAGCAGAATTACCAGGCTGAAGCGTTGGCCTGACGGAGGCTGGGAAGCCATTTCAGAACATGGGAGCATACTGGCGGATCAAGTGATTTTTGCCTGCCATTTTCCTTTCATGGACCGCCGGGGCGGATATTTTGCAAAGATGTACCAGAGCAGATCACTGGTGATAGCGGGATGGCCGGGTATTGCGGCCGAGCTGAAGGGCATGTATTTGGATGAAGCGGAAAGCGGTCTCAGTTTCAGAAGTGCGGATGGTATGATTTTGCTGGGAGGAGGAAGCGGGCGACCGGGAAAGGTTGATTCCAGCTGGCAGCAGCTGCAGGAACAGGCAGAAGTCCTTTATCCTGGTTGGGAAACCAGGTACCGCTGGGCAGCGCAGGACTGCATGACATTGGATGGTATGCCATATATTGGACCATACTATGGAAAGCCTGAGCCTGGAGAGAAGCATCATGGCCTGTGGACTGCCACCGGCTTCAATAAGTGGGGGATGACTGGTTCCATGGTCAGTTCTGTGGTGCTGACAGATCTGATCTGCGGCCGGGAAAATAAATATGCGGAGCTTTTCAGACCGGATAGGTCTGTTCTGAAGCCCCAGCTTGCATTGAATGTGCTGGAATCGACGGTAAATCTGCTGAAGCCGAAAGTTCCAAGGTGCCGTCATCTGGGATGTGCACTTACGTGGAATGAAGAGGAACAGACGTGGGAGTGTCCATGCCACGGCTCAAGGTATGACAAAAAAGGACAGTGTATCGAAGGTCCTTCTGTAAAAAATCTGTTTTAATCAACACAATATGTGGTAAACAGGTATCAGAAAGGAAACTGTTCTATGGAATATGTAATGCTTACAGCTCTTGGCATCGGCGGCGCGACCGTAATCGGTGCCATACTCGGAATGATAATCAGAAAAATCCCTCACAGATGGAATGATGCAATCCTTGGATTTGCAGCTGGGGTCATGATGGCGGCTGCTGTGATTGGCCTGATTCTGCCGGCGGTGGAGATTACCGGCAAAGCGGGAATCTGGCAGGTAGCCCTGGGTATTCTGGGAGGTGCTGTTTTTCTTAATATGATGGACAAAGTCACTCCGCACCTGCACCACATCTCCGGTGTGGACGAAGAGGAACACAGGAATAATGCTTCATTGAACCGTGTACTGCTTTTCGTTTTCGCCATTGCCCTTCATAATTTTCCGGAAGGTATGGCAGCCGGCGTTGGCCTTGGGAGCGGCGATCTGAACGGTGCTCTGACGGTGGCCGCCGGTATAGCACTTCAGAACATTCCGGAAGGCATGGTGATTATTTCTCCTATGCTTCTGGCAGGTATGAGTAAGAGACGAACTTTCATCATTGCTCTGTTTACCGGGCTTGTGGAAGTAATCGGTACATTTCTCGGATTCTTTGGAGCAACTTTATCGGCTGCAGTGCTGCCGTTTGCGCTGGCATTTGCAGGCGGAACCATGATTTATGTGGTCAGCGATGAAATGATTCCGGAAACCCACTCTCATGGATATGAGCAGATGGCGACCTATTCACTGCTTGCGGGCTTCATCGTGATGTTAGTCATGGATACATTGATTGGATAAAATCAAAAATACAAAAGAGGAAAGAAGTCCTGTTCGTAATTATGGGACTTCTTTTCCTTTTGTTTATGTGGTATAATAAAATATCTATGATTATAAACAGGAGCGTGACTGATATGAAACTTCATGAAAGATTTTTAGATTATGTAATGTGGGATTCCAGAGCAGCAGAACACACCGGAACTGTGCCAAGTACTCCGGGACAGATTGATTTTGCTAAGCATCTGGTAGAAGAAATCAAGGCCATCGGCGTTGAAGACGTATGGATGGACGAAATGGGCTATGTATACGGCAGCCTGCCTTCCAACATGGAGAAAGAAGTACCGGTAATCGGCTTCCTGTCTCATGTGGACACTGCGGACAACCTGCCTGGACCAACCAAGTTGCCTAGAATTATCGAAAACTATGACGGCAGTGTAATCACCCTGGAAAGCGGCGTGACTATCAACCCTGCCAGGGATCCTCACCTGGCAAAATGCGTAGGTCAGGATATTATCGTAACTGACGGCTATACTCTGCTGGGTGGTGACGACAAGGCAGGTATTGCTGAAATCGTATGTGCACTGGAATACTTTGTTCAGAATCCCGAAGTGCCTCACGGAAAGATTGTCTTCTCCTTCACACCGGACGAAGAAATCGGTACCAGCCAGGATAACTTCAACGTGGAAGCTTTCGGTGCTGAATTTGCATACACTGTAGACGGCGGTGACTTCGGTATCTGCTGCTACGAAAACTTCAACGCATGCTGTGCAACCATCACCATCAATGGTGTAGCAACTCACCCTGGCGATGCGAAGGATAAGATGAAGAATGCCATGCTGATTGGTATGGAATTTGATCATCAGCTGCCGCCTTGGGAAAGACCGGAACACACATATGACCACGAAGGTTTCTACCATCTGGAAGTGATGAACGGCACCTGCGACCACTGTGAAATGACTTACCTGATTCGTGAACACAACCGCAGTATCTTCGAATACCGTAAGGAAATCATGAAGAGGGCAGGCCAGTTCCTTAACGCAAGATACGGCGAAGGCACTGTTGTCGTAGATCTGAAGGACGGTTACAGAAATATGTACGACATGGTAGTTCCTCACATGCATGTTGTAGACATCGCATGCGAAGCAATCCGTGAAGTAGGCGGTACTCCTGACAACTATCCGTCCAGAGGCGGTACTGACGGTGCTGAACTGTCCTGGAAGGGCGTACCTTGTCCAAACCTGGGAACCGGTTCCTTCAACCATCATGCAGTGACTGAAGTTGCTTCCATCCAGCAGATGGAACAGTGCAGAGACATGATTATCAAGATCGTGGAAAAGTACGCTGCATTCGAAAAATAGAGGATGAAACTATGCCAATTAAAGTACCTAACAATTTACCGGCAATCGAAACGCTGACAGCGGAGAATGTATTCGTTATGACCGATACCCGGGCTATGACTCAGGATATCCGTCCGCTGCAGATTCTGATTCTGAACCTGATGCCGACTAAAATTGATACCGAAACCCAGCTGACCAGACTGCTGGGTAATACACCGCTGCAGGTGGAACTGGAACTGCTGCAGACCAGCACCCATAAGGCTACCAATACCAGCGAAGAGCACATGATTGCTTTCTATAAGACCTTTGACCAGATTAAGCACAAGTTCTATGACGGTTTCATTATTACCGGTGCACCTGTGGAACTGCTGGAATTCGAAGAGGTGGAATACTGGGACGAACTGTGTGAAATCATGGAGTGGAGCAAGCGTCACGTCCACAGTACCTTCCATATCTGCTGGGGGGCACAGGCCGGCTTGTATTACCACTATGGTATTCAGAAACACCGTCTGCCGAAGAAGCTCTCCGGTGTGTACAAGCACACTCTGGAATATAAAAACGGCATGCTGTTCCGCGGATTTGACGATGAGTTCTATGTGCCCCATTCCAGAAACACCACCGTATATCAGGAAGATATTGAGGCTGTTCCGGAACTGAAGATTGTATCTACTTCTGAAGAGGCTGGTGTTTACGTGTGCAAGTCCACCGATGACCGTCAGATTTTCGTAATGGGTCACTCTGAATACGACTGGAATACCCTGGAGAAGGAATATGTCCGTGATAAGAATGCGGGAATCAATCCTGAAATTCCATGCAACTATTATCCAAACGACGATGATACTCAGCCTCCAGTGGTAAAGTGGAGAAGCTGTGCTAATCTGCTGTACTCCAACTGGCTCAACTATTTCGTATATCAGACTACCCAGTACGACATCACCCAGATTCACGATGAATCTCTGCGGACCATGTTCCATCAGGATGCCAAGCTGGACCTGAAGGTAGCCAAGTTCGGAGGCACTTCATTAGCCAATGCTGCTCAGTTCCGTAAAGTGGCTGAAATCGTTCAGGCAGAACCGGAAAGAAAGTATGTGGTGGCAAGTGCACCGGGAAAGCGTTCCGGCGATGATATCAAGGTGACCGATCTGCTCATTGCCTGCACGGAAAAGAAAGAACGGGCTGAAGCGGAAGAAATTCTTTCCAAGCTGCAGTCAAGATACAAGGTTATGGTCCGCAGTCTGGGTGTAAAGCTGGATGTGGATGAAGAATTCGGAAAAATTGCTGCGGTGATGGCAGATCCGGAAAAGAAGGACTATGTCATCAGCCGTGGAGAATACCTTAATGCGAGAATTCTGGCTGAATTTCTGGGATGGCAGTTCGTGGATGCGGAAGGTCATATTTTCCTGGATGAAGCAGGGCAGTATGATGAAGAAAAGACCAGAGCGGTTCTCGGAGCGAAACTTGCATCCTGCGAAGGAGCAGTAATTCCGGGTTTCTATGGCACCATGCCGGATGGATCCATCCGGGCATTTTCCAGAGGCGGTTCCGATATTACCGGTGCCATTGTGGCTGCGGTTGTCGGTGCTGATGTTTATGAAAACTGGACCGATGTTTCCGGTTTCCTGATGGCTGATCCACGCATTGTGGATAATCCGCTGTCTGTACCGGTAATTACATATAAGGAGCTGAGAGAACTTTCCTACATGGGCGCAGCTGTGCTCCATGAAGAAACCATCTTCCCTGTGGTAAAAATGGGTATTCCGATTAATATCCGCAATACCAACCGTCCGGAAGATGCCGGTACCCTGATTGTAAAGAATGCGGATTATTTCCAGAGCAAGCTGGACATCACCGGTATCTCCGGAAAGAAGGGCAATACCACCATCGCCATCGAAAAAGAACGCCTGAACGAAGTTCCGGAAGTGAGAGCAGAGATTTTGCGGATTTTCGAAGAATACGGAATTACCATCAAAAACCTGCTGACGGGCATCGACTCTCTGACTGTCGTGGCACCGGAAGCGCAGGTAAAACCTATCGAAGGGGAACTGGAAGAAGTTCTCCGCGACCGGATTCAGCCATCCTCCATCTCCTTCAATCATGATATCGCCATGATTGCCATCGTGGGACGTGAACTTTCCACATCACCGGCCATCGCAGTGAAGGTGCTTGGCGCACTGGCAAACCGCAAGATTAACATCCGCCTCATTGACCACGGTGCAGCGAAGATCAATATGCTGCTGGGTGTGGATGGCGCTGACTATGTGGCTGCAATTCAGGCAATTTACAATGAATTCGCGAGGTTATAACAGATAAAATGGCGAAGAATAAGAAACTGATTATTATTTTATCCGCTGCACTGATTGTGCTGATTGCTGCAGGAATCGGACTTTACACTCTGACCAAAAATTCAACTAAGATGGTGGAACTGAGTTCCGGACAGGCAGAGTATTATGAACAGATTTACAGAAGATACGAACTGTCCGTTTCCACAGAGAAATTCATGGAGTACTGCGAAGAGACTGATCGTGAGCAGGTTAATGAGGACCGTCTTGTTATTACCTACGGCTGCAGCCTGGAAGATTTCAAGGAAGTACTGCCTGCCTGCAAAGAACTGCGCTATATCAGTGTCTGTCAGGAAGAGTCTTTCCCGGATTTGCTGACCATCAGCTTTGTGGCATTTGATGAAAATGAAGTTATTGTATCCTATGCTGATAATATGGTATGGGAATGGATGGTCTATGATAAGGCAGCAAATGAGCTGATTAACATTACAGATTTGAAGTGGATTAAGTACACGAATTACAGATAAGGGAGAAAAAACATGGTTAAACATATGATTATCTGGAAACTGAAGCTGACCGGAGAAGAACTGGAAGCACAGAAGAAGCTGATTAAAAATGGTCTGGAAGGCCTGGCAGGAAAGATTCCGGGTATGACTGACATTCAAGTGCAGATTGAAAACCTGCCTACATCCAATGCAGACATGATGCTGGACAGCACCTTTGAATCTCCGGAAGCACTGAAGGGATACAGCGTGCATCCGGAACATGTTCATGTGGCAGAAACCTATATCCGTCCATACATCGAAACTCGTCTGTGCATCGACTACGAGGTGTAGGTGAGGACCAATGGAAAATAACAGCAGACTGCTGAAGCTGCAGAATGTTCTGCTTGATGTGATTGCGGAGCAGGAAGGAAAGATTGCAGACCGTGATGAAAGCTTAAACTGGGAGCGGATTCACCTGGCATCTTCTGCCCAGCTGGCCTGGCAGATGGCACTGGAGCGGGGAGCTGACCCGGAACTGACGGCCTGTGCTGCAGCAATTCATGATTTGGGGCGGATTCTGACTGGCCGTAAGGCCGGTCATGCTGAGGCGGCTTACGAACCTGCAAAATCTCTTCTGTCGGACTGTGGTCTCTTCTCTGATGAAGAAATCGAGATTATGGCGCTTGCTGCGAAAAATCACAGCAGCAAGGATGTGAAAGGTACCGTAATCGAGGAAATCATCAAGGATGCAGATGTGGTGGACTGCTGCCAGCATGGGTACAGCAGCTACTACAAGCCGGAAGTGATGCAGCGGTATTATGACTGGATAGAAAAACAGAAAAAATAAGAAAGATCAGATTTATGCCTAAAAAACAGATGGGGATTCTGCATGGTTGCAGATAGTATGTTATGAGGAGAATGTTATGGCAAGAGTAGGCGTAATAACGAAGTATCAATTATTTGCAAAACATTTTGATACCATGCACCAGTATTTCCCGAATGATGACATTGTGTTGTATTATAACGCTAATGAAAGCAGCACTATGAAATTGCTGGATGCGGCGGAGAGGGATGGATGTGCAGCACTCGTTACGGGTGCTTTTACATACGAAGATCTGGTAAACCGAACAGACCTGCCTATTGTTGATGTGGAAGCAGATGTGCAGGATATAATTAATGCTTGGGCAAAAGTAAAACTACGGGGAGATGTCCCTAATCGTGTTGCAGTATTTTTGTTAGAAACTAATCCCATCCTAAAGTATAAAGGGCTTGAAGAAGAACTATCCATTATTTTTGATGCGGAAGTACAAATTGTTCGGTTTGAACGGCGTGCAGAATATGAATCTTTAATTGCCGGTTTAAAAGGAAAGGTGGAC
>JAFYNS010000155.1 GCA_017556505.1 Bacillota bacterium | reverse complement strand
GTCGTTTGCTCGCAGGATCAGTTCTGACCGCAGTCCTTTTGCTGCCTGACACCGGCAGCATATGTTTCATCACCAGTGACTTCCACATCTTCCGTTCCGGCAAGCTGGCTGAGCAGGCAGAAATCCGGGATGCCGCCCATCTTCATGCACCGACCCCCGCAAAGCGTGTTCTTACGAACCTGTTCCGCGAACCGATTGTACTTCTGAAGATGTGGCTGATTGATTAATAAGAACGTAAAAGACCTCCCGGGGTTAGCTGACCCCGGGAGGTTTCGTTGTCTTTAAAGTCTTTATTCGCCTTCAATAATTGACAGCATGAGAATACCCAGACGTTACATTATTGTAATGCGGACGTGGCAATATGAAAAACTACTCTTCCACTTCCTCGAACCGGTATTTCTGCTCCACGTCAGGGTACTTTTCATGGTCCACTTCGGACAGGAACATATCCAGCGGACGGATATATACACCGAAATCTCCGTAAAGCGCCTTGTACACCACGTAGGTTTCACCGGTTTCAGAGTGGGTTGCTTCGCACATCACCAGGTATTCTTTGCCCTTGAAATGGCGGTATTTTGTATTTGGTTTCAGTTCTCTCATAATCTATATCTCCTCTGCCTGTGCATGAATCCAGGAAGCCAGGTCCCCGATGACCTCGTCACCGATGTGGCGCTCTGTGCCATACTCCTGCTTCACCTTCATAATATTGTCTGAAATGGCCGGCACGAAAGCGTGGTTCAGTCCCTCATACAGCCGGAAAGCCACATTAGGACGGTTCTTCAGCAGGGTCTTATAGGCATTAAAGTCCTTTTCCACAGACACCTGGAAGTCCTTATCTCCCTGCATGATCAGTACCGGCTTGGTGCCTGCCAGCAGGTAATCCGCTGCCGGATGCACTGCCATTTCCTTAAAGTAGTACAGGGTCGTACCGCCGCCCACCTTCACCTTTTTCGCCTCTTCATCGGTCATTTCGTGAAGCGGTGCAAAGGTCTTTTCCAGTTTGGCAACCTGCTTTTTCACGATCCAGCGTGTCAGGCCCTTTACCTTGCTGAGCACGTCTTCGTTCTGCCCCATCATAACTTCGTCAAGGGTCCGTGGCGTTCCAGCCATGAGAATAAGTCCCGCAAAATCTCCGCCCTCTGCGTCAATCCGCGGTGCAAGCATGGCACCCATACTGTGGCCGATGATAAAGATTTTGCCGGGATCCACAGACGGTTCCTCCCGCAAAATCCCTGCAGCCAGCACGGCATCCTCAATGGTCTCGCTGACTACTGTAACGTCCCCTTCCTTCAGCATCTTTCGTCCATGTGCGAAGGAGCGTTTGTCATAACGGATGGACGCAATTCCACGTGCAGCAAGGCCTTCGGCCAGATCCTTAAAAGGTGTCAGCTTCATTACCTTTTCATCCATGTTGCTGGCCCCGGAACCGTGTACCATCACTACGGCAGGAACCGGCGCACCCGGACTGGCTGCATCCGGCAGAGTTAATATCCCATTGAGAGGGAACTCTGTCCCCTCACCTACCACAATCTTCTTCTCAATCATATCGTCACCCCTGTTTTATCTTTTCATAAACCACTTCTGCTGCGCCTTCTTCCCGGCTTCCCAGCAGGTAGAGCTTGCCTTCTTCCGTTTCAATGAGAAGGAATGGCGGAACCGTCGGATCCAGACAGGTCTTCATGTGGCCCAGCTCCGGTGTACTGAAGTCACCCTTCAGCAAATTCGGCATGCCGGTACCGAAGTTACGTGCAAGACCAGCCGGCAGTTTATCCAGCAGCTGTACAGATTCCACATCATCCATCGCAATCACATACTCCGTTCTGCCGTTGGTACCAGTCACCGCATTGTCAGTTACCGTCAGAACCACGTCACCGCCGCCGATGAACGTACCTGCAAACGGCAGTGCCAGCAGCAGGACGATCAGGGCGGCAGTTAAGATTTTGCCCACCGGATGGGCTGCATTGATGCTGGAATTCATACCCACGCGGTTGTTAATCACCAGCCGGCTGTCATTGGTATTGTAATACAGCAGGCCGCCAATCCAGTGGTCATCCTCGTCCACATACCAGTCCTGGCCGCATTCTGCCGTCAGCTTTTCCTGGACATGGCGCACGGACAGTTCCACCCAGAGGCAGGCGCCCACAACTACCGCCATAAATACTATAGAAAGTACCATACTCCAGAAAGCAGAACGAACC
>JAFYNS010000154.1 GCA_017556505.1 Bacillota bacterium | reverse complement strand
GGCGGTGTAAATAATGGATAAAAAAACGAAAAGAACTGCACTTGGCCTGATTATAGTGATTGCGCTGACAGCACTGATTGGCATGAAAGCGGGAAGCTGGCTTCCGGTAATCGGAGCACAGGAGTCTCCTGCAAACAGTTATCTTTCTCCTTACTACATTCTGAGTGCCAAGAAAGATACCCATGCCAATAATATCGTAACCGCAGTGCTGGCCGACTACAGAGGTTTCGATACGCTCTTTGAAACCTGCGTGCTGTTCCTTTCCGGGATTGCGACTCTGATGGTTCTGTCCACCAAGGAAAGAGTAATTCCAAGGGAGAAGAAGCATGAGCCGTGGTATTCAAAATCTCAGGACAGGGAGTATCATGCAAGCTATGGCGGTACCATTCTTCAGGCATCTTTCCGTCTGATTGTACCTGTGGTAATGATTTATGGCGTCTATGTACTTTTCCATGGTGAACTGTCTCTGGGGGGCGGTTTCCAGGCAGGTGCTCTGGTTGCCTGTGCATACCTGCTGGACCGTATCATGCCGTCTTTCGTAACGCGAATCGGTGCAGTTCGTGAAGAAAAGATGCTGATTGTGGCTGGACTGGGCGTATTTGTATATGCATTTACCGGAATTCTGCCTATGTTCTTTGGCGGCAATTTCCTGGAATACAGCAAGCTTCCGTTTGCTGCTTTTGTGGCGCACGGAGAAGCCGGACTGCACACCACCGGTATTCTGATGATTGAAATCGGTGTAAGTATCTGTGTAGCAGCCGTGATTATGACAATTCTCGAAGTAGTACTGGAAAGGACGGATTTTGAAGATGAATGATATAATAATCAGACTTGAAGTTCTTCTTGCAGACTGGGGAATTTACATGCTGACTTTCATTCTGTTTGCCATCGGCATTTACGGAATGATTGTATGCAGCAACTATATGAAAAAACTGATGTGCATGAATATCATGCAGGTTGCCATTATCTTCTTCTTCCTGACATTCGGTCAGAAGGAGGGTGCAACACTGCCGGTTACCATTGCATCTGACTACATTAATGCAGAAACTTATATCAACCCGCTGCCTCATGCTCTGATGCTGACTGCCATCGTTGTCAGCCTGGGGGTTACCGGCGTAGGTCTGGCTCTTCTCATGAAAATCCGAGATATTTACGGTACCATTGAAGAAGAGGAAATCACCGGAAAGGGGGGCAATTCATGATTAACATCATGGCGCACCTGCCGGTGCTTGTCATTGCACTTCCTCTTTGCGGTGCCGTGCTTTGTCCGCTGGTAAGCTGGCATCATGCGGCTGCAGGTAAGCGTATGGTTATGACTTGCCTCTTCCTGTCTCTGGTATGTGCTGTAACACAGCTGGCCGGGATTATTCGGACAGGGGAGCCTGTTCACTATTATCTGGGTGGCTGGCATCCACCATACGGTATTGAGTTTGTGGTAGATGGCGTAAACGGTGCAGTTATCGTACTGGTTGCAGCAATCTCCTGGATGACCTCTCTGTACAGCAGCCCATTTGAACGTGCAAATCCAAGAAAATGGTTCCAGTCCACCGGCTACTACTGCCTGATTTCCTTCCTGGCTGTAGGGCTTCTGGGTATGTCTACAACAGGGGACGCATTTAACTTATACGTATTCATGGAAATCACAGCGATTTCCGGTTACGGTCTCATCGCTATTGGTGAAGAAAAAGGTCCGATTGCTGCATTCCGCTATCTGATGGCAGGCACCATCGGTGCATCCATGTATCTGCTGGGTGTGGGTTTCCTCTACGCAGCTACCGGTACCCTGAACATGGCAGACTTGGCAGCTCATCTGGAATCTGCTCACAGCGGGAATCTGATTGTACTGGCTGCTGCCTGCATGATTGTAGGTTTTGGTATTAAGATGGCTCTGTTCCCGCTCCACGGCTGGCAGCCTGCTGCGCATTCCTATGCACATCCTTCTGCAGACCCTATGATTGCGGGTATTATGATTAAGGTTCCGGCTTATGGTATGCTGCGTTTCTTCTACTGTGTATTCAGGGACGCAGGTCCGGTGATGGATCTGTTCTTTGATGTCATCGGTATTCTGGGCATCTGCGGCATCCTCTATGGATCCCTGAAAGCCTTGCGTTACTCTACATACAACAAAATCCTTGCATTCTCCAGTATCGGCCAGGTTGGCTATATCGCTGTGGGTTTTGCTATCGGTAACGTATATGGTCTGGCTGGTGCAGTACTGCATATTCTCAGCCATGCATTCATGAAAACCGGACTGTTCTACACATCCGGTGCGCTGAAGTACAAGTACGGGGTGCATGTGACTGATGATTTCGGTCAGGTATACCGCAAAATGCCGCAGACTTCACTGACACTGATTATCTGTGCACTGTCCATGATCGGTCTGCCGCCGTTTGCCGGCTTCTTCAGCAAATGGTATCTGGCTCTGGGGGCAATCCAGAACGGTCAGTGGTACTTTGTAGCAGTGCTGATTGTTTCCAGCCTGCTTTCAGCGATTTACTTCTTCCGCATTATCGAAAAACTGTTTATGAACAGAGCGACTGTGGCTGAAGGAGAACCTTCCCATGGCGGTCATGAACCTCTCCGCAAAGCTGCAGAAGAGCATGAAAACTTCGGCAGAGTGCATATTATGGCACGGAAAAAACATCACTTTGACGGTCATTCCGAACTGCCTTGGCAGATGATGGTTCCGCTGGCACTGGCTGCCCTTGCAATCATCGGTCTGGGCCTTGGAAACGCATGGCTGGTGGGCGAAGTGCTGAAACCAACCTTAATGGAGGTGTTTCTGGCATGATGATTTTTAGTTTAAGACCGGCTCTGGCAGTGGCAATTCCGCTGCTGGCAGCATTACTGATTTTATTCTTCGGCAGCCGCGTGAAACCGAATACACGTGAGGCAATCACTCTGACTGCAGCGGTTTCCATGACAGCAGTGATCTTTTCCATGGTTCCTGCTGTACTGGCAGGTCAGGAGTATACCGCAAATCTGTGGAAACTGGCTGACGGACTGAATCTCACTCTGAGAACCGATGCAGCAGGTATGGTATTTGCGTGCATTGCCAGTGCTCTGTGGATCCTCACATCCGTATATTCTATCGGATACGTCCGCGGGCACCACGAAAAGAACCAGACAGGATATTTTGCGGCGTTCGCTGCATGTCTGGGTTCTGCAGCAGGGATTGCTCTGGCGGGCAATCTGCTGACTTTCTTCGTATTCTACGAAATGCTGACACTGGCAACTTATCCGCTGGTGGCACATTACCGTGATGATAAGGCAAAAGCTTCCGGACGGAAGTATCTGGGTTACACTCTGATTTCCGGTCAGATGTTTTTTGCTGCAATCGTATGGGTTTATGTGAAGTACGGAACCATGGAGTTTGTACCGGGCGGTTTCATCCGGGCGGGTTCCATGGAAGCAGGACTTATGTGCCTGCTCTTCTTCCTGATGATTGTGGGCGGCGCGGTGAAAGCCGGTGTTATGCCGCTTCATGGCTGGCTGCCTTCTGCAATGGTGGCACCGACTCCAGTCAGTGCACTGCTCCATGCGGTGGCGGTTGTTAAGGCGGGCGCTTTCTGTGTGCTGCGTGTAGTCTGCTATGTCTTCGGACCTGAGGCTGCGTCCTGGTGCGGCGGGGCAGGTATTCTGGCATGGTTTGCGGCGGCAACCATTCTGCTGTCCTCTCTGGTGGCAATGCGGCAGGATAATATGAAAGCCCGTCTGGCATTCTCCACAGTAGGACAGCTGTCCTATATCGTACTGGGGATTGCCGTGCTGGCTCCTTACAGTATTGCAGGTGCGATTTTCCACATTGTGGCGCACGCATTCCTGAAGATTACGTTATTTATGAGTGCCGGGGCGATTTTCGTCACCACCGGACTTTCTGAAATTTCAACCATGGGCGGCCTGGCAAAACGTATGCCGGCAACCTTTACCTGTTTTGCCACTGTATCTCTTGGTATCGCGGGTCTTCCGATGATGGCCGGATTTGTGAGCAAAATGAACATTCTGCAGGGTGCATGGATGATGGGAAGATCGTTCTTCATGGCAGCTCTGGTGGCTGCAGCTCTGCTGGCTCTGACATATCTGATGCCGGTAGTGCAAATAGCCTTCGGTAAGGGAAATGCAGGGCAGGTTCCTGCCCACAAACACGGGCAGGGTGGTCACGGCGGTCATGGCGGTCATGGGCATGGATACGGTCATGGGAAACACGGCCATGGCGGAAAGGCTGGATTTGACGCGGCTCCTGCCATGCTGGTGCCTTTGATGGTTACGGCTGTTATCGCAATTATTCTGGGCTGTGAACCGAATGCAGGGGTACACCTGTATGATCTGGCGCAGATGGCAGCGGAAGCAATCACGAAGGGAGGAATGTAAGATGAAGAAAAAAGCCTATATTTTTCTGACTGCATTTATCCTGGTGATGGTGGTTATTGAAGTTCTCTTTGCACATCCCCATTATCATATGCCATGGAATGAAATTCCGGGTGCAGATATTCTGATCGGTTTCGCCGGAGCATGGCTGCTGATTTTTATCGCAAAGATTGTTCTGGCTCATCTGATTCAGCGTCCGACCGATTATTATGAGGGAGGTAAGCACAATGATTAACTTCCTTCAGCCTGGTATGATTCTGATTGTCTGCGGTCTTCTGGTGCTGCTGGTACCTGACCGTATGATGAATGTACGCCGCGGCCTGCTGGTTCTGGCACCGTCCCTGACCATGTGGGCGGTTCTGACTTCCGGCGCAGGCAAGCTGGAAATCATGTTCGGTATTATCTTTGCATTCATCTCCCTGGTGGGTGCGCTGTATAACTTCCATGTGAAAGACCGTTTTGAAATTGCGGCAGAAACTGTTTATGCAGGTGCCTCTATCAGTGTGGTATTCGCAGTGACCTGGATCAACATGATTGTATTCTGGGAACTGATGGCAGTGGCATCCTGGCTTATCGTAGTGTCTGCACGAAAGGAAAGCGCAGTAAAAGCCGGATTCCGTTACCTGATGGTGCATATGCTGGGTGGTAACCTGCTGCTGGCAGGTATCGTTATCAAGCTGGTACAGGGCAGCACAGAGCTTGTCTGCCTGACCGATGGTCCGCAGGACGCGGCATTCTGGCTGATTCTGGCCGGTGTAGCACTGAATGCGGCAGTACCTCCGCTTCATTCCTGGATTGCGGATGCATATCCGGAGGCACCCATGGGCGGGACCGTTTATATGGGTTCCTTCACCACCAAGGTGGGGGTATTCTGCCTGATTAAGCTCTTTGCGGGAACGCAGCTGCTCCTGTATTTCGGCGTGTTCATGGCAATCTTTGGTGCCTGCATGGCATTAATGGAAAACGACCTGAGAAGACTCTTCTCTTATCATATCGTCAGCCAGGTGGGCTACATGGTGGCCGCACTGGCACTGGGCGGGGCGCTTGGCATCGATGGTGCTGCAGCACACGCTTTTAATAACATTTTGTATAAGGGTACACTGTTCATGTGTGCCGGTGCCATTATTGATGTGACCGGTAAGCGCAAAATCAGTGAGCTGGGCGGTCTGGGACGAAAGATGCCGTTTACGGCGGCCTGCTTCCTTATCGCATCCATGGCTATCGCAGGTTTCCCTCTGCTGAACGGTTTTGTCAGCAAATCCCTGATTATGAACGCGGCGGCTGAAAGCGGCATTCACTGGGCGGAACTGGGACTGATGGTGGCATCCGTCGGTACTCTCATGTCCGTAACCCTGAAGATTAACTACTTCGTATTCTGGGGTAAGTCTGATGTGGAACCGGATGTAAATGAAGATGCAGTTCCTCTGGGCCGTAAGCTGGCTATGGGTATGGCTGCATTCGGCTGCTTCGTCTGCGGTGTACTCCCTAACTTTGTGTATGGGCTGACACCTTATGGCAGCGACGGCCATCCGTTCACCGTGGATCACGTGACACAGTACATGCAGCTTTTTGCTGCGGCAGGAATTGCCTTCCTCATGTATCTGGATCATATGAAACCGCATGATGAACTGAGTCTGGACATCGACTGGCTGTACAGAAAGCCTCTGCCGGCTCTTATGAACTGTCTGTCTGTAAACTTCAACAATCTGCGTATGGCAGTGGGGGATGGACTGGGAAGACTGATCGCCAGGGGCAGCCGTTACCTTCATAATCCGCAGAAACTGGCACAGGAAGTTTTCGGTGCGAAAGAACCGGAACCTCGAAACTGTCTGGAAGACGACGATGTACTGCAGAAACCTGCAGGCTGGCTGGTGGAAATCAGTTTCATCATCTTCTTTGCAGTGGTGCTGTACGTGTTCCTGAGAAAAGCATAAAGAACATAAAATGGGACTGTCTCAAAATAAAACAATTTAGACATCCCCTAAACGAAAATCAAGAGCTGTAAGAGCTGTAAGATAGCAATATCTCACGGCTCTTTTCTTTTAGATAAACGTTGAAATTTCAATATATTTAGAACAAAACTGGCTCCGAAGAAGTCTGTTTTCCGGTATAATTAAAGTATGACCAGTACCATTAATTACACTCAGAGTTCTACCACGAAAGTTGATTAGGAACTTCAAAAGCACGCAAAGGTAAATCGGATTACGAAGTGCTTCAGTCGATTTACGAATGCGAATCCTGTAAGGCTGTCCTGTAAAGAGTAAATGCACAAAGGCTCGGGGAAATCGCCGAATTAGTGTATCCAGAGAATTTCTGCGACTGAGGGAACAGTCTCACATGAATATTACCAGAGAAAAAGGAATTAAACTGAGAGTAAATCGATCCATACAGGCGGAGGGCGCTTTTGGAAGTTTGAAAGAAGATATGTAGTTTCGCCGGTTTCTGACTCGTGGACACCAAACATCATGGTAGAATTCCAACTGCTGTGTCTGGGATTCAACATCAATAAACTTTACCGAAAAATACAGAGCGGAAAACAGGACACAACACTGTATGATTTGTCATTGCAGGCCGCTTAAATGATGTAATCAGAGTAATGCTCTTTTTTCTGTGCCAGAATTTAAATCAGGCTTTAAACCATAGAAAAAAGTGACGTAAAATCCACGAAGGATCTCAACGTCACTAATTTGCTTTTTAGGAGAACTGTCTGTTTAATTATTTTGAGACAGCACCTTCCTTTTTCTGTCCATTACATGTTTGGCGCATTTAATGATTTCTGCTTTCAAGGTGTTTCATGATGATTTCCACACACTGTGTTCTGCCAATGGAGGCATCCAGACAGATATCATAGTTGCGTGCATCATTCCAGTGCTGTCCGGAGATGTTCCAGTAATAAGCAGAACGGGCAGCATCGGAATGCCTGATATTAGCCATGGCATCTTCTCTGGAGTCTCCATACATTTCCATGATGTTTTCTGCACGGAATTCTTTTGGAGCGTGGAAGAAAATGCTGACAACATTGTCATGCTCGCGCAGTATATAGTCGGCAGCTCGTCCGACAATGACACAGGAGCCGGCGTCTGCGATTTTACGGATAATTTGTTCCTGGGCGATGACTGCCTGTTTCATTACGTTGGTACTCAGGTAGAGTTCATGAAGAATGGCAGGAGAGTTGGTATTGATATCTGCCATAAAGTCTTTGTTCAGACCGCTTTCCTGAGCTGCCAGTGCAGTCATCTCTTTATAATAGAACGGAATGCCCAGACGTTCAGCCAGAAGTTTACCAATTTGCTTACCCGCAGTACCATGTTCTCTGGCAATGGTAATGATGACACCCGGACGGGACGGCCAGATGACGGAATCTGCTTCTTTCCCAGCAGATCCTGCATGGACCGCTGCTTCTTCTTCCTTCTTTTTCAGGTTTTTGAAGAACGGGACAGTCAGAATTACAATTACAATCACTGCGATAAAGTCAGCAATCGGAGCGGCATAGAGAATGCCGCTGATACCGGTTCCTGCTTCTTTGCTTTCCAGGATTGCAGGCAGTATGATGGCCAGAGGCGTGAAACATAGGATATCACGTACCAGGGACGCCGCAACCGCACGCACGGAGCAGCCGATGGACTGGAAGAAGATGGCGGACATCTTTACCAGAGAGGTACCTGTCATCAGTGCCAGGAAGATACGGAAGGTCTTCACAGCAAAATCCATATACAGTTCATCTCCGCTGCCGAAGATACCGATGACACCCTGGGGCCAGAGCTGAAACAGGGCTGTCGCGGCAAGCCCTACGATGAGAGAAGCTTTCAGCACGATGGAGTAAGTCTGACGGACACGATCCATTCTGCAGGCGCCATAGTTATATCCGAAAATTGGCTGGCTTCCCAGTACAATTCCGACCACAATATTCTGGACAACGGTGTAAACCTTGGTCTGAATACTGAAGACGGAAATCGGAATATCCGGTCCGTATACAGACAGGCTGCCGTATTTTGCCAGCATGATATTGGATGTGAGAGAAACTACCACGATGGAAATCTGAGTCACGAAGGTAGAGGCTCCCAGTGCAATGGTATTCAGAAGAATTTTTCTGTCCGGAAGGAAACTGCGGCTGCTGAGTTTGAAGCTTTTTGGCTGAAAGAAGTACTTCACACAGGCGCTAAAGGACAGAATCTGTCCGATTACTGTAGCCCATGCAGCACCTGCGATGCCCCAGTCCAGCAGGAAGATGAAAATCGGGTCCAGGATGATATTGGTGACAGCTCCAATGAGCATGGCGACCATAGCATAGGTCGGACTTCCGTCCGCACGGATCATACTGTTCATCACGTTCATCAGAAGGTATACCGGAAAGGCTGCAGCAACGATGGCAAAGTATTCCACGGCCATTTCAGCAGTCTGGTCGGAAGCACCGAAGAGACGCATCAGGGGTTCATTGAACAGTTCGCAGATGACCATCAGGATAATACTGATGACTGCAGTAACGGTAATACCGGTTCCTACACATTTATGAGCACTCTGGCTGTCATTTCTGCCGGAACAGATACTCAGGTACGATGCAGCACCGTCACCTGCACACCATGCAAATGCGTTAGCAATGCAGATAATGGGGAAGGAGACTCCGGTGGCGGCGTTGCCCAGGAAACCCAGTTCACTGTTTCCGATAAAAATCTGGTCTACGATATTATAAAATGCACTGATTAAAAGTCCCATGACGCAGGGGACTGAGAACTGAAGCAGGAGCTTGGAGATTTTCTCTTCGCCCAGACGCCTGCTTTCGTTAGATAATTCCATATATTCTAATCCTTTCAAATTTAATTTCAATGTTTTTAGTTATACAACGGTCAAATATTATATCATAAAATGCAGAATTAGTAAAGAAAAACAGTGCACAACACTGTATGATTTATCATTTCAGGCCGCTTAAATGATGTAATCGGAGTTATGCTCTTTTTGCTGTACCCGAATTTAAATCAAGCTTTAAACCATAGAAAAAAGTGACGTTAAAATCCACGAAGGATCTCAACGTCACTAATTTACTTTTTAGGAGAACTGTCTGTTTAATTATTTTGAGACAGCCCCTGTGATTTTTTGGATTATACGTTAAACAGGAAGTTTACCACGTCGCCGTCGTTCATCACGTATTCCTTACCTTCGGAACGGATGTAACCCTTTTCCTTGGCTGCAGCCAGACTGCCGCCTACTTCCATCAGTTTATCATAAGCGATGGTTTCTGCGCGGATAAACCCTCTTTCAAAGTCAGTGTGAATCTTACCTGCTGCGCCAGGTGCCTTGGTACCACGCTTGATGGTCCATGCACGGCATTCATCTTCGCCGGCAGTCAGGAAGGAAATCAGGTTCAGCAGGGAGTAGGAAGCCTTGATCAGCTTGTCCAGACCGGATTCATCGATACCCAGTTCTTCCAGGAACATAGCTCTTTCATCATCTTCCAGTTCTGCAACTTCTGCTTCGATGGCAGCACATACAACTACTACTTCAGCACCTTCTCCGGCAGCAATTTCACGTACCTGCTGTACGAACTCGTTGCCTTCGTGATCGGCAACTTCGTCGTCAGCTACGTTTGCAACGTAGATAATCGGCTTATAGGACAGCAGACCCAGACTCTTAACGAATTCTGCTTCTTCTTCGTCCAGGTCCATAGCTCTGGCATTCTTGCCGGATTCCAGCCATTCATAAACCTGATTCAGCAGGTTCAGCTCGCCCTGCATCTGCTTGTCAGCTTTAGCCATCTTGGCCGTCTTATTGATGCGGCGTTCCAGAATTTCCATATCACTGAATAACAGTTCCATATTGATGGTTTCGATGTCGGAAGCCGGATTGATCTTTCCGTCTACGTGAACGATATTGTCATTCTGGAAACATCTTACAACGTGAACGATTGCTTCTACTTCACGGATGTGTCCCAGGAACTTGTTACCCAGACCTTCGCCCTTGGAAGCACCTTTTACCAGGCCTGCGATATCACAGAATTCAATGGTCGCATAAATCGTCTTTTTTGAGTTATATACTTCGTGCAGTTTGGTTACTCTTTCATCAGGAACTGTTACAACACCTACGTTTGGCTCGATGGTGCAGAATGGGTAGTTTGCAGCTTCTGCGCCGGCCTTGGTGATAGCGTTGAATAATGTACTCTTACCTACGTTTGGTAAACCTACGATACCTAATTTCATAATTACAGTGTCTCCTTCTCGTTATTGTGTTTTCTGTTCAAAATATAATATAACACGGCACAGCCTGCGATAATGGTCAGGCTGATGACCTGGGCCTGTCTTAATGGTCCGATCATCAGACTGTCTGTACGAAGTCCTTCTACAAAGAAACGTTCTACAGAATAGAGGATGCCGTAGAGGCAGGTAATCTGCCCGTTAAATTTTCTATG
This sequence comes from Bacillota bacterium, assembly GCA_017556505.1. Lineage (GTDB taxonomy): Bacteria > Bacillota > Clostridia > Peptostreptococcales > Anaerovoracaceae > RGIG7179. Next base: position 6,288 of record JAFYNS010000154.1, on the reverse strand, counting down.
ATTTTTATCTATCCAGGACAGCAGCCAGAAGAGGCCGAAGCACCAGAGCGATTCATAAAGGAATGTGGGGTGGTACCCTATGCCATCAATAATCTGTGCCCATGGCAGATCAGTAGGACCTCCGTGTGCTTCTTCGTTAAAGAAGTTGCCCCAGCGTCCGATGGACTGTCCCAGTGCAACAACAGGAACACATAAGTCAGCTGTATTCAGGAAACTGATTTTTTTATGGTGGCAGATGATGTATGCAACTGTGAAGCAGAGAATCAGACCGCCGTGGATGGCCAGACCGCCGCTGCGGATATCCAGGATTTTCGACCAGTCACCGGCATACTGATCCCAGCTGAAGAATACATAGTAAGCACGGGCTCCGATGATTGCGGAAGGCACCATGAAAATAATAAGATCCAGGATGAAGTCCGGATCGATACCATGGCGTTTAGCCCGGGCAGATGATATAAAGGCTGCAAGCATAAATCCGATTCCAATCAGCAGACCGTACCACATGACGTCCAGTCCGAAGAGGGAAAAGGCAACCCGATCAGGTGCTATCATATTTTAATTATCTCCTTCTAAATTTATTTCACAAAAATACATCTTATATTCTATCAAAAAAAATGTTTATTGTCATTAAAAGTTTGGTACAATTTCCTTATGAAATACGAAAAAATTATAATGGGGCAGTTTATTTCACGCCCAAACCGCTTCATTGCGGAAGTAAAACTGAATCAAAGAGAGGAAATTACCCGTGTTCACGTAAAAAATACGGGTCGGTGCCGTGAGCTGCTTCAGCCGGGCTCCACTGTGTACCTTGAGGATTTTACCTGCCGTATGGGGACACGGAAGATGGCATATTCCCTGATTGGGGTGGAAAAAATGCTGCCGGATGGACAGACGCTTATGGTCAATATGGACTCTCAGGCACCCAATAAAGTAACTGCTGAGGCGCTGGCGTCAGGAAAGATTATTTTGCCGGGAATGGGAAAACTGACGGAAATCCGAGGAGAGAAGACTTATGGAGATTCCCGGTTTGACTTTTACGTGGAGGATGAGGACGGACGGAAAGGGTTTATCGAAGTGAAAGGAGTGACCCTGGAAAAAGATGGGCTGGTCCGATTCCCGGATGCACCAACAGAGCGTGGTGTCAAGCACCTTCATGAACTGATGAAAGCCAGATCAGAAGGGTACATGGCCTATGCTCTCTTTATCGTCCAGATGGAAGGAATGCGTCTGTTTATGCCTAACGATGACACCCATCCTGCATTTGGTGATGCGCTGCGTGAAGCGTCAGCTGCAGGCGTTGATGTTCTGGCATATCAGTGTCATGTGACAGAGGATACTCTCGAGGTGACAGAACCGGTGGCAGTGCAGCTTTAGCTGAAAATAATTAAATTCATTGAAACTTTTTCTGCATCTGCGGCGTCTAAATAAATGCAGCAGCTGTACAGGAGGGACGCACAGAACATGAAACAAAAACGGGAAGCATTGGTGGAGAAGCTTCTCATCGAAAATTATGAAATCTATTACCGGCTGGCTTACAGCTACGTTCATAATGAGGCGGATGCTATGGATATTGTCCAGGAGGGAGCGTACAAGGCAATTCTGAAAAGCGAAAGTCTGGAACGGGAGGATTTTGCGGGAACGTGGCTTTACAGGATTATGCTGAATGAAATCTACAATATGCTGCGGAGGCAGCATAGAGAGCCACATCTTTCGCCCGATGAAGAACTGGATGATATACCGGATTCTATGCAGATGGCGAAGGAAGTTGCTGAAAGCCTGACTCTGAAGGAGGCACTGGATTGTCTGTCCACGGAGGATAAAATGCTGGTGCAGCTCCGTTATTTCGAGGATTTGAAATTGGAACAGATTGCAGAAATTCTTGATGAGAATCTGAGTACGGTGAAGAGCCGTCTCTACCGCACCCTGAAAAAACTGAGACTTCATCTGGAAACAGAATGAGGAGGAAAGGGAAGCAGAATGAAACGTTTTGATGAATTACAATTGATGAAAAAAGAGTATCTGCAAACAGCGGTGCCGCAGGAAGGGGTGGGCTGTGTGCAGGATGCCATAATTCGGGCGAAGAAGGAAAAAATGGCAACGCAGCATGAGAAACGAATCCGCAAGCTCCGCTCCTGGGGAATGGGGACAGCTGCGGCCGCCGCAATTTTCGTACTTCTGCCTAATTTAAGTCCGGCAGCAGCCTACGCTATGAGCAGTGTGCCGGTGCTGAGAAATATCGTGGATGTGGTGACCTTCCGTCAATTTCATGCAGAATCGCCGAATCACCAGTATGTGGCGGATGTAAAAATTCCGCAGCTGACAGCATGGGATGTGGGGGGATTTTCCTCTGTCAGCAGAGAGTCTCTGAAAAAGATAAATCAGGAAATTGAAATGATATCCCAATCTTTGATAGACAGTTTCGAGGCCGACATGACGATGCAGGAGACGCAGAAGGGGTATGCGCATCTGATGATTGACTATCATGTCATCTGGTCGGCAGAAGATTATCTTACAGTGAAGCTGGTTACCTATGTGGGAACCGGCAGCGGTTATGAGAGGGACTATTATTACACTCTGGACCTGCACAGCGGAAAGCAGCTTGCATTGGCGGACCTTTTTGATGAGGGGACAGACTACATTACGCCAATCAGCCAGTCGATAAAGGAACAGATGCGGCAGCGCATGGCAGAAAATGAAGACCTTGTCTACTGGATTGACAGTGAAGCAGGGCAGGATGAGTGGGACTTTCAGTCGATAGACCCAGATCAGAGTTTTTATATTGATGGACAGGGCCGGCTGGTGATTACGTTTAATGAAGGTGATGCAGCTCCGATGTATATGGGCTGCGTGGAGTTTGTGATTCCAGATGCAGAATGTAAAGATGTGAAAGGATAATGAAAAAGTGAAAGTAGTGAATGTGAAGAGGAAAGTGATGGCTGTTACGGCTCTCCTGGCAGTTCTGTGCCTGCTGGCGGCAGGCTGTGGCAGCGAAATTTATGAAATTGATGAAGAACGGTTCATGGACGATATGCTCCATAAGGTGACCTTTGACTGTGAACTGTCCCGGCTGCAGGATGATGCGGTCGATGCCTTCTTTACAATACCGGAAGGTACAGAAGCAGTAGTTTACATGGGTAATGGTGCTTATGCAGACCATGCTGCAATTTTCGAGGCGGAAGATGCTCCTGCTGCGGAAAAAATCCTGGAGGAGCTGAAGGGTTATACGGATGATCTGAAGCACTCTTTTGAAGACTATATTCCGCAGGAGGCAGCCAAAATCGACCGGGCTGTGGTGGTGCAGAAGGGAAACTGCGTCGTGCTCTGCATCACATCGGATGAAACGGCAAAATCTTTCGTTGACGGATATTTTGCTTCGGCAGGGGTTGGCGATGAGAAGGAAGGCACCGCAGAGCAGGATGCTGAAGTACAGCCGGAAGATACCGGGGAAGAAGTGTCTGCGGAAGAGGAAAAAACTGAGGAGCCTGTGAAGGAATCAAAGTACCCACGGATTGAAATGAAGGGGGAACTGAAGGATTACGGAAATGTTATCGCAGTGGGTGATACCGCTTATGAACTGTATTCCTATTCATCCAGTGTGGGTGATAAGTACGCGGCTGCCGTGAATTCCGCGGCAGATTCACTGGACGGACAGACGCGTGTCATCAGTGTGATGATACCATTAAGCTCCGGAATTACGCTCCCAAATGATCTTTATGGAGAGATTCCGAGCAGCAGCCAGAAAAATGCTCTGAAGAAGCTGACCGAAAAAATGAATGAGAATGTTACGGTGGTGAATCCGTATGTGAACCTGATGAAGCATCGTGACGAGTACATATATTTCCGTACAGACCATCACTGGACGGCGGATGGGGCCTACTATGCATACGAAGAACTTTGCCATGAGATGGGGCTTGAGCCGATCAGCCGGGAAGAACGGAAAAGTGTGGATTTTGAAGGTTTTGTAGGTTCCTTCTATAAAGATACCGGGGAAAATCCGGCGCTGAAAGAACATCCGGATACGGTTCGTGCTTACTACCCGGTGAGTCAGAATACCTCTCTGACGTATACAACTGCAGAGGGCCGGACTAATAACTGGGAAGTCATCTGGAATGTAAATGATTACGGCTCTTCTATGAAGTACAGTACCTTTATTGCAGGTGACAATCCTTATACGGTAATAAAAAATGAAGAACTGGAGGACGGACCGCGGTGCGTGGTGGTGAAGGAATCCTTCGGCAATGCGCTGGTTCCGTTCCTTGTGGATCACTATTCCAGAATCTATGTAATTGATTACCGATACTGGAAAGGGGATCTTGCTGCCTTTGCAGCGGACAAGGAGGCAGACGATCTGATATTTATGAACAATCTGTCCATGATCCGAAGCGATTATCTGGTGGGTAAGCTGACATCCATCCTGTAAGCCGGTTGACCGGACAGACTGCTAAAACTGTGCTAATACAGCGCAAATGTCCTGCTAATGTACCGCAAACATAATGCAAAGAAATGCCGGTAATTCCGTTAACGGACTGCTAAAGAACGGTATGGGCTGCTGAATTCGACATATTTTGATGTTATAATCACCTCCATCAGGATCCTGTATGAAATAGGGGATCTCAGGAGGTGAAACTTATGGCAGCGCAGATTGCATCGGCATCTATTTTTCTTATTATGTTCCTGTTTGTAATATGGGATAAATTCGAGCGCCATCTTGTGACGCTGCTTGCCGGCGGAAGCACATTGGTGCTCGTTTTTGGTGTCTGCATGCGGAATCCTGAAGCAGCAATACGGGTTCTGAATCTGAGACAGATTTTTACTGCTGAGTTCTGGTATCATAGCGGAGAGGCTGCTGCGGCCAGCGGTATTAACTGGGCCACGATTATATTCATTGCAGGGATGATGATTATGGTGGAAGGGCTTGCAGAGGCAGGCTTTTTCAGCTGGCTGTGCATGACTATCGCAAAACTGGTCCGGTTTCAGCCGGTACGTGTTCTGATTGCATTCATGATTGTATCTGCTGTACTTTCCATGTTTATCGACAGTATTACCGTGATTCTGTTCCTGGCGGCAGTAACTGTGGAACTTGGCAAAGTGCTTCGGTTCAACCCTGTGCCCGTGATTCTGGCGGAAATCTTCTGTGCGAATCTTGGAGGTTCTGCAACCATGTGCGGTGACCCGCCAAATATTATTATCGGTACATCGCTGGGGTATTCCTTTGGTGATTTTCTGATGAACACCGGAGTGATTGCAGGTGTGTCACTGATTTTCGTCGTCCTTTATTTTTATCTGTGTTTCCGTGGGGAACTGAAAGGTGGAAACGGTACTGCAGCTGCTGGTGCGCTTATGTCTGCGCAGCATGGACCTGAATTTGTTATTACAGACAGAAAAAACTTTCTCAAAGGGTGTGGCATATTTGTGCTGGCGGTTCTGATGCTTGTTACTCATTCTGTAACTGGACTGACTGTTGCTGCCATTGGTGTGATAATCGGATTGCTTTCGCTGATTGCTGCCGGCAGGAACGGATTAAAACTGCTGCAGCGGGTAGACTATAAGACACTTCTGTTTTTCGTCGGGCTCTTTATTGTAGTCGGGGGTCTGGAAGAAACGGGAACACTGGAACTGCTTGCTGCTCTGATTGAACGGATCAGCGGCGGAAATTCCATGGTCATTATTGTAATTATCATCTGGCTGTCCGGCCTGGCGAGTGCATTCGTAGATAATATTCCTTTTGCAGCTACCATGATTCCGGTCATCCGCAGTCTGGCAGCTCTGCAGGGAGTGGATCTTTCGGTTCTGGCATGGTCACTGGCCATTGGTACAGATATAGGCGGCAGTGCTACTCCAATTGGTGCTTCTGCCAATGTGGTGGGAACTTCTGTTGCTGCCCGTGAAGGTTATCCAATCAGCTGGGGAAAATACTGCCTTTATATGGTGCCGGCAAGCCTGATTGTATTAGGAATTTCCACTTCAATGGTATGGATTCGGTATTTCTGATGGCTGAAACCATTGGAAATACTGAGCTGTATATAATGTGACGAAAAAAGATGAAAAAAATAGAAAAAAGTTTAAAAAAGTACTTGCATTTTTTAAGAATCCGTGTATAATAATATATGTTGTGTCGCTGATGACGTAAGGGCGCGGTGATGCAATGTATGGCGGTGTAGCTTAGTTGGCTAGAGCGTCCGGTTCATACCCGGAAGGTCGGTGGTTCGACTCCACTCGCCGCTACCATTAAAAATGGGCGCATAGCTCAGCTGGGAGAGCATCTGCCTTACAAGCAGAGGGTCATAG
>JAFYNS010000153.1 GCA_017556505.1 Bacillota bacterium | reverse complement strand
TCCGTCAGAATCAAAATCGTGATCATGGCTCCTCCACTGCTGCAGTTTCTGCTGTATCTTTATGCTACAGGATTCCTTCCTGAAATGCAAACTCATTTCAGGACATATATTGCCAATACAGGCCATAGAAAAAGCAGGCTGTTACACCTGCTTTCAACATCGTATCTCATCGATGCGATTCTATGAATTGTTCAAATGCTTCCACTCTTGCTAAACGTTCTTCCGCGGCTTAATGGTAGCAGCATAAGCGCTGTTGGCAAGTCCCAGCACCGCCGATATGATAAACAGCAGCTCAATACCCAGTGCTTTCCAGATCCAGCCGCCGAAGAGAGCGATAAAAATCGTAATCACATGATTGATGGATACCCCGGTGGAGAGGGTTGCCTTCACTTCATCCACATTGTCAGCCAGATCCTGCACATATACATTCGCTGCCATGGACGCCAGTGAAATCACAGAGTCCAGAATATAGTTGATGCAGCAAACAATAAATGCCACTTCCATCGGGAAGATATGATGGGCGAATCCGTAGAAGAAACATACAATCACCAGAATCAGAGTATCCGCTACCATAACGACCTTGTATCCAAGCCGGTCAATGATTCTTCCTACAATCGGTGATGCAAAGAAGCAGGTCACAGCAGACACCGCAAAAAGCAGGCTGATCATGGCCGCATCGGCTCCGTAGAACAGAATCAGCACATACGGTCCAAAAGTGAAGAACACCTGCTTGCGGGCGCCATAGAACATTTCCAGCATATAATATTTCGTATATTTTTTATGGAAATAAAAACGGCTCTTGTTCTTATCGGTCTCACTCTGACCGGTTACACGGAATGCACAGAGCATGGCCACTGCCGCAAGGGCTGTGGAAATCCAGAAAAACGGTTTATACAGGCTCTCACCGCTGCCGGCGAACAGAGAGAAGGCAGCCACAATCACCAGATAGCCGGCCAGTGTCCCAATCTGATTGGCAGCACTCTGCGCCCCCAGCGCTTCACCGCCATGCCCCGTTCTGGAATACTTCAGGGTCAGCGTGTTTTTCATCCCCATCTGAATATGGTCCCCCAGAGAAAAAATACAGATGGACAGTGTGGCCAGAATCTGAGTTGGAGGAAGTGCAGAAATCATCACCATACCAACCAGGATGATGACCATTCCCGCCTTATACAGGGATTCCGCTGACAGCATATAGAATACGGCCAGAATGAAAACCAGAAGAATTCCCGGCAGTTCCCGGAAAAACTCGGTCACGCCGCGGCCCATTTCACTCATTCCCACAACTTCCACAAGGAAATTATCCATCATCCCTTTATATAAGCCATAGGACAGCCCTGTCATCAGTACGGAAAGCAGAAATACCTGAAATCCCGAGCCCTCCTGAAACGCATTTTTAAACCGGTTCATTTTTCTTACACCAGCCTTTCATTCACATCATCTTCCTCTATTTTACTGCATTCGAGGGAATTCTTCAAGTTGACATTTGCCCCTTTTCCCCTGTACAATGGATACATCAATATTCTTATTTACAGGAGTACAATATGGGAAAAATTTTAGGACATCTGGAACCGAAAAGAGTGTTCCATTTCTTTGAAGAAGTATTATCCATTCCGCACGAAAGCGGAAACGAAAAGGAACTGAGCGATTACTGTGTAAAGTTTGCGCAGGACCGCGGCCTTTCTGTAATTCAGGACCAGTTCAACAATATTATCATCGAAAAGCCTGCAACCCCTGGCTATGAAGACCGTCCGGGCGTAATTCTGCAGGGTCATCTGGACATGGTCTGCGTGGCAGATCCGGGCGTTGAAATCGACTTTGCAAAAGATCCGATTCCGATGTACATTGACGGCGACTACGTGCGTGCCCACGGTACGACTCTGGGTTCTGACGACGCCCACGCTATTGCTCTGGCACTGGCAGTTCTGGACGATGACAGCCTGAAGCACCCTATGCTGCAGGTAGTCTTCACCGTAGAAGAAGAAACCACCTTTGCAGGTGCAGAAAACATCGATGGCAATCTGCTGAAGGGCAAGTACATGATCGGTATCGACTACCATGATGACGAACTGATTCTCACATCCTGCGGCGGCAGCAGCGAAAACACAGCAGTTCTGCCAACCGGCTGGACCGCACTGAAAAATCCTGCTGATTATGCTTTCCTGAAGCTGCAGATGGCAGACGCAGTCAGCGGTCACAGCGGCATCGACATCAACAACTGCAGTATCAACTGTGTGAAGCTGATGGGCGAACTGCTGACTCTGATTGACGGAAAGTTTGACATGGAGCTGCTGAAGATTGAAGGCGGCAACCAGACCAATGTCATCGCAAAGTGGGCAGATGCTGAAATCGCAGTGCCAAAGGCGCAGGAAGAAGAAGTAAAGGCATTCGTTGCTGATTTTGCTGTGATTATGGACAGAAAGTACCGCGAGATCGATCCGGACTTCAAGCTGACCGCATCCACCATGGACGCACCTGCAGAAGCACGTGCACTGACCGCTAAGGATGCACTCCTGAAGCTGCTGGACGTACATCCAAACGGCGTGGTTACCTGGCTGAACCCTGCTGAACGCGTTGTGGAATCTTCCCTGAACATGGGCAGCATCCGCACTCACGAAGACAAAGTTGTACTGAGCACTCTGATCCGCAGCAACACCGACCACTTCCATGACGAACTGATCCGTAAGGTGAAGACCATCATCGAGCTGGTTGGCGGTGAGCATATCCTGTCTGCAAAGGCAGCATCCTGGGGCTACAACCCTGACTCCCAGCTGCTGGTACAGTCCGCAGCCATCTACGAAGAACTCTTCGAAAAGAAGCCAATCCTGCAGCTGACTCACGGCCAGCTGGAAACCGGTGCCCTGATTCAGAAGATTCAGGAATGCGGCAGAGAAGTAGAAGCCATCGGTATTGGCCCTACTTCCCACGGCGCACACACCACTTCCGAAGACCTGTACATCCCATCCATGCAGAAGATGTACGACTTCATCTGCAAGATGCTGGAAGAACTGAAGTAAAAACACATACTACGAAAAGAGCTGCCCTCAAGGAGCAGCTTTTTTTCATGGTTTATTTGCTTTTCTTTACTTTTTTCTCACTCTTCTTCGCAGCCTTGGCTTCTTTCTTCGCCTTCTTCACTTTCTTTTCCTGCTTGGTGCGGGAAGGCTTCTTTTCTTCGCGAGGCTTGCGGGTGTCATGCTGGTCGCGGCGGTTCTTTCCGGAACGCTTGCTTCCGTCACCGCCTTCGCGGGATCTGCGGTCACCTCTGCGAGGCTTGCGTTCTTCCTCGTCTTCGCCTACTTCCACTTCAATTTCACCCAGATTCTGGCGCAGGAATGCAGCAGCTGCCACCAGCGGATCAATCTGCAGTTCCACACACTTTTTGTAAACTACACGCATGTATGGATCCATGTCCACGTCTTTATCCACGCAGTAAGCCACTGCGTCTTCCACGCAGCGGTAAGCCTTCTTGGCCATGGCACTGCCTGCAGACGGCATCTCCTGACGCTTGATTTCCGTACGGCAGTATTCTTCCAGGGAGTCAATCTTGTACTTTTCCCGGGATGTAATCAGGGAAATGGCCTGACCGCTCTTTCCTGCACGGCCGGTACGGCCGATACGGTGAACGTAGTATTCCATATCCTGCGGCATATCATAGTTGAAGACCATGTCCACATCGTCCACGTCGATACCGCGGGCAGCTACGTCAGTAGCCATCAGCAGTTCCAGATTGCCGCCGCGGAACAGATTCATAACACGCTCTCTCTGATGCTGGGAAAGGTCGCCATGCAGTGCTTCCGCAGAATATCCCTTGGACTTCAGAACCAGAGTCAGTTCATCTACTTTCCGCTTGGTATTGCAGAAAATCAGTGCACGCTTCGGTGACATGTAGTCGATAAGACGGCAGATGGAAATATCCTTTTCTCTGCCCTTCACCACATAGTAGCTCTGCAGTACCAGCGGAATGGTCAGTTCCTTATTCTTTACACGTACCATACGTGCATCCTTCTGGAATTCATCGGCAATGTCCAGAATTTCTTCCGGAAGGGTTGCGGAGAACAGTGCAGTCTGACGGTCTTCCGGCAGCTCTCGGCAGATGGTTTCGATGTCCTCTTTGAAGCCCATATTCAGCATTTCATCGGCTTCGTCCAGCACCAGCATCTTCAGATCGTCAAATACCAATGTACCACGGCGCATGTGGTCCATGATACGGCCCGGTGTACCTACAACGATGGAAACCGGCCCACGGAGACGCTGGAACTGACGTACGATGTCCTGACCGCCGTAAATCGGCGCGATACGCACCCAGGGCATATATTTTGCCATGGTCTTCAGCTCGCCGGCAGCCTGAATGGCCAGCTCACGGGTGGGACAGAGCACCAGCCCCTGAATTCCCTTGCAGTGGTTGTCCACCGCTTCAATCATAGGGATACCGAAGGCTGCGGTTTTTCCGGTTCCGGTCTGAGCCTGACCGATAATGTCCTGCCCTTCCATCAGTGCCGGAATGGCCAGTTCCTGGATCGGTGTCATATCCACGAAACCCATTTCTTCCAGGCTCCGCAAAATCTTTTTATCTACATTTGATTCGCTGTATTTCATTCTTTCCTCTTTTCCGGGTTATTTGTCTTTCTTAAAGCGCAGGAACCAGTCCAGCGCGTATTCGTCTTCTGATGCAGATGTCATGCCGGCTGCTGCTTCTTCCACCGTAATCGGTGTGGAAATAATCAGGTCATCGCCAGGCTTCCATCCGGCCGGAGTGGACATGTGCACTTCATCGGATTTCTGGATTGCCTGAATCATTCTCTTAATCTCAGCAAAATTTCTGCCCGTGGTCAGCGGATAGTATGTGATGGACCGGATGATTCCCTGCGGGTCAATGAGGAACACCGCACGTACTGCCTGTGTGCTGGACACATTTGGCTGCAGCATTCCATACATGGTGGAAACTTTCGTATTCAGGTCCGCAATCACCGGGAAGTCAATCTTCATCCGCTGCATGCCCTTCCATTCGAATTCTTCAATCTTACGAATCCATGCAATGTGGGAGTACAGGGAGTCTACGGACAGACCCAGCAGTTCCACATTCAGTTCCGCGAATTCATCCTTCATGGATGCCAGTGTCATGAATTCTGTGGTGCACACCGGTGTAAAGTCGGACGGATGGGAGAAGAAAAGAACCCATTTCCCCGCATAGTCTTCCGGGAAATGAATGGTTCCGGTGGTAGTCAGTGCCTTGAAGGCCGGTGCTTTGTCGCCAATCAGCGGGAGACGGTTCAATGTATCAGTCATGGCAGATTCCTCCTTGATTTTCATTGTATTATATCATAAGCAAAACAGCAGTCTCATTTTTTATTGGTTTTAGAAAAACACAGCACATATCACCAGGCTGATGACACCGCAGAAGAGAAAAAAGGTCCCCCACAGCCCAAAGAGAAGTGTAATAAACGGTTTTCCCGGCTCTGGGAGCCGTTCTGCTGAAAATGTCATCTCCGGTGTCAGATGATGAAATATCTGAAATGTAAACAGAAAGATAGCAATTGCCAGAATAAAGGAACAGAGGGCCAGGATTCTGAATTTCTTCCTCATGTCCCTATTTTTCATTCAGTTCCTCCAGCTGTCCAATCAGTTTATCCACCGTTACATAGCGTTCATTCTTGAACGCCAGCATAATGTCTTCTTCCAGCTGCTGCTTCTTACGGTCAATTTCCAGATACTTCTGATCGAAGTACTTATCGTAAACCATCTTACGGAAGTTTCTCGCACGGATTCTTCGCACGGTGTTGTCTTCCACCAGAAGTACGTAGTCCGCACTGTTTGCCACCAGATAGAAGTCATGGCTTACCATGAGAACGGTACCCTTGTATTCTGCGATAGCACGCTCCAGTGCCATCTGCGCGTAAATATCCAGGTGGCTGGTCGGTTCGTCCAGAATCAGGAATTCTGCTCCGGAAGCTGCCACCATGGCAATCTGCAGCAGGTTCTGTTCACCGCCGGACAGGCTGCAAACCTTCTGATCCAGCACATCAGCCGGCAGCAGATATTTTGCCAAGTATTCCGCGATGCTGGTTCTGGAACCAAAGCCTGCATCCTGCATGGTCTGGTATACAGTCTTTTCTGCGTCGGATGTTTCACCCTGGAGCTGAGACAGGCAGGCGTACTTCACATCATCAGCGATGTGAATTGCGTCATGGCCTCCCTTCAAAATATCCTTGATCAGGGTTGTCTTACCGGTTCCGTTGGCACCTACGATTGCAACCTTTTCGCCTTCCATCACTTCGAAGGAAACATCCTGCAGCAGTTCTTTGTCGAACTCTACCTGATACTTGTCTACGGAGAGAATGGTCTTCGCGGACAGTTCTTCCGCGGCTTCGGCAGCCGCATCCTCAGCAGCTTCCACTTCCGGCAGCACAATCTGCGGTTCGCGGACCTCGATGAACGGAGCCTTGATCTGACGTGCAATGAGGCGGTCCAGCTGAGACTGCTTGGCATTTACGGCACTGCCGATAACAGGGTTTACCATGAGGGTTGCACGCTTTCTCAGGATGGCAACCATCTCTTCGGTACGTGCGATTTCTTCCTGCTCTTCGATATTCTGCAGCTTCAGCTTCAGCTTTTCAGACAGCTGCGCACAGCGGTACTGGCTGTAGCTTCCTTCGAATTCCTGCAGGTCTGTATCTTCCAGATGGAGAATCTTGTTGAAGCAGTGGTTCAGCAGGTAACGGTTGTGGGTTACCACCAGGATGGTTCCCTTATAGTTGTTAATCAGCTGGCAGAGGCTGTTCAGGTTGCCGAAGTCCAGGAACACGTCCGGTTCGTCCAGAATCAGCAGGTTTGGTGCCAGCAGCATTTCACGCATAATCTGCAGAATCTTGTATTCGCCGCCGCTGATCTGGGAAACCTGTGTTTCCGCCAGATCGGTCATTCCGGCTACAAAAAGCTGCTTATGGATATTGCTTTCGTAATTGTCCCCGTCCATGGCTTCGTTCAGGTCCAGCAGAGCCTGATACCGTCCGAAGACTTCATCCATATCCTCAGCCGTAGCCATTTCTTCACAGACTGCCGCAATTTCAGCCTGATTTTCCACAAAACGCTGAGCCAGGAATTCGAATACGGTACGTTCCTGGTTCTTATCGCGGACACTGAACTGGCTGGCATAACCCATACGGCACTCCGGTGCCTTGATGATTTTGCCGTCATAGAGATACTTCTCTGTGTCCATGATCATGTCCACCAGAGTGGATTTGCCGGTGCCGTTGCTGCCGATCAGAACGCAGTGGCTGCCTGCTTCCACAGTGAAGGAAATGTCTTTATATAATTCTTTCGCGGGAACGCCATAGGAAAGATTTTCTACTTTTATCATTTCACTTGTCCTCGTTTCTAGATAATTTCTTTATTATAATGTCCGCGTGTGTCGGTCTTCTGATTGAATACCGGCTTATCTGACTGTCCGGCCAGTTTCTTCTGTGCCGCCTTCACTACCCTGGTCACTTCTTCCGGCGTTTCAATGGTAAAGTTCAGTCTGAAGCCTTGCATACCGCCCAGCTGGCTCAGCTCCGGCAGTTCATCCAGCAGATTGAGGATTTTGCCGTTGAGGATGGTAGTGGCACAGTTGTCGTTCTTCAGATCTTCATGGGAAAGAACCGGGAAGCTGCCGTATTCGTCGCGGATTTCATACTGCCTGGTCTGGCAGGTGCCGCACTTGCCCATCTTTTTCAGCGGGCAGTACTTGGTAAAGAGCAGCGGTGCACGGCCGTATACGATCATTTCCAGGGCAGGATATCCGCCGTTGGCTTCATGGTATGCGTCAATCATTTCGCCGATCTGGGTTCGGTTCAGTTCGTAGGACAGAGTCACACGTTCTGCTCCCAGTCTGTGGAGTTCATAGCAGCTGGCTGCGTTCACCACATTCAGGGAGTAATCGGTAACAAACGGGTTGCTATCCTTGTAAGCCTGGATGCCGCCGTAGCCGCCGATGAGCAGCTGGCCTTCACGAGGTCCGTACTGTACCTGATTTCTTCTTACGATATTCTCCCCAAAATATACCGTCTCGATTCCTGCGGCTCTGCAGGCGTCGTACTGCTGCTTTGTGGTCACGGAAGCGGTCAGCTTCGGTTCAGCCGGCTCGAAGGTGATTGGTTTCTTCGCCGGAATCGTTTCTTCTGCGATTTCACGTCTGCTCTGAGATGCGATCTTTGCATCATACAGTGCCTGAACGATGTCGCGGCGGGCATTGTTCAGCATCTTTACCGGCAGGAATACGTTATGTTCTTCGAATTCCACCTGGCCCAGGGTAAAGATGGTGTCCCCCAGCTTACCCATCTGCTTCACTACCTGATCCAGGGTAGCTCCGCTGTTCTTAGCTTCTTCCAGCACCTCTTCACTCTGATAGAGGAAGTGGCAGCCCAGCCCTTCTGCTTCGATAACCAGGTTTGCACCGGGATATGCATATACCTTCAGATCCAGCGGGAAGCGGCGGAACTCGCCCTCCAGCTTATCTTCCAGTGCTTTATAATAGAAATAGTCCTTGGTCTTGTAAACAATATCGCCCTTGGACAGGTTTTCCTTAATCTTGATATAGGCCTTCTTTTCCGCCTTGTTCACCAGATTTCCGTCCTTATCATAGAGACGTACTACGGACAGGTTTACGTCTTCACCGCCGTGGTCGATACGGATGATATCGTTCTGGTTCAGCAGCTCTGCCAGAGTGATTTCGTACATACCCTTATAGAATCCGGTCACGCGGCCGATTTCATAGCCGAAGTTGTTTGGACGCTGCACGTTGGTAATGTCCTTCGGTTCTTCCCCAAACAGATAACCGCAGGTATAAGTACGGTTGAAGGTCTTCTTCAGGTTGTCCTTATCCTCTGCAGTAGCCTTGCCGTCCAGTGCTGCACGGTATTTGGATACTACATTCGCTACATAAGCAGGTTCCTTCATACGGCCTTCGATTTTCAGGGAATCTACTTCCTTCAGGTCTTCGATGTGATCGATGGTGTTCAGGTCTTTGGTGGACAGGATATAGTTCTGTCCCAGTACCTGACCGGTCTGGCTGTCAATCAACTCATACATCTTACGGCAGGAGCCTACGCAGCGTCCCCGGTTGCCGCTCCGATATCCAATCAGACCGGACATGAGACAGTTGCCGGAATAAGATACGCACAGCGCTCCATGAACGAAAATTTCAATGGGAATCTGCACCACGCGCTTGATTTCCTTTACGCGTTCGATAGGGGTTTCGCGGGCCAGAACCACACGTTTTGCACCGAATTCTTTGCAGAACCGGGTGCCCTCGGCATCGTCAATCCCCATCTGGGTGGAGCAGTGTACTTCCATGTCCTCGAAATGACGTACCGCATAGTCGAATACCGCCAGGTCCTGGACGATAACCCCATCCACGCCGATTTCATTCAGCTTGTGGAGCTGTGCCTTCATGTCCTCCATTTCCGCCTCAAAGACGATGGTGTTCATGGTTACATATATTTTCACGCCGCGAAGGTGGGCATAGTCCACCGCTTCCTTCAGCAGCTCATAGTCAAAATTCTCAGAATAGGCCCGGGCACCAAACTTCTGCATACCCAGGTAAATGGCGTCGCAGCCACCTGTAATGGCCGCCTTCAGTGCCTCCATATTCCCAGCCGGAGCTAATAATTCTGTCATGTGTGTTACCTCCTGTAATTGCACATTTATCCAAAATAGATTATAGCACAAGTTACCGCAAATGGGTAGAAAAAGACAAGAAAAAAAACAGCCCCGCATGAATTTACAGGGCTGAAAATGAATATTGTTCGGTGCTTCACTGGTTTTGTCCAGCCTTATCCCGTTTTTCCTTCCAGAGTTTATCCGCTGCCGGCTGCCAGTTTTTCGCGTACTGTTCACATTTCGCACAGAGGTGCTCTGCGGTTTCCGGAGACTTCAGGTCGGTCGAATGTGCTCCTGTCTTTGCTACGATATCACGGAGTTTTTCCGGGTTTTCCAGCATCGGACATGGCCGAAGCATATTTTCATTAAATGGCTGGCTGTCATGATAAGCCATCATCATCGGAGAACGAAGCGCTTCCAATAACGTCTTTTCTCTGATATTGGAGTCTGAATAATGAATGAATACACATGGGTCGATATCCCCATTTGCATTGATATGTAAGTAACGGTGACCGCCTGCAATACATCCGCCCACATACTCCGCATCGTTTTGGAAGTCCATCGCAAACAGAGGTTTTTCAGCACGGTACCGGCGAATCTTTTCATAGACTCCGATACGCTGTTCCGGTGTTGGCATGAGTTCCGGTACAGCATCATTTCCTACCGGCATATAATGGAAATACCACGCAAAATAAGCTCCCATATCAATCAGTGAATCATAGAATTCCTCGGAAGTGATAGATTCGTAGTTGGCACTGGTATAGCAGCAGGAAATACCATAAACCAGTTTCTTTTTTCTGAGAAGTTCCATAGCCGCCCGAACTTTTTGATATACTCCTGCACCCCGCCGTCCATCTGTGGCCTCTTCAAATCCTTCCAGGGAAATAGCAGGCACAAAATTACCTACGCGCAGCAGCTCATCGGCAAACGCTTCATCGATTAAGGTAGCATTGGTGAAGCAAAGGAACACGCAGTCTGAATGTTTCTCACAAAGCTGAATCAAGTCTTTTTTACGGACCAGGGGTTCTCCTCCGGTGTAAATGTACATATATACACCCAGCTCTTTTCCCTGGCTGATAATATCATCAATTTCGTCAAATGTCAGATTTAATTTATGCCCATACTCTGCGGCCCAGCAGCCGGTGCAGTGAAGATTGCAGGCTGATGTAGGATCCAACAGAATGGCCCATGGGATATTACAGTGATATTTTTCTCTTAATTCTTCCTCTTTTTTCCATCCGGCCAGACTTGCATTAATAAAGAAGTTTACTGCCAGTGTCTTCGTTACATTGGGATTCACATCTTTAAAGATGCGGCGGATATAATCGTAATAAGGATGTGCCGGATCTGTAAGTGCTTCCCGAATCGCCTTTCGCTGCGAAGGGAACTGCCCTTCCGCAAATTTATCGGCCCAGTCCATAAGCTTCGGCAGATTCTTATCCGGATCTTTATAGATAAAGTTGAAAGTCTGCTCAATTCCCAGTTTTTTTAATGTATTAGCTGCATTCATTGTTCTGTCCTCCCTGTCATCACTTCTTACTCTTTGCTTTCAATGACATGATATTCCTTCAGAAGTTTCTCAATATCTGTGTCTTTCAGCAGTTCCAGAGCTTTTTTAACCGCAAGTTTCTCCTTGAATCCAAGCTTCATCTGCGTCAATGGTTTCCCGTCACGTAATTTGACAGCCGCATTCAGGAGATCTCTCACATCATATGTGCTTCCCCACACCTCAGGAACTCCACGGTCCACATTCAGCAGAGTATAGACCGCTTCCATCCCTGTACGCATAGAATATTCGGTCGTAAAAATGGTATCTCTTGCGGTCTCGGCAAACTGGCCGATAAACGCAAAGTTTACTGCTCCGTCCGGCACCACCTTAGGTCTGTCCGTATCATTACGCGGCATGAAAAAAGCATCAATGTAAGGCATCATAACCGGAACCGTATTGGCACTGTTCTCAGCCAGCTCTTCGATTTCATCTTCCGGCACTCCAATATGGTATAACCATTCCATACAGATTTCTTTTCCCGTACAGTTTCGCATCGGCTTTTTCACATAGTCACCAGGTCTGTCATGAAAGAGTGCGTAAATCCAAACAAGACAATGATCTTTTGGTTGGGACCGGAACTGTGGCTGGCGGTTAATCGTCCAGCTTAAAAGCCAGCTGGAATCTTTTACAGATACAATTCCGCCGGTAACCACTTTCCCGGTGAAAGGATCCCGCTTACAGATATTTGTGATATACGGAATAATCCTCTGATCCAGTGTTTCCACAGTAGCGCTCATCCAGCTGCACAGCTCACTGTTATAACAGAATTTATCGGGATTCCCAAAATCAGGACTCTGGCATGCAATCCGTCTCCACATATCCCAGCCGCCTCCCGGCTTGATCTGCGGATTATATGGTGCAGGAGTATTCTGGGATCCTATTGCAGAATTTTCCACACAGCCTCCATTTGTAATGAATACAAGATCATCCTCTGTGAGGTCCACAAAACGGATTTCACCTTCCGTTTCAACTTCAATTCTCACCGCCTGTTTTTTACCGTCTGCAATATCAAACTCCACATTTACAACCTTGGTATTATAGTGAAATACTGCACCTGCATTTTCCAGATATTTGATCATTGGAAGAATCATGCTCTCATACTGGTTATATTTTGTAAAGCGCAGTGCTGTGAAGTCAGGAAGCCCTCCGATATGGTGAATATAACGCTTGATATACCGCTTCATTTCCAATGCACTGTGCCAGTTTTCGAACGCAAACATGGTTCTCCAGTACAGCCAGAAATTTGAATCCAATACTTCATCATCAAAGTATTCATCAATACATTTATCATAGAGTTCTTCATCCGGAGTGAAAAACAGCTTCATGATCTCCATCTGTGCTTTCTCAGAAACTGCAAATTTGCCGTCTGTATGCGCATCCTGTCCCCGGTTGACAGTAGCACGGCAAAGGGAGTAATTCGGATCTTCTTTATTGAGCCAGTAATACTCATCTAAAACACTGACCCCCTCGGTCTCAATTGATGGAATGGACCGGAATAAATCCCACATAACTTCAAAATGGTTGTCCATTTCGCGGCCGCCCCTCATGACATATCCTACCCCTGGATATGCAAAGCCATCACATGCTCCTCCGGGAACATGTTCTTTTTCAAAGATATGAATCCGGTCCCCCTTCATCTGCCCATCGCGAACAAGGTAGCATGCCGCAGAAAGAGCTGCCAAACCCGTACCGATAATATACGCTGACTTGTGATCAACACCCTCTGGTTTCTTAGGGCGTGCAAAAGCCTCATAATTTCCGCTCGAATAATACATTTTCGTCCCTCCTGATAATCTCATTAAATCTATGTTTTTTCAATTCTTCCTGATTATACGTTAAAAAAAATAATGTCTCAATCAACAGAAAGGCCCCGCTGTCGAAAAGTTCGACAGCGGGGCTGCATTGTTGTTTTTTTGAACAGATACTGTTATTTGTCACGGTTGGGATCAGGCTTATCTGTGCAGCACTTTTCCAGCATACGGACGACATCCCCCTCAATGAGCGTACTCAGCCGTGAAATCATTTTTTCCGGGGACGGTTTCATTTCCTGCCGAATCCAATCCAGCATCATTCCCACAAAAACAAATTTATAAAAATCCGCGATAAACTGTTTATCTTCCTCTCTTACGCTCATTCCCTGCGCACATTCCTCTACGATATTGATGATCAGATGATAAACAACCCTGTACAGATACTGGATAATCTGTTCCTGGCTCACATGACGGTAAACATTCAGGACAAAAGGTTTATTGTCTTCCACTGCGTGAAAGATGTTCAGAAATCCCTGCTCCCAGGTTTCATAAGTCATGTTCCCATGAATCGCTCTCCTCGAGTCCTCTTCACATGACCATTCAATCAGATCATAAATATCTCTGAAATGATAATAAAACGTTGCACGATTGACACCACAGTCTTCCGTAATATCATTAATTGTAATCTTATTGACCGGTTTTTTCAGCAGCATCTTCTTAAGTGATGCTTCCAACGCCCTTTTGGTAATATCCGACACGTGTCAATTCCTCCTTACGACATTCATACTCCCCCCGGTATCTCAAACATCGGTTCTTTGCAACATTATAACAAATGCCCCTGCACAGTGCAAGGGCATAAAAACCAGGAACACATCCTATAACTTATCTATATCCGCTTCCTTAATCAGTTTAAATCCGTCTTCTGACAGGACAGCTTCTGCTGCAGCATTGTCTTCCACACGGATAACAACATAGGCGTGTTTTTCGGTACGGGCCATGAATGCGTAGAGGTATTCCACATTGATGTTATGTGCATCCAGAACCTTCAGTGCTGCAGATAAGCTTCCCGGTTCATCACCGATTTTCACACCCACCACATCAGTAATCTTAATGATATAGCCTTCCTCTGCCAGAATCTTTTCTGCCGCAGCCTCGTCATTGACGATGAGGCGGAGAATGCCGAATTCCTGTGTCTCTGCAATGGACATTGCACGGAGGTTGATGTTCTTCTTGGCAAGAGCCTCTGTAACGGAGACCAGGGCTCCCTGCTTGTTTTCTACGAATACGGTTAACTGCTTAATAGCCATGATAATTCTCCTTTCCCTGATTAGACGAGTTTTCTCTTATCAATTATACGGACTGCCTTGCCTTCACTTCTGGTGATGGACTTCGGTGCCACAAGGTGGATGGTCGGATTGATGCCCAGCATTGTCTTCATGGAACCTGCCAGAGATTTTTCCATCTTAAGGATATCGCTGACCTTGTCGGTGAACTTTTCGGCAGTCATTTCCACCTTTACTTCGAAGGTGTCTGTATTATTTACTCTGTCTACGATAATCTGATAGTTTGGTTCATATCCTTCCTTCAGAAGAACGGTTTCAATCTGGCTTGGGAATACATTTACACCACGGATAATCAGCATATCGTCGGTTCTGCCCATCGGTTTCGCCATCTTGATGAGAGTACGGCCGCAGGAACATTTTTTGCGGGAAAGCACGCAGATATCGCGGGTACGGTAACGGAGCAGAGGGAATGCTTCCTTATCCAGGGAAGTGAATACCAGCTCGCCCTTGGAGCCTTCCGGCAGAACTTCTCCAGTGTCCGGATCTATGATTTCTGCGTAGAAGTGATCTTCATTGATGTGCATGCCGTTCTGTTCGCTGCATTCGAATGCAACCCCCGGGCCTGTGGTTTCGGTCAGACCGTAAATGTCATACGCCTTGATGCCCAGAGTGGCTTCAATACTGCGGCGCATTTCTTCGGTCCATGGTTCTGCCCCGAAAATACCTGCCTTCAAAGGAATATCTTCCGGCCTATATCCCTGTTCCTTCAGGGTTTCACCGATGTATGCCGCATAAGAAGGAGTACAGCAGAGTATGGAAGCCTGCAGGTCCATCATGAACTGAATCTGACGGTCTGTATTACCAGAGGACATCGGCAGTGTCAGACATCCTACTTTGTGGGAACCGCCATTGAGACCGGCACCACCTGTAAAGAGGCCATAACCGTATGAAACCTGGCAGACATCCTTATTTGTTCCGCCTGCCGCCATGATAGCACGGGCACAGCAGTCTTCCCACAGATCTACATCATTCTGGGTATAGAAGGCAACGACACGGCGTCCGGTTGTTCCGGATGTAGAGTGAATCTTTACGCACTTTTCCAGCGGTACCGCCAGAAGTCCATAAGGATAAGCATCCCGCAGGTCTGTTTTACTGAGGAATGGCAGCTTGTGCAAATCATCAATCCCCTTGATATCTTCAGGCTTTACGCCTTTTTCATCCATGAGATTCCGATAATAAGGAACATTTTCATAAACGTGCTTTACCTGTTTCACCAATTTCTCGGACTGAAGCTTCCGCATATCTTCCGGCTTCATAGTTTCGATTTCTTTGTGATAATAGTTCTGTGTCATGTTAACCACCTTTCCTTTCTGAAGCTTCGGAGTGAGAAAGGGAAAACAAAAACGCCCTCCGCATTCCGATTATGAATACAGAGGACGAGAAAATCATATCCCGTGGTACCACCTCAGTTCGCTGTCACCTCACGGCAGCAGCCTTATCGGGTACTGACATACCCTAGTTCTGTGACGGGAACTCCCGTTGCATCCTACAGAGGATTTCTCCTGTTCAGTGCACTGCTAACAGAATGAATTCGAGAAGGACGTCCCCATTGCCTCGCACCAACCGGCAACTCTCTCCAGGTTCTTTCCAACCTACTGGTTTCTGCTCATCGCATTTCGTGTATACAACGTATTTCGTTAATGTGGTAATATTAACACATCATTTGTGCGATGTCAACAGTATTTCGGTCATATTTCTGTATTTTTTGTTTGGTTGCTTAATTTTTAGAATTTTCTGAAAAAATTTTTTTGACTATAATATCGCCTGGGTGTATAATGACCACCTCATTCGAAGAAAAGGAGAGTTACCATGAAATCGCAGACCAGTTTTACATTACATGAATTCAAAGGTTCCTGGAAAGAAATCGGCCGCCAGTATGGTGAAACATGCCGTGAAGAAATAAAGGATATGCACGAATATTGGGAAAATGCTCTTTCCGTGGTTATGCCGGACACACCGATGGAGACAATCGTAGATAAGTCTTCCATCTTCACAGAACCAATTAAGGCATACGCTCCCGAATTTATGGATGAAATCGAAGGGATTGCAGAAGGTGCTGGAATTTCTGTAAACGAGGTCCTCTTCCATCAGGGCAGCTTCGAAATGGATGTGACCGGTCCGTTATATATCGGTGGATGTACCTCTTTCGCTGCATCTGGAAGAGCCACAAAAAACGGTAAACCATCGCCGGTCAGCTGCTCCAGTTTGGTATCAACTCTCTGGGCGTGGCTCATTATGCCAATGTGCTCTGCTGGCCAAAATCCGTCGTGGGGGTGCCTGCCGTTGTGTCTGCACAGAAGGCATTGCTCAGTAAAAATGTACCGGATGCACTTCGCTGCATCACCCAGTGTCAGAACGCCATCGCTCTGAATCATCTCATTGCTGGAAAAGACGGGGATATTTTGGATGTAGAAGTGACACCGGGCAAGTGCGGGATTCTGCTCCCGGACCGGGATATCATGACCCACTCCAATCATTTCCTGACCCACTTTCTCCAGGACCGTGATATGGCAGATCAGACTTCTTTCCCTGACACCTTTCTGCGTCAGTACCGCATGAAACAGCTGATGGAAGAACATTACGGCAAAATTGATGTCGATGTGATGAAGGAACTGCTGACCGACCACCGCGGCTATCCGGACAGCATCTGCCGCCATTGTGACGAAGGCGGACCGGAACACGAAAAATTCCGTACTCTGATTTCCATTATCTCACAGCCAGAAGACGGTAAAATCTGGGTTTCCCCGCTTCCTTGTCAGTATCCATACCAGGAATTCTCCCTGTAATACGCTCCTCATAAAAAATGTCCCTGACACTGTGCCGGGGACATTTTTATAATTTCATGATAGCAGTCTCTCTATGGTTTTTAATCACATCCGTTCTTCAGAATTTCGGTCAAAACCACTACTAAATCCGGATCTGTTACACGTTCCACGTAGATTTCCTCCTCGCCGCTGTCACCTGATTCAGTTTGTTCCTCCAGAATTGCAACCTTCTGTGGAATGATTTCTTTCTCACCATCCACCCCCATGGCCAGAAAATATCTGCTGCCTTCGTATTCCGTTTCACTTAATAATACAAACTTTTCATCATCCTCCAGATGGATGATGGTGTTGATCTTCAAGCCCATTTTAATCCCCCTTTTTTTCCTTTTCAAATACTTTAAACGATAACATTAACCGGTGTTCCAGCCAGGAAGTTCTTAATATCATCTGCTGCAATGGACACCAGACGCTGACGAGTTTCCAGTCCTCTCCATCCCATATGCGGTGTGATGATGACGTTTTCCATATCGTAGAGCGGATTGTCTGCTGCCGGAGGTTCTACTTCCTGCACATCCAGGCCTGCACCTGCGATGCGGCCTTCCCTCAGTGCCTCAATCAGTGCAGCTTCGTCGATGAGAGCACCGCGGGCAGTGTTGATAATAAATGCAGTTGGCTTCATGAGAGCCAGGGTGTCCTTATTAATCAGGTGACGTGTATCTGCATTCAATGGGCAGTGGAGGGTCAGGTAGTCACTCTGTGTCAGGACATCTTCCAGGCCCGCAAAATGGATGCCCGGTTCGTCTTCCCTTGGTGTACGTGCATAGGCCAGAATCCCCATACCCAGTGCCTGAGCGATTTTGA